>JAHYYO010000014.1:0-36440 GCA_019424925.1 Collinsella sp.
AGACCGGAGGGGCGCCGGGGGCGGGAATCGCGCACTCCATATTTTGTTCACAAATGAATAGGTCCCTCAGTCGCATCACTGAGGTTAAAACTGAAGCATTGGCTTCTGATATTGGCGATGACCAGCTGGTTTATAGGTGTTAAGGCATCGGTCATCTCTGGAGCGCCACTTTACTCCAAAAGCATCAGCTATTTGTTTCCCGTCGGTAAAAGGCAGGTTTTGTTCGCCAAGCGTTCCTATATATAGAAGTTCGGGTTCGAACCGTGCATCGGTAACAAAAAAGCGACCAGCCGGAGCCGATCGCTTTCTATTCTATGCTGGAGCATCCAGAGGGGTGCTTCCGAACTCATTTTCTCGCTGCCATTCATGCTTTCGAAGCATCTTTCTACAGCCCTCGTTGTCTATCCTCGTATCTCACAGGTCTTCCGGAAATTCACAAGCAGTCTTAGGGTCAATTTAGTTCTGCTTTCAGAGACTTGTTTGAGAGTTTTTAAAGACAGTTCAAAACAATAAGTGAGACACCATAAAGCAGAGCAAGATGCGCCGGATAGAAAATGTAGAAGAAGTATTTCAGCTTCAGCCCTCGCTTGCCATTATAAAAATTGATAAGCAGCAACGAAACAACCGCGGCAGCAGCATCAGGATTAAGTACATTAGCTGCAGCAAACTCAAATCCGCCGCCAACTATATGGCATGACGAAAGGAGCACTGCGCATACTGCAGCAAAGATCATCTTGGCCTTGCTGTCGTGGAATAAATAGAATGCAGCCACAAGCAGAATGCCATACACACCGCCATCTAGTTTAGTGTATTCAGCTGCCAGTGCTGTCAAAACAATCAAAGCAATTTCTGCGATGCATCTCTTCCATTTTGAAAGGCTTCGTATCTTTTCCAGAATAATCAAAAAGACCAAGGAAAGCAGGAGCTCACACATAACATTTTGTTGCCGAAGGTCGAATAGTTGCCCGGTTTGAACGAAATCGTATATGGGCTCCGCAATGATTGCGAAGACAAGCATATTTCGCAGGTACTTCTTTATGTCATGAGTATGCAAAAATCCCTCAACTATCAAAAAGCAAAATATGGGAAATGCAATTCTGCCAAGAACATGAAGCACATCCGAAGCCTCGCTTAGAATCGCCCACTGTTCGTCTGATATCTGACTGTACGATGCGTGAGTCATAATTCCATTGGTCAGGACGATCCTGCTTACATGATCGAGAACCATCGAAATGGCTGCTATTATCTTTAATGTGCTGCCGTTAATTCCGTATCTATCTGTTTTCATTTCGTTTTCCTTTCTTTGGGTGGGCCGTCAGGGGTTCAGCCTGCTCCGCAGGCTGCCGCTGCGGCGCTTTCGCGCCTTGCGCGCTGCGCTGGCAAACGCTCACGCGTTTACTCAGCTCCGCGCCCCGACGGGTTCGAACCCATGAAAGGGCGACAAAAAAACGGCCAACCGAAGTTGACCGTCTCAACAATCTTTGGGTGGGCCGTCAGGGGTTCGAACCCTGGACCTTGGGATTAAAAGTCCCCTGCTCTGCCAGCTGAGCTAACGGCCCGCGGGTGGCATTGTACCACGGTCTGGGACTATTCCCAACTCCATTGGCCGTTCTGGAAAATCACAACTTCACGTCCATCGGGCGTAATGCCCGTAATATCGATGTCGTCCGTGCCGATCATAAAATCGACGTGCGTGCTCGAGACGTTAACGCCATGCTCCAGGAGCTCCTCCTTGGACATGTCGTACCCACCCTCGATGCATTCGGGGAAACCGACGCCCAGCGCAAGGTGGCAGCTAGCGTTCTCGTCATAGAGCGTGTCGTAGAACAGAACGCCACTTTCGCGGATCGGCGTGTTCTTGGAGATAAGCGCGACCTCACCCAGATGAGCGGCACCTTCATCGGTGTCAATAATGCTCGCAAGCGTCGCCTTACCCACGCGGGCATCGTAGTCCACTACGCGGCCCGCCTCGAACTTAATCCAAAAATCGTCAACCTTGTTACCGTGGTGAATGAGCGGCATAGCCGAATACACGATACCGTCGGCACGCATACGATCAGGCGAGGTGAAGACTTCCTCGGTGGGAATGTTGGGGAAGAAGGGGTGCCCATCGGGCGTCTTGCCCTTGCCGCCGGCCCACTCGTGACCTTTCGTCATGCCAATCGTCAGATCGGTTCCATTTGCCGAGGTGTAATGCAGGTAGTCGAAACGATTGTCGTTCAGGAAACGCAGGTTCTTTTCGAATGCGGCGTCATGGAGTTCCCAGTCGCTCTCCGGGTCCTGGCCATCGGCGCGAGCGGTATGCAGAATCGCATTCCACAGCTTATAGATTGCAACCTCATCGGCGTCTCCCGGGAACACCTCGTGCGCCCAAGCCACGACCGGAGCGCCGGCGATGCACCACGGGTTGATGTTGTAGTCCAGCCCACGGCGGAAGACCTTGCACTGCGTGTTCCTTGCCTTAGAAGCTGCAGCAGGCTTAGCGGGATCGATGCCCTTAAGAGCGGCAGGGTCCGCACCCTCGATAAAGATAAAGCAGGCACCATCCTGGGCCAGTGAATCAAGCTGCAGGCGCTTCCACTCGGGCGTCTGCTCAAAATAGCTTTTCTCGACATGCTCGTACGTGAGCCTCGTCACGGCGTCATCGGCCCAAATAACCGTCACGTGGCCGGCGCCGGCAGCATAGGCCTCCGCGACCACCACGCGCGCAAACGGCGCGCACTCGACCGGAGACTGAACGACGACCTCCTGGCCGGGCTTGACGTTTACGCCCTTGCGGACGACCAGGCGCGCGTAGTTTTTAATCTTGGGCTCCAGGGCCTTCATGCCCTCCAGAGCCTCTTCGACCGTCAGGGCAGCTCGAATCATGTGCCACTCCATCTATCTATAGAACAGTAAAAAGGCGCGCCGCAAAAACGACGCGCCTTATATCTTAGCGATATGTATGGATACAAACGCTACTTCTTCTTGGAGTCCTTCTTGTCCTCCTCGGCAGCCGAGCGTTCGATAAGAGCGTTGAGCTTGTTCTCGGACATGCCCTCGGCCTGCGTGCGGTACATGTTGCGCAAGGGACGAATACGAGCGAAGTCGTAGATAAAGTCACCTAGGATGATGACATAGGACAAAACGATGCCGACCATCTGGACGGGACTGGACACCGTGCCGCCGGGAGCGAAGTAGAGCGAAGCCCAAATTGCCACGACGAGTACCATGCCGATGGCGAGCACGGCCCACCAGATACGACGGCGCTTGGTGTAGTCCTCGTCCTGCTTGAGGAGAATATTCGACACCGTGTAGATACGGTCCTCCTTGGCGCGCTGCTTAGCCTTGCGGGCGCGCTTTTCCTCTTTAGAGAGGCCCTCGAGGTTCTCACCCTTCTCGAGCTCTTTGCGGCGTGCCTTAGACGAAGCCGGCACGACGCGAACGGAGCTCGCT
Source organism: Collinsella sp. (assembly GCA_019424925.1). Taxonomy (GTDB): domain Bacteria; phylum Actinomycetota; class Coriobacteriia; order Coriobacteriales; family Coriobacteriaceae; genus Collinsella. Next base: position 3,436 of record JAHYYO010000014.1, read on the forward strand.
GCCTGGCGGGCGGGTTTAGCAGATGCGGCGGACTTGCGCGCAACCCCGGTAACCTCGTGGGATTGCGTGCGCTTGTTCGTGGCGCTACGGGTACTCACTTATGCGTTCTCCTTCATGCTTGTGAACTGGGAGCCCGTGATGATCTGGAAGGCCTCGCGATAGCGCTCGGACGTGCCATCGATGACCTCGGCGGGCAGGTGCGGGGTCTCCCCCGTCATATCCCAGTTGGCCTTGAGCCAATTGCGGACGAATTGCTTGTCGTAGCTGGGCTGAATCTTGCCCTCCTCGTAGCTGGCGGCAGGCCAGAAACGGCTGGAGTCGGGCGTGAGGCACTCGTCGATCAGCGTAACCTTGCCATCGATGACACCGAACTCGAACTTGGTGTCGGCGATGATGATGCCACGGGTCGCGGCGTACTCGGCGGCAGCCTTGTAGATCTTGAGGGAAAGGTCGCGAATCTGCGTGGCGATGTCCTCGCCCACGATCTCGCAGCAACGCTCGAACGAGATGTTCTCGTCGTGGTCACCGATCTCGGCCTTCGTGGACGGCGTGAACAGCGGCTCGGGAAGCTTGGAGGCCTCGGTCAGGCCCTCAGGCAGCTGGATGCCGCAGACGGTGCCGTTCTCGTCGTAGGTCTTCTTGCCCGAACCGGTCAGATAGCCGCGGACGATGCACTCGATAGGAATCGTCTGGGCCTTCTTGACCAGCATGGCGCGGCCAGCGAGATAGTCACGGTACTCAGCAAACTCCTCGGGGAAATCCGCCGGGTCGATGGAGACGAGATGGTTGGGGACGATGTCGGCAAACTTATCAAACCAGAATGCCGAGATGCGGTTGAGCACCTCTCCCTTAAACGGAATCTCGTCGGGGAGAATAAAGTCGAACGCAGAAATGCGGTCGGTGGCGACCATCAGCAGGTTTTCACCGGCATCGTAGATATCACGAACCTTGCCACGGGAATCCGGACGACGCTCCATCGTTGTCACGTGAGTCACTCCTTACCAAAATACGACAGTAATGCGGGTTCTTCCCCGCACGTTTTCGCAAACTCGGAGCGGCAGGGACGAAACCCCTCCTTCACCGAATAGCGAAAAGCTAGTGCTCCATTGTAGTAGATGCCGCGTCCGCCGTGTGCTCGCGTGGCAGATGAATCGTAAAAGTCGTACCCTTTCCAAGCTCCGACTCCACGGATATATAGCCATGGTGGCGCTCGACGATTTGCTTGGTCACGGCAAGGCCCACGCCCAGACCGCCCGCCTCGCGGGCGCGGCTGGCGTCGGCACGCCAAAAACGTCCGAAAATGCGCGACAGGTCTTCCTTGGCGATACCGATGCCCGTGTCCGAGACCGCAATATCGACATGTTTACGGTCACTGAGCACCGACACCACGACCCATCCGCCCTCGGGGGTATAGCGCATGGCGTTACTCATGAGGTTGATGACGCATTGCGTGATCATATCGGGATCGGCCTCGACGACATCGTCATGCCCCTGGGTTTCATCTGCAAAGCGAAGACGAAGGTCACGGTCGGCAAACAGACGCTCCTGGCCGTTCACTATCGATCGCACGAACGGAACCATGTCCACCGGTTCGAGATTGAGCGGAGCAGTGCTATTTTCCATGCGTGACAGGTCGAGCATCTGCTGCACCAGACGAGCCAGGCGACGCGTCTCGGAGGCGACTGTCTCCAGATGCTCGTCGTCGGTGGGGTACACGCCGTCTTGCATGGCCTCGACCGTTGCAAGCATTGCCATGAGCGGCGTGCGAAGCTCGTGTGCAACATCTGAGGTCAGGCGCTTCTCGTGCTTCATGTCCTTCTCGAGCGACGTGGCCATCTCATCGAATGTCTCGCCCAGTTGATCGATCTCGTCATCGCCGCGCAGGCCTGTACGAGCGGACAGATCGCCGTCGCGAATTTGCTTGGCGGTGCTGGTAATACGATGAATCGGCTTGGTGAGCATGCGCGACACGAACGATCCGATAACAACCGAGATGCAAACCGCAACAACCGCGGCAAGGGCCATGGCGTTAAAGGTCTTTTCCCTAAACGCAGAATCTGCCTTGGTGAGCAAGGCATCGGAGCCGATAGCCCACAGCTTTACCTGTCCGACATGCTCGCCAGAAGACGTTATGATTTCGACGTTGGCAACGCTATCGGAGTCGGTGGGCGCCGACGAGACCGGGCTATGCGAGGCCTTTTTACCGCTCGAGCTGCTCGACGGCGATTCGCTCTCGCGTACATCGGCGGTCGCGCTTGCCGAGGGCCAGGAATCGTCATAAACGATCACGCCCTTTTTATTGACGACCTGCATGCCCAGATCGTCGGAAACCAAACTCGACGTTGCGACCGTGCGCAGTTCCCCCGCGGTCCAAGAGCCGTTTTCCTCATATGAGGTCGCCAACTTCTCGGCAGCGGAATTTGCGATTTCGACGATATTGGAGCGCGTGTAATCCGAAAAGACCGTGCCCCACACAACAGAGACAACGCCCACCAGCACCAATACCGTCATGAGCGATGTCAGAGCAAAAGCAAGTGCCATGCGCGAGGGATAGCTCATCGTTGGCCGTGAATCGGAACGAGGCGTGTTCCAACTAGCCTTGGAACCCGCCTCGCTCTCCTGCTTGTGCTTTTGTCCGATTTCAAAGCGCGCAGGTGTCATATGTGATTTCCCTATTTCTCGTCCGACTTATCGGTCTTAGCCGGAGCCTCGAAGCGATAGCCGACACCATGGACGGTGTAGAGCCACTTGGGCTTCTTGGGATCATCGCCCAGCTTGGCGCGAAGGTTCTTCACGTGGCTATCGATGGTGCGCTCATAGCCCTCAAAGTCGTACCCGAGCACCTTCTCGACCAGCTCCATACGGTTGTAGACACGGCCGGGATGGCGAGCAAGCGTGGTGAGCAGCTTGAACTCGGAAGCCGTCAGATCGACTTCCTTGCCCTCGACCAAGATCTTGTGGCCCGAAATATCGATGACCAGATCGCCGAAGTCGAGCACCTCGACGGCGGGCTCGTCGGCCTGGTGGGCACGGCGGAACAGAGCGCGAACGCGGGCGACGAGCTCGCGCGGCGAGAACGGCTTAATCAGATAGTCGTCGGCGCCGAGCTCAAGACCGATAATACGGTCCTCGATCTCGCCCTTAGCCGTCAGCATGATGATGGGGACATCCGAGGTATCGCGAATGGTGCGGCAAACGCGCTCGCCGGGAATCTTGGGGAGCATAAGGTCGAGCACGACCAGGTCGAACTGATGCTTCTCGAACTCCTCGATCGCGGACTGGCCGTCGCCGACGCCCACAACCCAGTAGCCTTCGCGCTCGAGATAGGCAGCGACGGCGTCACGGATTGCCTTCTCATCCTCGACCAGCAGAATCTTTTTTGCATCTGAAGCCATAACACGGCCCCCCTGTCTCAATTAGCTAAGAACAAGCCCATTTTAACGCACCTGAGCCCGCCGGATGCCGCTATGACGCGGCAGCTCGGCGGGCGGTACTCACAATTACAACGCGTTTATTCCCCTGTTGGCGCCTTTTTAACCCCTCTAAGCTTAAAGAGAGAATAGGCGTGCAGTGACCGTCTCTGGTATACCCTGGCTGTTGCGCACCGTGGCGTACGTAAGGAATGAGTCCGATTTTCCCGCCGTAGCTGGATAATCGCCATACTCCAAAGCGCGGTCGGGCGACAGCAGTGAGCCATAGGTCTTGGCAGAGGTGTCGATCAGGAAATGCGACGCCTGTACCTTAACAAGGTATTTATTCTTCTTGCCAGCCGCACATGCGAGCGGCTCGCGTGACAGAAAGAGGTACGGCCCTCCCTCATTACCGATATACGTGCCCATGTTGCCTAGGCTGCCCACACCGCTATAGGTCGCCTCGATAGAAAACACGAAGGTATCGCCCATATATACGGCCTCGAAAGGCGAAACTGACGAAGGGAGGACCAGCTGGGCACGCTTGGTGTTGTTGCCGTCGGTCAGATCGATTGCCGTTATGCCGTAGTAGACGCCCTCGTCGTTGCGGACACGCGGCGAGATGGTCAAAATGCCGTCGCTCGCGCGCGGGGCCGATGCAAAGCGGCCCGTCGATTTCCAAATTGCCTCGGCCTTGGATTCATCAAGCGAGCGACGATAGCAAAACGAATCACTACTCGTTTTATTGCCGCCTGCCGAAGGCATTTTATACCAGATAACCGATGACCCGAACGCCGTAAACAGGGGCGGATCATAGTCCTTGCCACCTCGATCGAGCTCAACCACATCGCCAGAGAGCAAAGCGCCCGACAGATTTTGAGCGTAGAGTTTCCACGATGAATTGGCAAAGTTCATCTCAACCCACGCGAATACGCCGTCGCCGGCACGGACATCGTAGAATGCATATCCCGTGCCCTCGATAGGATCCTCGATTAATGTGGTAAGCGAGCCATCGCCCAGGTTGAGCACACCGAGTGTGTTGGCATGCAGTGCCGATGCAGGCGCCATCATCGCCGCGGCGTAATCGCCGTCGCAGTAGTACAGCAGCGTACCCAGAGGCAGCGTCCACGACGCCGCCGGCTCAAGATCGATGTCGACTGCCTCGTACTCATCCGTAATCGAGATGATTTTGGAATCGTCCTTGATAACCTGCGGCTCGCCGGCAGCATCATCGCTGGTACCCGGTTTTTTCGAGCATCCGGCAAGCACCGTGGCAGCGCCCGCGGCAGCCCCACCGAGTACAAAGCCGCGACGCGATATTCCGTTCTTGATGTGATCGGCGATACCCATTAGGCGATCTCGGCGCGAGCGGCCTCGATAGCGCGCGTAAGCTGGTCGGCGCAGGAGGTCTTTTTCATACCGCAGGTATTACCGGCGAGAACCTCGATTACCCGATCGGCAGGAGCACCCTCGACCAGCCTGGAGATGGCCTTGAGGTTACCATCGCAGCCACCGGTAAACTCAACGCCCATCACCTTGTTGCCGTCATCGGAAAGGTCAAGGTGAATATTGCGAGCACACACGCCCTGAGGCTTGTAATCAAACGAAATCATGCGATCCCCTCTCAGAATGTTATTCGAGACGACTATTATCCCCGTCTTTCCCTAAATGCAACGAGGCGCTTTGCCGGCAACACACATTACCAGCAAAGCGCCCTAAAAAGCTAACGTTATGCCCGAACCTACTCGAAGCTCAGCTGCTCCAGACGATCAAAGACTGTGTCGATACGGGTGAGGAAGTCCCACGGATCAAAAATCTCGTCGAGCTTCTCCTGGCTGACGGTGCAGCGCGGGTCGGCCTCGAGACGTTCCTTAAAGGTGGGGCCGGAGACACAATCCTGTACCTCGTGCCAGGTTGCCATGGCGTTCTCCTGCACAATGGCGTACGCGTCCTCGCGGGTGATACCCGTGTCGACGAGGGCGAGCAGCACCTTGGAGGAGAAGATGAGGCCGTGGGTCTTATTGAGGTTGGCCATCATGCGAGCGGGATACAGCTGCAGGCCGTCGATAACGCGAATGAGGCACTGGAACATGTGGTCGAGCGCGATGAAGCTATCGGCCTGGGCGACGCGCTCGGCAGAGGAGTGCGAAATGTCACGCTCGTGCCACAGGGCGACGTTGTCGAAGGCAACCTGCGCGTTGGCCTTCACGACGCGCGACAGGCCGCAGACCTTCTCCATGGTGATGGGGTTGCGCTTGTGCGGCATGGCGGAGCTGCCCTTTTGACCCTTACGGAACGGCTCCTCGGCCTCGAGTGTATCGGTCTTCTGCAGATTGCGAACCTCGGTAGCGATGCGCTCACAGGTGGCCGCGGTGGTGGCAAGAACGCCGGCGAGGTAGGCGTGATGATCGCGGCTAATAACCTGCGTGGACAGCGGGTCGTGAACCAGGCCCAGGTGTTCGCAGACATACTCCTCGACAAACGGCTCGATGGAGCTGTACGTGCCGACAGCGCCCGAGATGGCACCGAAGGCAACATTCTTGCGGGCATCCTCAAGACGGTCCAGATCGCGCTTGAGCTCCCAGGCCCAAGAGCCAAACTTCATGCCAAAGGTCATCGGCTCGGCATGGATGCCATGAGTACGGCCGGCGCAGAGCGTGTTGCGCTCCTCGAAGGCGCGACGCTTGCAGATCTCGCCGAGCTTCTTGACATCCTCGATGATCAGGTCGCAGGCCTGAGTGAGCTGGTAGCACAGGGCCGTGTCGCCCAGATCGGAGCTGGTCATGCCATAGTGAACCCAGCGGCTGGGCCTGGGGTCGCCCTCGGGAACATCGGCATCGATGTATTCCTTCATGTTGGTCAGGAAGGCAATGACGTCGTGGCGCGTGACTTCCTCGATCTCATCGACCTTCGCCTTCTCAAAGTTGGCATGGTCGCGGATCCACTGGGCCTCGTCTTTGGAAATACCGATCTTGCCGAGCTCCGCCTGGGCCTCGCAGGCCAGAACCTCGATTTCCTGCCAAATGGCGTACTTGTTCTCGAGGGAGAAAATGTGTCCCATCTCCGGGCGGGTATAGCGATCGATCATAGCGGCTCCTTTTTGGTTATTGGCACGTTGGTCGTAACCCAACCATTGTACCGTGCGCAGGTGCAAGTATGGGCAGCAGGCATTAACCTAACATTTTGGAATTGGAGCGGGCAACGGGACGTCCGCGTATTTGCTTCGCAAATCCGCACCGGCTTCAGGCGAGCCCCTCAGCTTCACGAAGCCGAAGGGGAAGACTTTGTTGAATTAGCCGTCCCCTTGTCTCCCGTGCCCGGTGGAGCGGGCAACGGGACGTCCGCGTATTTGCTTCGCAAATCCGCACCGGCTGCGGCCGCCTATCGGCGACCTTGCCTGCTCGCTATAAACGCTTCGCGTTTATTTAACGCTCGCACCCTGTCGGGTTCGAGTCCCGGCACTTTATTGAAAAAAGCACGGTAACGAAACGTTACCGTGCCTGAAATTCGAATGGAGCGGGCAACGGGACTCGAACCCGCGAGTGTCAGCTTGGGAAGCTGATGCCTTACCACTTGGCGATGCCCGCATATGTGGGGGATAGTATAACGCGGTTGTCTTGTTCGATACAAGGGTGGCGATGCTTGTTTTAGCTGTGGAGATTCGTTTGAAAATCGCGTCAATTGTGGAGACGAGGACCTTTGACTTCCTGTTCCCCTTATCTTCTACCTGCGCTTTTGCTTGATTGTTGTATTTGAGCTCAATTTGTCAGGAATTGGGCAAGCTTTTGGTCAGGCTCCGGTACTTACCCGCATGAACCTTGGGGGTAGCCTCATCCTACGCGCCGCGGCCTCCCCATGCGGTGCACGAGGGATAAGGAGCAGCCATGTCCAACACACCCACGCACTCTGTCCACAGCGCAATCACAGCAGGATCGCTGCTCCTAGTCCTCTTTTTACTGATCGGCTGCCTGGCACCGGGAACTGCATTTGCCGTCGACGGCTACGATCAGCTCGGCTTCCGCACTATTAGCGATGATTGTGGGCCCTTCTTCATCGGCAAGTATGAAGCTCAAGACGCCTCGATTGCCTACTGCATGAACCAGGAGCGTCCCGGCCCCACCAAGCCGGGCGGCCCATGGCTCAACTTTGATCAAGGCTGGATGTGGCTCGACGACGAGTTCGCGGCAATCGTTTGTCACGGATATCCTACCGCCACGTCGTTTGGCGGTTACCATCTTTCACCCGATCGCGCCCGCGCCGCCACCCAGCTTGCCGTATGGATGCTCAACGGCACTACCCATGTCGACGGCACTTACTCCTACACGACCGCTCAGGGCAAAACCAAGAGTGGGCACTTTACCGCCGACAATGAAGTCGTGGCGGCTGCGCGGTGGCTCCACGACAGCGCAAAATCAGGAAGCATCAAAGCCGCTCCGCACCGCGCGCGGCGCTATCTAGGAACCGTATCGGGCGGCAGCAAACGTCAAGACATGCTCTATGTACTGCCGGCGGTCTCTGTTTCCTTCCAAAAGCAGTCTGCTAACACCGTTATTACCAGCGGAAACAATACCTATCAGTTTACCGGGGCAACATTCGATATTTTTGAGAGCGCCAGCGGCGCGCGTGTCGGCACCATCAAGATGGACAGCAACGGTCGAGCGCAAGCAACACTTCTGCCCAACACGGCATACTACCTAGTTGAAACGAAGGCGCCGGCCGGCTATGTCCCCCGCCACGATCGTATTGCCTTTACCACGGGGAATGACGGCGGATACGTCACCATTGATGAACAACCCGGCACCATTACCTTGCGCATTGTAAAGCTCGACGCCGCAACGAATGCAGGCCCCCAAGTTGGAGCTTCGCTCGCAGGAGCAGAATTCGTGTGCGTATCGCAATCAACCCCTGGATGGACACAAACTCTCAGGACCGATGAAAGCGGTCGAGCTACCCTCGCCGATGTCCCCTTAGGAACCTTTACCATCTACGAATCAAAAGCCCCCGAGGGCTACCTGCCATCCAACGACAGCTGGACCTATACCGTTGGAGCCGACCAGCTCGGCGATTCAGGCGTGGTCGAGATCGAATCTCGCGTTTCCGATATCCCCATTGCGTTTAACCTTGAGATTTCCAAATTCAAGGATTACGGCAATAGCGACCAATCCGGCCTGGAGCAGCCAGCGGGTGGTGTTGTCTTTGAGGTTGTCAGCAACAGCTCTCAGCAGGTTGTTGGCACACTGACCACAAACATCTACGGCTTTGCCTCCACCAAAGATCAGCCCGAAGCATGGTTCGGCACAGGCAAGCGACCCGCCGGTGTCCACGGAGCCGTCCCATACGACCGTGCCGGCTACACGGTTCGCGAGGTTCCGGAAACCGTCCCCGAGGGTTTTAAACGTGCAGGGGAATGGACCGTCGGGGCCAATCAGATTTCCGACGGCGCCGAGCTTCAATATATCGTGGACAACCACGCTCTGTCGACGCATCTCCAGATTGTAAAACGCGATGCCCAAACAGGCGCTTCTGTTCCCCTAGCCGGATTCACCTTCCAACTCCTCGACAGCAATCACGAACCTGTCTCACAAACTTGCTGGTATCCAGCACATAACGTAATGGACACCTTTACGACTGACGCGACCGGGGCCGTCACACTGCCCGAATCGCTCGTGCCGGGCACCTATTATGTACGCGAAACCTCGGCCAAAGAGCCCTATCTTGTCGGCGAAGAAATCGAGGTAAACATACCCGCCGACATGAACCTAACGCCCGTTGCAATCGCCTCGTATTATGACCACGCCGCGACCGGAAATATCAGGATCGTTAAAACCGATGCCGTAGACGGCAGCAGCCTCGCGGGCGCCATCTTTGAGATCCGTGCCTCGGGTGATATCGTGCGCCCCGACGGTAGCATTGCCGCACTCGACGGTGAGACTGTCACGACCGTCACGACGGATGAAACTGGAGAAGCACGCGCGGACAACCTCCCACTGGGATCTGGCACCGCACGCTACGAGGTTGTCGAGACTCAAGCGCCGGCAGGCTTCTTGCTCGATCAGACAACCCATATTGTCGACCTTACTTATGCCGACCAGAAAACACCCGTTGTAGAAGCACGGCTTAACGTATCCGACGATTACACCAAGGTTGATATCTCCAAGGTCGATGCAAGCGGTGAGCAGGAAGTAGAAGGCGCACGGCTCACCTTATATGGTCCCGATAAAACCGAAATAGACTCCTGGACCTCATCCGACAAGCCACACCGCGTCGAACATCTTGCACCCGGCACCTACTCGTTGCGCGAAATGATGTCTCCGCGGACCTATGACCTTGCCGAGGAGATAACGTTTGAAATAAAGGATACGGGAGAAGTCCAATCCGTCGCGATGAAGGATGCGCCCATCGAGATCAAGGGGCAGGTCGACAAGCGTCAGGAACTTGTCCAACCTATCGAAAAGGGCCTGTTGGCTAACGGCGATGGTAAAAACCGTGCCGCGATGCAAACCAATACGGATGGGCTTTTCTCCTATACCATCGACGCTCGAAACGATTCAACTACCTGGGTTGATGAGTTTACAATTACCGATGATCTTGAGTGTGCCGAGGACGATACGGCGAGATTCGTCTCAATCGAAACCCCCGTCGCCATCGGCGACCTCAATGGTCTGTGCAACGTGTGGTATCGCACGACGCCGTTGGACTCGACAGACGTCGATGAGCCGGCAAACGCGACACTTGACGATGGGCACGAAAATTCTTGGCTTGAGTCCGACGAAGTAAGGGAAAGTCTGAGTGAGGATTGCCGCCTCGTCGATTACGACGGCTGGCACCTCTGGAAGGCGGATGTCTCGACCACGGAATCCACCACACTCGAGGCGAAAGAACTCGACCTTGCGTCCAATACCGTCGTAACGGGCATTCGCATTGAATACGGTGCGGTAGCCGCCGACTTTACGACTCGAAGCGATGCGGATTCTTGGACCCGCGATGATCTCAAAGATGAGCACGACGACCTTGACGATGCCAAAGCAATCCTTGGCACAGACGCTCGGGGCGCAATCGTGCACATGCAGGCGACGTCGGCTTATACGCCCCAAACCGCACTCACCAACAGCGCACGCGTCGATCTTTGCCGCAACGGCGGCGGCGATAAACTTGAGTCACATGACGAGGACCGTGTCATTCAACGCTGTACCCTACCGCAGGACCTACCGGCAACAGGATCAGTTCCCATCGCCGCTTGCATCACCGCGCTCCTGACCTCGGGTGCCGCAGCCCTATGGTTCGCTCGCCTTAGGTCGACCCCAAAGAAGCGCTAGCGCGATGAAAAAGCGGGCGAGCCAGTCCCCTGGCTCGCCCGCTTTCAATGATGTAAATCGCCGTATCTACTCTGCAGACGAAGATCCACCATCAACGATTGCCTGCTCGGACTCAGGAATCCCATCGGCACCCGTACTCTGTTCTTGCTCCACCTCTTCGCTGATTGCGGAGGCGGGGGTCGAGCCCTTTGCACCCACGATGTAGGCAGCCCCAAATCCTAACGCAATGGCAATCAAGGTCAAAATCACGTAGACAGGCCAATGGCGCTTAATATACGAAAACACGTTGACTCCTTAGAGCTCCGTCTACGAACGGCGGATAACCTCGGTCACGACCTCGGATACCATGGCAATGTTCGTCGGGTTGACATTGTGGGGCAGGTCGTCCTCGGTACGAGCGCAAGCCAGACGCGTGCCGTCCACGCCGGCGATGGTGAGGGCTCGGCGGCTCGCCTCGAGCGCGGCATAGGCATCGGTCTTGGCATAGGGCATCTCGAGCGCGCCACAATCGACATGGAACGACTTGCACACCTTGCTGATCAGGTTCATGATGCGGCGATCGCCCTTGAGCAGCTGCTGTTCGCCCTCGACCGTCACCACCGAAAGCCTACCGGCGCCGACGGATTCAAGATTGATGAAGAATACGCCGCGGAGCTTATCGCGATGCGAAGCCAAGAAGGCCTTCATGCCGGCGCCATCACAATCCGAGGCGCCCGTTGCCACAAACCAGATATCGTGACCGAGCAGCTCATCATCGCCCATAGAGGCGACAGCCGAGAGCATATCTTCGGAAGAAGCGCCATCGGAAGACGTAGCGCCGCCCTTCCAGCCATCGTTATCGTCCTCGAAGTTATCCCACGAACCGATACCGCGACCGGACTTCTTGGCATCGTAATCGTCTTCGACGCCCAGCCAATCACTCATGCTGTCCTGCTCGTTTTTCCTTTTACGACCGAACAGGCCACCCAGGCCGCGTTTGCGAGACTTGGGTGCCGCTGGGGCGGGAGCCGAAATGGTCTCGATCGGCTGCGCGCCCGACGCAACGGGCATAGAAGGCGCAACGGGTGCCGATGTGGGTTCGGGACCCTGAGCGGTAGCAAAGGGGTCGTTGACCTGGGCAGAGGGATCGGGAAGGTCGAACAGCGACGTGCGAGACGCAACGTTTGCCTGCTTCATAGACGGCAGCGACGGATCGGGGACCGAAGCCAGCGGAGACGAGGAAGGTGCAGGCGACGGTGCCGACGCCGGATCGGGAACATTCATCTGCGGACGCGGCGATGCCTGGGAGGAAATCTGGGCCATAAGGGAATCGACCGTTTCGTCCTGGGTGGGAGCGACATTGGCAACCGTGGCACCGGAACCACTCGGGGTCGGCATGGTGAAAATCTGCGTGGAGTAAGGCCTCGACTCATCCGTCTCGGGAGTCTCGGAAACCGCAGGCACTTCCTCCTGCTCGACCTCGGTCGAATCACCTTGATCGGCTGCCGCGTATTGCTCTTCGTCAGAGTTGGCCTCGACGGACTCGTCCTCGGCGGCATCTTGGATTTCGGCAGCATCAATGGGCTCGTCATCGTCTGCCGTGTCGCCCTGCTCATCGGAAACAGGAAGGGGCTCGGCAATTGCGGTGCCTTGCTTTTCAAACGTTATCGTGGAATCGAACTGCGCGGCATCAAACGACATGGTGCTATCGACGTGCTGCTGAGCCTCGAAAGACGTTGTTGCCTCAACAACATCCGCTGACGTCGGTTGCTGGGACTCAAAGGACGTCGTAGCTTCGGCAGCGTCGACGGGCCCGGACTGCATAGCCTCGTTCTGCTCAAACTCTTGCGCCGCGTGCTCACGTGCCGCCTCGGCTGCCTGCTGCTGAGCGATAGCCTCCTGCTCGGCAGCCTCGCGTGCGGCAGCGCGCTTCTCCTCGAAATCGTCGACAAATTTCCTGCCCTTTGCAAGCGCACCCTTAAAGAAGCTGGAAGCGCTGGCGCCAATCGAAGAGAACGCGGATGCAATATCGGCATGGGGCGTTGCCGCGGGAATCTCGGCAGAGAAATCAGTATCGCTCTCGTAAGACACGCGCCTCGGCTGTTCAACGTAATCGTCGTCAGACTCGTCCGCAACGTCTTGCGCCGGCGCGACGGGAGCCAAAATGTCCAGTCCTGCCGCGGGATCGATCGCAGACACCGCCTCGGGCTCGGCAACGGCAGCGGTAGCCGCGGCAGACTCATCATCCGCAGTGACAACGGGCGCAGGCTCGGGCTCAAACGTCGGCTCCTCGCCCTCCTCGTAATCGAGCGTGCAGGACTCGGGAAGCATTCCGAGCGCACGGATGGCATCCGAACCAAAGCGGATGTTGCCGGCGGCGTTGCGATAGAGCCTGGGCTCGGGCTCGGCCGCGGCAGGCTCCTCCGCCGGCTCAGCAGCGGGAACCTCGTCATTGAACTCTTCGGCCTGGACAGCCTGATTCTGATCCTCGGGCACGATGGCGCCAATCAGCGTCTCGTCGGCAGACGCACCCTCAAAGCCCTCGATCTGCTCGTCGAAAGCCTCACCCTGTTCAGGCTCGGTCTGAGCGTCGGGAGCAATCGGCTGACCGAATTCGTCCTCGGCGTAGGTAGGCTCTTCATACTCGATGGTGTTGCCGTAGTCGTTTTGCTGCTGGGCCGCGGCATATTCCGCCGCTGCGCGCGCCATTTCCTCGGCACGACGCTTCTGCTCCCCAAAATAGGTATCGAACGGAACATCGTCGGGAAACTCGTTTTCGCCCTGGAAGGGAGCAACGTTGTCCATAACGCCGAGCATAGCGGCGACAGAAGACTTGTTGCACACCGCGCCGGACGTATAGGGAAGAATGTGGCGGTTAGAGATGATGTTTGCCGCGTTGGCAAGCGCAACGAGGGAAGCGAGGATCGCGACAATCCACAGCAGAACCTTGAGCGCGCCGGGGAGCGGCAGGATGCGCAGGATGGCAACGGCAGCGGGGGCAACCGTGGCAACGGGCAACAGCTTGGCGATGAGCGCACGATACGAAGCATAGGGCTCGCGGGCGAGCAGCTCAGCACGGGGAGAGTCGTAGTGTGCGACAACGACCACCGGGCGGTTGCGCGGAGACGCGAGCGGGCCCGAGGCCTTGTGGTAGGCGATGACATTTTGGCTCACGCCCGTCTTGCCCAGGCGCGAAACCACGGGGTGGCCCGTGCGCTCGAGCACGTAGAGCACGGCACCGACAATAGCCAGCAAGGTGCCGACCAAGCCGATACCGCCGCCGATGCCCATCAGCAGGGCGCCGGCAAACGCAAGAATACCGGTAACGGCAAATGCCAACCTACTGGGCGCCGGGGCATTGAACTCCTGAACCTCGGGGTCAAAGCCGTGGTTGCGGAAGATCTGAGCGATATCTTCGGCAGCCAAGCGCTCTTCTTCGCTGCATGCCGGCGTAATGCCGGTGTTCTGCAGCAGGTGGTTAATATAGTTCTGGGTGTTCGCCATGTGCGCTCCACATCCATAATCCGACAAATAGGCCCAATGCATGCACATTAGAACCGTATATAGTCGAAAGTATACCCCGAGCGAGCGCAAACGACCGAATTCGGGCCATCTTAACGCCCCGAGCGGACAAGGATATAGCCTAATCTCCATATCGGACTAAAATCATGGCAGCAAACCACCTTCTCATGCGAGGACTCTATGACGGCAAGCGACACGACCGAGACAATTAAAAAGGGAAATTCGGAGCCCAGTTTCGATAAAACGGCTCAGCGCATCCTCAATCTTTTCTTTGTGCTCAATAGCTCCCCCGAACCGCTGACGACCGAGCAGATCGTCTTGGATTCTGACCTGGGATATGGCTCGGGCAATATCGACTCGGATAAGCGCAAGTTTCGACGCGATCGTGACAAGCTGCTCGAACGCGGCATCTTAATCAAGGAGGTTCGCCCCACCGGCGCGCAGGAGACCGAGGAAAGCTCGTGGACAATCGACCGCGAGCACACGTTTGCGGCAGGCGGCCTCATTACCGCAGACGACGCCGATATCCTGCTCAACGCCATCGACCAGACACTAGCGGCCGGCTCATCCACTTTTTCCGCACCGCTTGCCGATATTCGCTCCAAGATTGCCTATCTCACCGGCAGGACGACGGTAGACGAGGCGCCGATCAGCCGCTCTCCCACCGTCGATGCGGTTTGGAGCGCCTTTGCCGAGCGTTGTGCGCTGCGATTTTTATATCAGAACGGACGCGGCGAGCAGAAAGAGCGTACCGTCCGCGTCTACGGCATGTTCGAGCGCGAGGGCGTGGCGTATTTCTGCGGCCTCGACAATGCCACCGACGACATCAGGACATTCCGCTGTGACCGTATCGTTCGCGCTTGGCGTCCTTCGAAGGCCTACGCCATCCCTGCGGACTTCAATCTCAACGACTATCTGTTCTTTGAATTCGATTTTGCCGACCGACCGCCCGTTGCAGCTACGTTCTCGTTCGCCCCTCAGACGCAGATCGATATGATCAACGGCCTCACGCGTGGGCGAGGTGAGCTCGCACACACCGATGCAGGATGGACCTGGACCGTTGACGTGCGCGACCTTGAAGCCGCCGCCTCATTTTGCATGGCCCACGCCATGGACGGCATGAGGCCCATGGCCCCCAAATCGCTCAAGCAGGCGTGGAACCACCTCATCGAAAGGACGGTGCACGAGTATGCCCGTGCGTAAACTCACCAGCGAGCAGAGACTCTCGCGCGCCATCGACATCATGGAGGCCCTCTACGCCGCCGGCGAGAGCGGCATGACACGAACCGAGATTTGCAGTCGCTTTGGCATCACGGGGGTGTCGCTCGACGAGATTCTCGAGATCGTCTCGACGCTCGCGGACCGAGAATCGGGCGCGCGTATCATCTGCGAATGCCGCGGCGAGCGTGTGGTCCTCACCGGTGACGCCGGGCGTGTGCTACCGCTGCGCCTGAGTGCCGCCGAGGGCGCTGTGCTCAACCATGAACTTGAATCGTTGGGGATCGAGCCGCAGACGGCAGCTCGGATTCGACATGCCCTTCTACCCGAAGAGCTCGGCTATAACCAGCGCGTCCTTGACACCGTCAACCACGGGTCGCACTGGCAGCAGCTGAGCTGCGCCATTCAGGACGGCGTTCGCTGCCGCATCTCGTATCGCTCGATGGACGATGCACGGCCACGCGAGCGTCTGGTCGACCCCTTGCGCATTACGGCAAACGGCGACCAAACATACCTGATTGCCTGGGACATCGCAGTCGATGAGCAGCGCACCTATCGCATGGATAAAATCGAGGGACTCACCTTGACGGAAGACTCCGTCGTGTCTCACGCACCGGACGTCGCATCCCTCCACGATTCCCTTGCCCGGACGCAGCATAGCGCAAAGCTCCTGATGCCATTCGATATGGCGGAGCATCTGGACTGGGCCGGCATCACCCTAATCGAGCGCAGCGGGACAGACACGGCAACGGTAACCGTGCATTACGGCTCCGAGCGTTGGCTACTGAGCCAGGTAATCGCAGCGGGCGGAGCCATCCGCATCTTGGATGACCCCGCCCTGTCAAAGCGTCTGTGCGATATGGCAAAAACCCTCGTCTGTCCGCTTTAGCGCCGCCGCTCGTGGCGTGCGCGCCACAGTTGCAGATAGTGCCCGATCTGCGCCGATTCGATGCGCTGGTAGGAGCTCGTGGGCAGCGACGTTAAGAACTTCTTTCCGTAGCCCTTCGTCACCAGGCGCGGGTCGGCCAAAATCAGCACGCCGCAATCGGTCGACGAGCGGATAAGGCGGCCGGCCGCCTGCTTGACCTCGAGCACCGCCTCGGGCAGCGAATAGCGCGCCCAAGCGCGGTCTTCGCGCAGGTTGCGCTCGCACGAGAGCGGGTCCGTGGGGCTCGAGAACGGCAGCTTGGGAATGATGACGCAGCGCAGCGTCTCGCCGCTGGCGTCGAATCCCTCCCAGAAGGCCTTAAGCGCAAAAAGCGACGAGGTCGGCTCGTTGATAAACCGGTCGCGCAGGCGACGGGGAGATGAGTTGCGCTGCTGGCAGTTGAGTTCCAGACCCGCACGGGCCATCTTGGGCTCAACGCGGGTGTACAGGTCTTCCATGTCGCGCCGATTGGTGAACAGCGTGAGCACCGATCCGCCCATGGCAAGATGGGCGTCGACCAGCACGCGCTCGAGCGCCGTAAGATAGCTCTCGCGATCGCGCGGATCGGGGATATCGCCCGCAACGACTACAGCCATGTTCGAATCGAAGTCGTAGCTCGAGTCCAAGTGCAGCGATGAAGATGTTGAAGCACCGATGCGATCGAGGCCGACCGCGTGGTTAAAGTGTTCAAAGCTTTTGGACACCGTCATGGTCGCCGAGGCAAAGATAGCCGTGTGAACCTCGGGCAGCCACTCGGTTGCCAAGGCCTCGCCAATGTCGATGCGCTCTGCGGTCATTGACTCTCCGCCGGCACGCAACCTGCGATTGACCTGCAGCGAATACACGTAGTGTTCATCGGTGCCGTCGATGATGAGTTTGAGGTTCTCGGCCAGCTCGTGCAGGCGACGCGAGATATCACCCAAGTCGACAACAACCTCGGGCTTGTCGGCAGCGACGGCTTGCACCAGCGCGTCGACGCTCTTGTCAGCTTGTTCCAATGCGTCGATGGCAGCGTAGGCCGACTGTAAGAAATCATGCCAGTCGTCAGATTCGCGCAGCTCGGGGCCAATCCATAGATTGGCATTGTCATAACCCCCACGGGCACGGCGGCCGAGCTCGCGAACGCCATCGAACACGTCGGCGATTGCCATGCTCGCGCGCGCAACCGTCGACGTCGCCTTGGCAGTAAGGCCCAGATAGAGCGTAGAGCCCTCGGAGGTTGCCAAATCACGGGAAACCTGGCTTAGCGCGCCGGTGCTCGAGCCACCCAGGCGCTCAAACAGAACGCGTGATTCGTCCGCCGACACCACGCGCGCCCACTGACGGCGTGCCTCGCGCTCGATGGAATGGGCCTCGTCGATTACCCAATGACGAATCGGAGGCAAAATCCTGCCCTCGGCCGCGACATTGCGGAACAGCAGGGAATGGTTGGTGACCACCACATCGGCATGCGCCGCACGACGGCGAGCACCGTGGACCAAACATTTATCAGGGAAAAACGGGCAGAGGCGACGAGCACACTCGCGCGAGGCCGTCGTAAAGTCGGGGCGGTTGACGCTGCGCCACCGAATGCCAAGCGAGTCGAGGTCGCCATCGGCTGATTGGCAGACGTACGCCATAATGACCGCGACCGCCGTGAGCGTGTCCGCCGGATCGCGCTTGGTGGTAATCTCGACCTGGCCGCGGCTCATGCGCTCAAGCTTGCGCAGGCACGGATAGTGGTCATACCCCTTGAGAGCGCAAAATGACAGACCACCGTCCAGTTGCTCGGCAAGTTTTGGCAGCTCATGGTACATGAGCTGGTCGGCAAGATTGTTCGATTTGGTCGCAATACCAACCGTGATGTTGTTACGGCGCGCTGCCTCGGCAAAAGGTACCAGATAGGCCATCGATTTGCCGACGCCCGTGCCCGCCTCAATTACACGATGAGTGCCCGTGACCAGCGCATCGCGGACCTCGAGCGCCATCGCGATCTGCTCATCACGCGGCTCGTAAGTGGGGTACATGCGATTGACCAGGCCACCTGGCGCATAGTCTGCCTCAATCTCCTCACGACTCGGCATCTTGAGTACCGGCAGTTCGTCGGCGTCCACCCGATCGTCGGCGCGATCGGCCTTGAGAACGTCAGCACGAGCGGCGCTGAGAGAGAAGATAGAACCAGGGTTCTGCCCCGCCAAGAATGAGAAGATTGGACGATAGGACCAAGGCACGTCCGGATGCATGTCGGCTAGGCGCGCCATGAGGCCCTGGGGCAAGTCGGTGAGTGCCACGAGCAACACGCGCCATACGCCACACAGGGCGTCGACGTCGGCATTGGCACGGTGTGATACCGAGTCACAGCCAAACAGATCGGCCATAAAAGACAGCTTGTGCGAGGCCAGGCGCGGAAGCGCGATGCGCGACAGTGCCAGCGAATCGATCCAAATATCGCTCACGTTGACGCCGCCTTTGACCGACTCGATAAACGAGCGGTCGAACGTGGCGTTATGTGCGATCACCGGGCAACCACCGACAAAATCGGCGAGAGCGGCGACGGCCTCAACGGCCGACGGGGCATCTGCCACATCGGTATTTGTAATGCTCGTGAGCTCGGTAATCTCGGCGGGAATCAGCTGCTTGGGATGCACGAAGGTATCGAAGCGGTCGACGATCTCGCGGCCCGAAAGACGGGCCGCCGAGATCTCGATCAGCTCGTTGTCCTGCACCGAAAGACCTGTGGTCTCGGTATCGAGGACGATCACATCTTCCTCGATAAGGCCGAAGGACTGCGTTTTGGCGCGTTCGGCAAGCGTGGCATAGGAGTCGATGACAAACTGCGGCGTTCCTGACGAAACCGCGTCCTCGATTAGCATGCAATGCCCGCTCGACGAAGGCCCATACGGATCAGGCTGTCACAGACCAGCGGGAACGTCATGTCGTCGGTGTGGCGGATCTCGTCCGGATACAGCGACGTATCGGTCATGCCGGGAATGGTATTGGTCTCGAGGATAACGGGGCCGTCCTCACTCACGATAAAGTCGCTGCGCGAGATACCCAGGCAACCGAGGGCCTTGTGAGCAGCACAGGCAAGCTCCTGGGCACGAGCGTAATTCTCGGGTGAAATCTGCGCCGGAATGCGATGGATGTCCGTAGGGTCGACATACTTCACGTCCAGATCGTAGAACTCGCAGTCCTCGGGCTTACGAATCTCGACAATCGGCAGAGCGCGCACGTCATCTTCGCCGTATACGCCGACGGTGATCTCGGTACCCTCGATGCACTTCTCGACCAGCACTTTGTCGCCGTACTCAAACGCCTTGGCGATTGCCGCGGGCAGCTCGGAGGGCTCATAGACCAGGGAAATGCCATAGCTGGAACCGTTGACGGCCGGCTTCACAAAGCAGCGCTCGCCACAAACCTCGACGATATGATCGATATCGACTTCATCGCCCACCTCGAGCGCAAGGCCGGGGGCAATGGGAATGCCCGCCTTGGCGTACAGGAGCTTAGAGACCTCCTTGTCGGCACCGCAGGCGCTGGCAAGCACGCCCGAAGCCGTGTAGGGGATACCCAGGGTCTCCATGGCGCCTTGCATGGCGCCATCCTCGCCGCCGGCACCGTGCATGGCGATAAACGCCACGTCAAAGCCGCCGGTCGCCATGGTTACCATAAAATCATCGGCAGCCGTGTCGAGCAGCTCCACCGAAGTGTAGCCGGCCTCCTTCAAGGCAACCACGACGTTCTTTCCCGAATTGAGCGAGATCTCGCGCTCAGCGGAATGACCGCCCGCCAAGACCGCTACGTGCATGTTCTCTAGGCTTTTACCCGGCATGGGCAGACTCCTCCTCTATAATTTCTGCAGCTGATACCATATTGTAGCGATACCCTCTACGTTTCCCCAAAATCGAAAGGCTTCCATGAATCCCAGGACTAAATCTCAGGACATTCGCGACTTGAGCCAAAACGATATTCGCGAGCTCGTGGCCGAGCTTGGCCAGCCCGCCTTCCGCGCGAAGCAGCTCATCGAATGGGTCTTTGAGAAGAACGTTTGTTCGTTTAACGATATGACAAACCTTCCTAAGGCTTTCCGCGAGCAGCTTAAAGAGGCTTTTGCCTTTGACACGCCGACTGAACTAACCAAGCAGGTTTCCAAAGATGGCTCGCGCAAGTATCTGCTCGAGTACCACGACGGCGTTTCCGTCGAGACTGTCGGCATGCCCCGTCGTAACAAGCTTTCCGTCTGCGTTTCCACCCAAGCTGGCTGTGGCATGGGCTGCGCCTTTTGCGCTACCGGTCTCAACGGCCTCAAGCGCTCTCTGACCGCTCAAGAGATCGTCGACCAGGTACTTCATGTATCCAACGACTTTGGCGAGCGCGCCACGAGCGTCGTCTTCATGGGCCAGGGCGAACCATTTGCCAACTACGACGAGGTTCTCAAGGCGCTGCGAATCCTCAACGACCCCGATGGCATTGGTATCGGTGCTCGTCACCTCACCGTCTCTACCAGTGGCGTTATTCCCGGTATTCGCAAATTTGCCGACATCCCCGAGCAGTTCACGCTTGCTGTTTCACTGCATTCCGCCATCCAGTCGACGCGCAATAAGCTTATGCCCGGTGTTAAGAAGTACACGTTGCTTCGCCTTCACGAGGCGCTTCAGCTCTACACCGAGAAGACTGGCCGCCGCCCGACCTATGAGTATGCCATGATCGAAGGCGTCAACGATACGAATCCCGAGATGCAGGCGCTCTGCGACTTCTGCGAGGGAACGCTGTGCCACGTTAACCTGATTCAGCTTAACGACATCGAGGGCAGCCCGCTCAAGCCGTCGCCGATTCATAAGGTTGAGGATCTTCAGCGTCGTCTTGAGTCCCGTGGCATCGAGACCACGATTCGTAACTCCCGTGGTAACGATATTGACGCCGCTTGCGGACAGCTGAAGCAGCGCTTCAAAGTTCAGAAGAACGCATAGGGGAGTCGCACCCCAAAACGTTTCATGTGAAACATCGAACGGCCCCGGTTACAGGAGATGCAACCGGGGCCGTTTTATTTATTGACCTTAATTTTGAATCAGCTGCTACCTGTCCCATTTTTTACGGCCAAAATAAGGGGTCCTTGCCTCGTGAATCAGACAAGGACCCCTCAAAATATGCTAAGTAATTGTTAGGTACCTAATAGCCTACATTTTCCCATTGGTTACTAACCCAACCTTGATTAATCTTGGGATTCTTCGTTACCTGAGCCGTACGCATGGCAACATCTTCTGTCATAACATCCATTTTCTTCTTGGATGTATCGACAATATCTTGCGCACTACGAAGCAAACGACCTCGAAGTTCATCGTCTGTCGCGATCTTATAGCCAGCAAAGGCACCAGCCGCGACAGTCGTCGCCAATGCAATCGCAGTTATAATCCTATTCCTCATCTTGGCCTCCTTGATCAAACTGAATCATTTCGCCAAGAATACGAGAGAGCTCTTCCTCGTCTTTAAACTCAATCTCAATCTTATTCTTTCCACGCGAGCTCTTAACACGCACGTTGGTATTAAAAACCTGACGAAGCACGCGGGCAGCCTTTTTAAAAGACTGAGGCGTTGCAGGCCTCGGCGTCTTAGGTGTCTCTCCGGCAGAAAACAACGGAGCAAGATTTTCTGTCGCTCTTACGGAAAGGCCCTCTGCAACAACCTTCTCTGCAAGTCGAATTCGAGCGTCCTCATAGGGAACTGCAAGAATCGCACGTGCATGACCAGCAGTAAGTTTGCCCTCAAAAATCATCTGCTGAACAACTTCAGGGAGATCGAGAAGGCGCAGCGAGTTTGTAATTGCAGAGCGTGACTTGCTGACTGCCTTCGACAATGCCTCCTGGGTCATACCGCTGGCATCGATAAGCTGGCGATAGCCCTTAGCCTCTTCGACGGGATTCAGATCAGAACGCTGAAGGTTTTCGATCAGAGCAAGAGCCAGCATCTCTTCATCATTAACATCTTTAATGATGACAGGCAGCTCCTCAAGACCAGCAAGCTTTGACGCTTGGTAACGACGCTCACCAGCGATGATCTCATAGCCGTTTCCATGCTTGCGAACCAAAAGCGGCTGCAAGACGCCATGTTCTTGGATTGATTCGCTCAACTCACGAAGTTCAGTTTCGTTAAAGTGAATTCGCGGCTGATTAGGGTTGGGAACGATATCCTCAATAGGTAGTTTTGTTTCAGATGCGGCATTCGAAGCCGATGCAGCCGAACCACCGGTCTCATACTCGGCCTCTGAGACCAAAGCATTGAGTCCACGTCCCAATCCGCCACGTTTCTTTACACTAGGCACGCTTGATCACCTCTTTTGCAAGGTTCATATATGCTTTTGCACCCTTATTTTGAGGTGCATAGGTAATTACCGGTTCCCCAAAAGACGGAGCTTCGGAGATTTTAACCGTACGGGGGATCAACGTCTTAAATGCCTTATCACCAAAGTACGATTGAACCTCCTCAACAACCTGATTCGATAGAGAAGTACGCGAGTCATACATGGTCATAAGCACACCGTAGGTGTCTAAGCCCTTGTTCAGACGAGATTTGACCATCTTCATTGACTCAAGCAGTTTCGTAACGCCCTCGAGTGCGTAATACTCGCACTGGATCGGAATCAAAACGCTGTCTGCTGCGGTCAAAGCGTTGATAGTAAGCAGGCCGAGCGAAGGAGGGCAGTCAATGAAAATAAAATCGAACTCGTCCTGAATCGGCTCAAGCAAATCTTTGAGGCGGGTTTCACGAGCAATTGCGCTTACGAGTTCAATTTCCGCGCCTGCAAGCTGAATTGTAGCCGGAATTACGAATACCTTTTTGCAATTTGTATCAAGAACAAGCGATTCTGCCGGCACATCATTCAACAATGCATCATAGATGCAGTGATCAAGGTCTTCTTTTTCAATTCCGAATCCACTGGTGCTGTTTCCCTGCGGATCAAAATCGACAATCAGTGTCTTACGACCCTGCTCACCCAGTGCTGCTGCAAGGTTTACAGCCGTCGTTGACTTACCGACGCCGCCTTTTTGATTGATGATTGCAATGATACGCGTGTCTTTTGCGCTCTTAGAACGCTTAACGTCGCGAAATCCCACGGTCCCTCCTGGTGTGTATTAAAGCTGTCAAACGGAGGATGTTTCACGTGAAACATTCCGAATCGATAGCAACTGCTATGTTTCACGTGAAACACTGCAAGCTGTTAGTATCCATTATGTTTCACGTGAAACATCTAGGCAAGCGGATTCTTCTTTGCCATGCCATTTGCACGAGGCAATGAAACGGATGCTGAATGACTCTTCTTAAGAACAATGAACTCCCTGTGACCCAAGCCTTCAGGCAAATCAATTGCGTCATTCAGAAGCAAAGTGAAGCCGCAAATCTTAGCTGCTGACATGCCGGAAGCAAGCTCCTCATCCGAAGGATTGCCCTTGGTGATAACAAATAGCCCTCCATCCTTCAGGTACGGAGCCGCATACTCAACAAGAATCGGTAGAGGGGCCAGTGCGCGGGCGGTTACAACGGAGAACTGCTTCTTATGGCTTCGAGCATATTCTTCAAGACGATCATGAACCGCATGAGCATGTTTCAATCCAAGAGCATGGACAAAGGAATTAACCGCATCAACCTTCTTGCCAACAGAGTCAATATAAGTAGCTTTACGAAGCGTGGTTATGGTTAATGGAATACCAGGGAAGCCCGCACCTGTTCCCATATCGAGCAAAGCTCCCTCAGGAGCCTTATTGATATAGGGGAGCAAAACAAGTGAGTCGAGGATATGAAGTACGGCAGCATCTTCTACGTTAAGAATACGGGTGAGATTGGTTGTCTTATTTGTTTCTAGAACCAAATCCAAATGCTGGATACATTTCCTCAGCTCAATATCAGTTACGCTCAAGGAATATTCTTTGCAATAGGAAGTTAGGCGACTCAACATCTCGTCAGCCTGCTGATCGGTAAGTACAAACAACAGAAGCTCCTTTCTGACAAAAATCAGCGTATCGAGAACTTTTGACAAAAAAAGGGGACGTGGAAACCACGTCCCCCTAGCATAAGCTCGAGTAGATTATCGAGCAACAATCACCACATGGCGATCAGGGTCAGAACCCTCAGAATGAGTATCGACGGCGTCATTGCCACGAAGTGCAATGTGAACCAGTCGGCGCTCGTAGGCATTCATGGGCGGAAGCGAAACACTCTTATGAGTGCGGATGGCACGCTCGGCAGCAGACTGAGCCATGGAGGCGACCTTATCCTGACGGCGACTCTTGTATCCCTCGACGTCCACTACAACCGGATACCTAAAGCCAAGCTTGCGGCTCACCAGCAAAGAGAACATAACCTGAAGAGCATCAAGAGTGCGACCATGACGGCCAATGAGAACAGCAAGGTCGGGAGCCGTTACATCCAAAATCAGCTCACCCTCGTCGCCCTCATACTCATCGATAGGAGAGTTGGCGGCATCGAAGTGCGAAAGGATGGAACGCAGGATGGAAATCGCAACATCGGCAATGGTGTCGAGCTCCTCATCGGTCAGCTCTTCACCAGCCTTGTAGCGCTGTGCAATCTCGGGATAATCGCCCGCGACCTGCGGGGCAACCTCCTCAAGCATATCCTCGATGATCTCTTCAGACATAACGTACTCCAAAAGTTAGGTACCTAAATAAGATTGATATCCCACTACTTCTTCTTGTGCGGGCGCGGCTTCTTCTCGCGACGAGTGACCTCAACCTGCAGCGGAGCGTTCTTAAGACGCTCCTCCTCATCGGCCTTCGCCTTGTCGATGACCTTCTGCGTCACAAAAATCTGCTGGATAACCTGCCAAGCAGACGAGACGTCGTAGTACAGCAGAACACCAACGGGAAGGCTCCAGCCCATCCAAAGCATCATGACCGTCATGACAACGGCCATCATACGCATGCTCTGAGCCTGCTGGCCGGTCTGGTTGCGCGACATATAGAGCTGCGGAATCAGGGTCAGGACGGCAAACAGGATCAGGCAAACCAGCGCAGGCAGTGCAACCATAAAGCCTTCGGCAAAGGAAGCGCTCGGCGTGGTGGTCAGGTCGGGCAGGATGTTGAAGAACGAGAACGTGCCGTCGTTAAAGTACTGCGGCAGGTTGCGCAGCAATGTAAACAGGGCGAACAGGATAGGCATCTGAATCAGCAGCGGCAGACAGCCAGCCATGGGGTTGAACTTGTTCTCGCTGTAGAACTTCTGCATCTCCTCGGCCTGACGCTGGGGATCGTCGGCATAGCGCTCCTGGATCTCGAGCATCTTGGGCTGCAGCACCTGCATGCGAGCCGTCGACTTGGTCGACTTGAGCATAAGCGGCGTCAGCAGCAGACGGATGATGACCACCAGGATGATGATGGACAGGCCCCAGTCGACCGCAAAGGTCTGGATGAGCTTGAGCAGCTCGAAAAGGATGTTAACGATCCAATCCCACATGTAAGTTTTCCTCCGATAGCGAGTGCCCGCTAGGGCACAGGGTCATAACCGCCGACGTGCAGGGGATTGCAACGAGCGATGCGCCTCACGGCAAGCCAGCAGCCTCTCAAAACACCGTGCTTCTCAATCGCCTGGATGGCGTATTGCGAGCACGTTGGGTAATAAATGCAGGCGTCAGGCAATAAGGGCGAAATAACCTGTTGATATATGCGAATAGGAGCGATGGCAACACGTCGCAAAACGTGATTGCTCATCGCTCCTCCCCGGCAACGCCGGCGCGCTTCATAAGCGAACGCAACGCCTTGTCCATCTCCTGCGGCGAGGAAACCCTCGTCTTGGGAGTTGCAAACAAGATGATGTCATAACCCGCAACGGGAAATCCGCAGCTGCGGGCGGCCTCACGCATCACACGCTTAGATCGGTTGCGCACGACGGCACAACCGAGTCGCTTAGCACCAACGAAGGCGACCCTTCCGGAGTCGCCTTCGCCAACCGATTCACATATGGTCATTCGAATCAGAGGGTGATTGAAACGACGCCCCTGACTGAACACATGCTCGAAATCTTGCCGAGACTTAATAGTCTTCATGCGAGATGTGTGTATCGCTGCTAGACAGTGAGACGCTTGCGGCCCTTGGCGCGACGACGGGCGAGCACGGCACGACCACCCTTAGTGGCCATACGGGCACGGAAGCCATGGGTCTTGGCACGCTTACGCTTATTAGGCTGATACGTACGCTTCATCTTAAGTTCCTCCTGCTGCATTTCGAGTGTCCGCGGGGACGCGGACGCAGATATAGACACGTGAGCTTGAAGATTGTAGGGAAATCAATGTTCAAATGTCAAGAAATCAAAGGTAAAAGGTTGCGCAGTTCACACGGTTCCCCCATAAGCACAACCGAAATTTGCGCCTCATGGCAACCTTTCACGATATTTCATCGAGTTTTCAACAGGTCATGTTGGCAATGTTGAGAACTTTTCATCCATTTTCCAAAGTTTTCAACAGGTTTTGAAAAGTTGTCGAAAGATGAGAAACATTGCACGGTGAGCTACTATTTGTTCGAAACCTTTTGAAAGATTGCGAGCGGCATGTCTGACGACTTTTACACCATGGTCGATTCCGGAGACCCGGCACCCGACAACGAGCACATCACCGGCGTGCGCGAAGAGCGTGCGGAAGGCGAGCAGACGACCACGCAGGCGCCAAAAGCCATGTACGCCGCGCGCATCGCCGTCTATGACGACATGCTGTCGACACCGCGGGTGATCGTCATTGATCCGCAAGATGTCCGCACGTATTTGGAAGAGACGACCAACACCGTCTACCAGTGCATGAAAGAACAAGGTGGCCATATCTCGCTCATGGTCATCCGCGAGATTGTCGAAAACTTTATCCACGCACACTTTGCCGAGCCCATCATCTCGATTCTGGACGGCGGAGACACCATCCGCTTTGCTGACCAAGGACCCGGCATCGACGACAAGGAACGTGCTTTCGACTTTGGCGTTACCAGCGCAAACAGCAAGATGAAGCGCTATATCCGTGGAACCGGAGCAGGGTTTCCCATGGTGCAGGAGTATTTGGAAAACGCCGGCGGTGCCGTATCCATCGAGGACAACATGGGCAACGGCACCGTGGTTACGGTAAGCCTGAACCCTAAACGCGTGCAGGAAATCGAGCGTGCCGGCGGACGCGGCGCTGCCGTGCGGCCCGAGACGGAGCAGCCCACATATCCCCTGCCGGGAGCTTTTGCGCAGCAGCCCGTGGCAACGCAGCAGATGCAGCCCCCCGTGGGACAGATGCAGCAGCCCGGAATGCTTCCCACACAAGAACCCCAGGCGGCATCTATGTCGATGCCGCCAAACATGCCAGAGGCCATGCCGCTGGCTGATCAGGATGCAGCAGCAATGCAGCAGGCGACGGGGGCGCCGGGTGGCCAGCAAATGGGCTATCAGCCGTACCAACAGGGATATCCATATCAGCAGATGCCGCCACTGGGGTATGGCCAGCAGTTCCCGCAGCAGTACCAGCAGGGATATCAGCAGCCGTACCAGCAGATGCCGCAGCAGCAGTACAACCCCTGGGCCCAGCAGACGCCTCCGCAGCCTTACCAACAGTGGCCTCAAAGTTTTCAACAGCAAATGCCGCCGACGCAGAGTTCTCAACAACCAGCAGCTCAAATGATGTATCCTAATGCAGTAAATCAGTATGCACAGCCACAACCGGACGTGTTCGTAAGCGATCGCGGCAACGCCGCGCTGGGCTATCTGGCGCAAAATCAAGCGTGCGGCGCAACCGATCTTGCGAGGGCGTTTGGAAACTCGGCCCCCACTTGGTCACGCACGCTCAATGACTTGGCGCAGGCCGGCTTGGTCATCAAGCATGGCCAGAAATACCATCTGACCGAACTCGGCGCCGCTCGCGTACGAGCTCAGAGCTAAAGAACGGGAGAGACAGTGGACGAGGAAGCAAGCATCATCCTGGGGGATGCCATCGCCTTTTGCCAGCGCGACGGCCAAGATGCACGCCTCATCAACATGCTGGGGCAATCGCGCGCCATAAGCCTGACCGAAGATACGCTCACGATCGAGGCCCCCTCGCGCTTTGCCATCGCGCAGCTCAAAAAGCATCAGCCGACTATTGAGGCCTATCTGGAAGAAATCGCCTTTGCACCGATTGCTCTCGACATCGTGGCACCGCAAGGCGCCGCGACGGAATCCGCTGCCGCCACGGCGCCCGCCACGGCTCCCGCTGCTTCCCCGGCGGTGCCGGCCTCCGCAGGCGATGTGCCGACAATCGAGCACCAGCACAGCGATGTTTCCCGTGAAACAATGGCACCGTTGACGAGCGCGGCGGCGACGTCAACGAACGCACCCGTCACGCACATGCCCATCGCTCACGACGCAGCGGCGGGCGCGGATTCGGGCATTGCAATCAAGAACACGCTCTCGGCCGACGATTTTCGTCGCATGATGAACCAGATGAAGGGCGGAGCGCCGACTAAATCCACGCAAGCTGCGGCCCCCGCTTCACCCATGCCAGCACCGACCGTGCCGGCCGAGCAGAATACGGATGGAGCCCCGCTCGCCGCGAACTCAAAATTTACCTTTGAGAACTTTGTCTACGGCCCCGAGAACAGCCATGCCTATCGCTCGGCACTCAAGTTTGCCGCCCTCGCGGACGAGCGCGGCACATGCACATCCCTGTTCATCTATGGCAAATCGGGGCTGGGCAAGACCCATCTGCTGCTCGCCATCAAAAACGAGCTCGCCGAGAAGTCGCCCGAGATCAAGGTCAAGTATGCCAACTCCCAGGCATATCTGGACGACCTGATGACCGAGTTCGACCGTCAAAAGAAGAGCAACGCCCCCATCATGCAGGCGTACCACGGCGTGGACGTGCTCATCATCGATGACATCCAAAACATCATCGGCAAGCGCGCGAGTGTGGACTACTTTTTCCAGCTCATGGACGAGTTCATCCGCAACAACAAGAAGGTCGTCATCGCGGCAGACCGCGCCCCCAAGGACCTGAGCATGGACGAGCGTCTGACCAGCCGCTTCAACGCCGGAATGCTCTGCCTGGTCGCAGAGCCCAGCTACGAGATGAAATACAAGATCTTGCAGCGCTATTACGAGAACACCATCGTCGCCGCTCCCGAGGCGGGCGACGACTCACTGCTGGCGGCCTATGGGGGCGACGGCGGGCACCTGACCGACGAGCACTTTAAACACATGGCCGAGGTCTCGGGCACCAACATCCGCGAACTCGAGAGCTTTTGCGAGCGCTGCGCCGGCGAGGCGGGCGACCGCGAGCGCGAGGGCGGAGAGCTCACCTTTGACGATATCGACGCCATCGCCAGCCAGTACTTCGACACATCGGCCAAAAAGATCAACGTCCAGACGGTTCAGTCCGTCATCGAAGAGCAGTACGGCGTGACACACGAGGAGCTCATCGGCCCGCGTCGCAACGCCAATATCGCCAAAGCACGCCATATCGCTATCTACCTGGCCATCGAGATGTGCGAAATGACGACCACGGCGGTGGGCGCCGAATTTGGCAACCGCAACCACTCGACCGTCAGCACGAGCTACAAAAAGGTCCAGAAGATGATCCAGGAAGACCGCACCGTCACCGAAGACCTCAAGTCGCTGCGCGATAAAATTACACTGCGCTCGTAGGGAAATAGAGACACCTGTTGAAAACTTGTCGAAACCACGGGCATAAGGTGTCTAAAACCCAACCCGCGGTGATGAAAAGTTTTGCGCAGATTTTGAACGTGGAAAACCACCCCTGTTGCACACAGGTTGATGTCGATTCTCTTTCTGGGTCTGACCTGCGTCTTTGGGAATAATCAACAGTTTCGTCAGTGCTATTACTATTATTAAGATATTTATATCTATAGAAAGGTATTAAAAGATGAAGTTCACCGTCAGCCAGAGCTCGCTCACACAAGCCATCGGCGTCGTTATGAAGGGTGTCGCTTCGGCATCCACCCTTCCCATCCTGTCGGGCGTGCTCGTCAAGGCGCAAGACGGCATCTTGGAATTCCAGACCTCTAACTACACCATCTCGATCCGTCATCGCATCGCGGCGCATGTCGAAGAAGAGGGCGAGATGGTTATCCCCTGTAAGATGCTCTCCAATATCACCAAGACCCTCCCCGATGCCCCGGTCACCTTTGAGCTGTCCGAGCGCCAGGTGCTGATTGGTTGCGAGAAGAGCTCGTTCCGCCTGAACACGCTTGATGCTAATGACTTCCCCGAGTTTCCGGCCTATGCCATCGAGAGTGCCGTGGAGCTGCCGACCGATATCTTGTCCGAGATGGTCGGCCGCGTGTGGCGCGTCACCTCGACCGACAAGGCCCGCCCCATCCTGGGCGGCGTGCACATGAAGGTCGAGAACAACACCGTTCGCCTGGTGGCGACCGATTCCTTCCGTTTGGCCGTGTGCGATACGCAGGTCGAGACCTCGACCCTCGAGGGTTCCTTTGAACTCAACGTTCCGGCTGACGCCTTTAACGACGCGCTGAACATCATGGCCAGCCAGGCGACCATCATGATCGGGGCTACCGACACCCAAGTCGTCTTCGAGGCCGGCAACACCACCTACGTGTCGCGTCGTATCGAGGGCGTGTACCCCAACTACAAGCAGCTCATCCCCGATTCGTGCGTGACGAGCGTCAAGATCGACGTCGCCGCCCTTAACGCCGCCCTCAAGCGCGTGGCTGTTATCGCGAGCGCCAACCCCGCCGTCAAGTTCGAGATCGATGTCGAGAACGGGCAGATGGGCCTGTCCTCCATCTCTAATGACCAGGACCTTGCGCAGGAGACGATCGATGTCGAGGCCGAGGGCGAGTCGGGCACCATCGCCTTCAACTACCACTACATCTTCGGCTGCCTCAATGCCCTATCCAAGGAGAAGGAGATCACGCTGGAGCTCAAGAGCTACTCGCAGGCGGGCATCTTCAAGTCCTACGACAAGATCAACTACCTGTACCTGGTCATGCCGGTCCGCATCTAGCGTTGCGCCATGACCATGTTCGCCCGCGATCTTTCCGTCGCGCACTACCGCAGCTTCGATAGCTATCGCCTTGCCCTGGACGAGGGCGTGACGATACTTGCAGGACCCAACGCGGCGGGAAAGACCAATCTCATAGAGGCGCTGCAGCTGCTGACGAGCGGCGCCTCGTTTAGGCATCCGACCGCAGCCGAGCTCGTTCATGACGGCGTGGGCTCGTGCAGGGTCGAGCTGAGGCTCGAGGGCGACGGCCGCGTGCTTGATATGGGATTGAGCGCGGAGGACGGTAAGCGCTCGTTTAGCCGCAACGGCAAGAGATGCTCTGCCGCCGGTGTGCGCGGGGTTCTGCCGAGCGTGCTGTTTTGCCCCGACCATCTGGACATGGTTAAGCGGGGCGCCAGTGTGCGCCGCGCCGCCCTCGATGACTTTGGCATGCAACTGAGCGCACGCTATGCCGATCTTGCGAGCGCCTATGGGCGCTGCGTGACCCAGCGCAACGCCTTGCTCAAGGAGACCTGGTGCTGCCGTGAGATGCTCGGCGCGTGGAACGATTCGATTGCCCGCGCGGGCGCGGCTCTGCTCGTGCACCGGTTGGCCCTGCTCGACCGGCTGGCGGGCCATGTGCGTACTGCCTACGGGCAAGTGGCGTCCGGTGAAGCCGCCAACGTGTCCTATGCGTCCACGCTGGGGGATTTGCCCCAGGTCGAGGATCGCGAAGAGCTGAAGGGCTGGGCGTACGAGCGCATGCTGGCCGCCCTTGATGAGCACGCCGGCGAGGAAATTCGCCGCGGCGTGACGTTGGTGGGGCCGCATCGCGACGAGATTGAATTTACCGTGGCGGGTCGCTCCGCCCGTTCATTTGCCAGCCAAGGACAGCAGCGAACGTTGGTACTGTCCTGGAAGGTGGCCGAGGTGGCCGTGGCTCGCGATGTTCTGGGTACTGCTCCGCTGTTGCTTCTGGACGACGTGATGAGCGAGCTCGACGGCGAGCGTCGCGGCGCTTTCCTGCGGCTGATCGGCGATGATATCCAGACGGTCATAACCACGACCAACCTGGGGTACTTTACCGATGACCTGCTTGATCGAGCCAAGGTGGTGAGCATGGGTGAGACGTGCTAATTACGAGCGCGAGAGCGAAACGGTCGCCTTCAGTGGCTTTTTGAACGCAGAGCGCCAGCGCATCCTGGCGGCTGCGACCCCTGAGCGCCGTGCGCAGATGGAGGCCGCCGAGGAGTCGCGCGCGGTCTATCGCGCGTGGAACGCGGTGTGCTCGGGCACGCGCGAGGGGCGGCATGTGACGGGCCTGCGCTACCTGCCCGAGTCCAATGAGCTGCTGGTATATCTCGACTCGCCCTCGTGGACGCAGGAAATGACGTTGTTGCGCGAGATCATCCGCGCGCGCATGGAGCGCGCCGGTGCGCATGTGGACGGCCTGGTGTTCAAAACCACCGCGCCCGGTCACATGCCGCCCGCCGCCAAGGAGCGCCTTCGCCCAGCGACGACCGAGCGCCCGCCGGCCCCACACGCCGACCTCAGCGATGCCGAGCGCACCGAGATTGAGCGCCAAGTGGCGCCCATCGAAGACCAAAAACTGCGCGAGGCCCTCGAGAACGCCATGAGAGCCAGTGCCGAGTGGGCCAAGGGCGTGCAAAGCAAAAAAGAGCCTT
>JAHYYO010000015.1:0-34419 GCA_019424925.1 Collinsella sp.
CGATGCCGAAAAGGGCCGCCAGTTTGATGCGGGCCGCGCGACATTTGAGGGCTATCTCCAACAGAACCTTGCCGGCAAGATCGTGGTCTTTGCGCTGGGCACCAACGGCTTGGTAACCGACAACCAGATCGACGCCATCATGGCCGATGCAGGAGATAAGCGTATTGTGGTGTTTGTGAACACGCGCAGCCCGCAGCCGTGGGTTGGCTCTACCAACCAGGCCATCGCCAACGCCGCTACGCGCTACAAGAACGTGCGCGTTATCGATTGGTACGGATACAGTGCCAACCGCAACGACCTGTTCGATGGCGACGGCACGCACCTTTCGAACACGGGTGTGACTGAGTACCTCAACTTGATCCACGATGCCGTCAAGAAGGACCTGCCCGTGCATCCCGAGGATCACGTCAACGATCCGCAGCCGGCAGCCGTCAAGTCTGCCACCGACGCACTCGTCAATGCGCTCGCTCTCAAGCCACACAAGCTGGGCACCGACAAGTAACCTGCAGCAAACAACCCAAAATCACTCTTTTAGAGCCGGCCCCAAGAGGTCGCGGGCAAAAACAGGCCGCAGCCCATCGCTGCGGCCTGTTCGGAAGCAAAAGTGGGCGTTAAGCGCTGTAACCCATCGCCTGCAGAACAAACATGACGACCGTGAGCACCGTAATCACACCGATAGTCGCCCAAGTGAGCACATTCCACACGCGGCCGTTGCGGTTAGTGCCCATAATGTGACGGTCAGCGGCAATAACCACCTGGAACACCAGAACCACGGGCAGTAGCACGCCATTGATGACCTGCGAGGTCATCATAATCTGGAACAGATCGACGCCGGGCATAAGCACCAGCACGGCAGAGATACCGATGATGGCCGTAATGATGCCGCGATAGACCGGGGCCTCGTCCCAGCTGCGGTCGGCACCGCGCTCCCAGCCAAATGCCTCGCAGATAGCACTCGACGTAACGCCCGGCAGCA
Source organism: Collinsella sp. (assembly GCA_019424925.1). Classification (GTDB taxonomy): domain Bacteria; phylum Actinomycetota; class Coriobacteriia; order Coriobacteriales; family Coriobacteriaceae; genus Collinsella. Next base: position 977 of record JAHYYO010000015.1, read on the forward strand.
CGCAGGCAGCCAAGAAGCTCGCCGCGACCAGGCCCGAGGCAAACAGTACCGTGGACCACTGACCCGCAATAGGCTCCAGCGCACGGGCAGCATCGGCAGCATCGCTAATCTGAATGCCCGCCGGGAACAACACCGTACCGGTCGTGATGATAATAAAGCCGGCAATGACATCGGCGGCAAGCGAGCCGCTCACGGTATCGATGCGCTGCAGCACGATATCGTCCTCGCCCGCGTTCTTGTCGACCACGTTGTTCTGCGCCAAGAAAATCATCCACGGCGCGATGGTGGTACCGATCGTTGCGACCACGAGCGACACGTAGCTGGGGTCATTTTGAATGTTAGGCACGACCAGGTCGACCGCGACCTCACCCCAGTTGGGGCCAGCCATAAACGCGGCGACAATATAGGTCACGAAGACGCAGCTTACCAGCAGCAGAATCTTCTCGATGCGCTGGAAACTACCCGACATGGTAAGCATCCACACCAGCAGCGCCACCAACGGCACCGAGATGCTCGCCGGCACGCCAAAGAGAGCAAGGCCGCTGGCGATACCCGCAAACTCCGAAATGGTCACAGCCGTGTTGGCGATCAACAGCGCCGCCATAGCAAGTACACTCTTGCGCACGCCAAAGCGCTCGCGGATGAGCGATGCCAGGCCCTTGCCCGTGACGCAGCCGCAGCGCGCCGCGGTCTCCTGCGTCACGATGAGCAGCACAGTCATGACGGGAAGCATCCAGAGCATCTTGTAGCCATAGCTGGCGCCCGCACTGGAATACGTTGCAATGCCGCCGGCGTCATTGCCCGAAAGCGCCGCCAGCAGACCGGGGCCCATAGCGCCAAAGATGGCCGCGATGGTCAACTTTTGCTTGGTGCCCGACTTTTGCTTGGTATTTTGCACGCGACCACCTAGCCAATGACCGACATGGTGAGCAGCACCGCAGCGGCGCAGTACGCTACGCACGAGATCATGACGGCAATAACGTTCATGGCGGTGCCCGACGTGTTGAGGTCATGCTCGTCACGCCAGAACAGCACCATCAGGTAAATCACGGCGCTCATGTTGCCAACCAGGCAAATGATGGCAGCGATATTAAAGGACCCGGTAAAGAGTTGCTCCTCAAACATGGGCGCATCGGGGAACGCGGCGGTGCGCACCAGCTGGGCGCACAGGTAGGTCACGAGTGACAGAATCAGGCCCATGCCCGTGCTCTGGAAGAAGAACCCCAGATACGGCTTGGGCTCGTCGTCGTGACCGTCATACTCCAAGAAGTAGTTCTTGACGAACGACACCATGCGCGAGGCAGCCAACAGCACGAGCGGCATGGCGCACATGGGGAACACCACCAGATGCGCGGAGCCCAGCGCCGTCCCCAGCACCGTCGCCATAATGCACGAGGCGATGCCCCACACGACGACCCAGTACTGACGATGCACGAACCAGCTGAGCACGTTCGTCGAGTCGTCCGACGCGCTATCGCCCGAGCCGACACCGGCAATCTGCAGGTCCTCCTGATGCTCCTCGGCGATAACGTCCATGGCATCGTCGAAGGTCACGATACCCAGGATATGACGGTTCTCGTCGCAGACAGGGATGGCAACCAGGTCGTACTTGGTCATCTCGTCCGTTACGTCTTCCTGGTCCTCGTCCGGCGACACATAGACCAGGTCGCGATAGGCCAGCTGACCCAGCGTGGCGTCGCGGTCGGCTACGATCAGCGTGCGCAGCGAAAGCACGCCGGTCAGCATGCCGCTCGGATCCTCGGTATAGACGTAGTAGACGCTCTCGAAGTCCTCGTCGAGCTCGCGAATCGCCTCGATGGCGTCACCGACCGTTGCCGTGGCGGGCAGGGAGACAAACTCCGAGGTCATGATGCGGCCGGCGGTGTTGTCTTCATACCCTAGCAGGTTACGAATCGCCTTCTCCTCCTTGACGCCCATCAGGCGCAGGAGCTTCTCGGCCTTCTCGTAATCGAGCTCGTCGATCAGGTCGGCAGCGTCATCCGGGTCCATCATGGCCAGCATCGACGATGCGTCCGTGTCGGACAGGCCCTCGAGCATCTCGGTCATGAGCTCGTCGTCATCGAACTCCGAGATGGCCTCGGCAGCCTGAGCCGTGTCGAGCTGTGCGAACACCTGCGCGCGTAGGCGCGGGTCGAGCTGCTCGATAATGTCGGCGATGTCGGCAGGGTGCAGCTCGCCGAGCGTCTTGTGCGACACCGAGAGCTGGATGTTCTTAGTCGAGCGATCGAGCAGGTCCATGTAGGACCAAGCGATGATGTCCTCACTGAGTGGCTTACCCAGGTGCTTCATAAAGCCCTCGGCAACATGCTCGAGCGTGGGGCTGATCGCGCGCAGCAAGCCGCGGGCGCCAACCTCGGCACCCAGCAGACGCAGCTGGTTTTCGCCCGACATGGAAAACTTGATGTCGTTGACGCGCACGACCTTCATGCCCTGCGTGTCGACGATCTGCTTGTTGAGCACGTCGCGTGCGAGCAAGAGCTCGGTCGGCTGCAGGTACGAAAAACGGATTTCGGTGGCCGACGCCTTAAGGTACACGCCCGTCTCGTCGATACGGTCGACCCATTTGCGCCAACTGATCATAAACGGCGTCTTGCCGGGTCCGCGGAACGCGAGCGACGTCACGTGCGGAAAAACTTCGCCGGTAGCAATACCAAAATCGTTGACCACGCCGAGCTTTTCGCCGTCGACGTCCAAGACCGGCAATTTGAGCATCTCACTCAGATAATTCAATGGTGCTCCCCATCATTATTCCTCCGGACGCGGCCGCACATGCGGCGTCCGGGGGCTTCTGGATATGTATACGCATGCGCGGGCGGTACGCCGCTCGACGCTTACACCCCGTGCATGCGCAGAAAGCACCTGCATGGGGTCATCGACTGTATGGTCGAGGTTTGGATTTCACCTGTAACCTTTCTCTTGACCCTCATTAACCGCAGTAACTATAGCATCAGCATCGCCCTGCGGCATCGAATTTATGCGCTGCACATTGCAGGCATACCAAACGCTGACGCATCCGTGACATAGTCATTGGGGACGTTCTTAAATGACTACCCAATGACTACTCTGTGGTATCTTCGTCCTCGGCAAGTTGGGGGAACACGGCGTCCTTGGGCATGGTGACCTTCGTCAGCGAGGTGAGCTTTTTGCTCAATGCCGTGTCCGTCTTGACCAGGTCGCTGAGCGTCACGATCTTGTAGCCGTCGGCAATGAGGCCGTCGATAATCTGCGGCAGCGCCTCGAGCGTCTGCTCGGCGCATTCGTCTCTATCGGTGAGCAGCACGATATTGCCCGGCGTCACCGAATCGAGCACCGTCGAGACCTGCTCGTCGACACCGTTGAGCAGCCAGTCGCCCGAGTCGATATTCCACGAGACCACGGCGGAGACCAGGTCCATCGCATCGATCCAGTTTTGCTCGTCAAAGGCAGCGTAGGGAGCACGCAGCAGCATCGTCTTCACGCCGGTCGCCGACTTAATCGCATCGGTGCCTTTCGTGATCTGTTCGCGTACCGCCTCAAGGTCCTGACCCTTGAGCGAATCGTCGCTGTAGCTGTTGGATCCGATCTCGCACCCGGCATCGACAATCGCCTTGGCCGTGGCAGGCGAGGCCTCGGCCGCATCGCCCGAAAGGAAGAACGTCGCGGTGACGCCCTTTTCCTTGAGCACCTGCAAGATCTGTTTGGTGGCGCCGCTCGGACCCTCGTCAAACGTCAGCGCCACGTACTTTTTGTTGCCCTTGGGCGCCACGCTGGCGCACGCAACAACGCAATCGGTGGCGGGCACGACCTCGCCGCGGTCCTGCGTCTTGCCCGATTGCTCACCAACCCACACCTCGGAGCGGCCCTGGGCACCCCACGTCTGCACATACTCGATAGCGCCCGTGCCCTCGACCTTGAGCTTGGGCTCGATAACCGTAGCCTGAACCTCGTGCTTCTCGTAGGTGTTACGGCCATCCTTGACCGTCACCTTCTCGCCGCCCTCAAGTTCGCGGCTATCCCATTTGCCCTGCTTCACGCGCTTGCCGTCGACCTTCACCGACAGCTTTTCGCCCCCATGGCGCTTGAGCACGCTGTCATCGACGGCCAGCAGGTCGCCTGCGTCGTAGGTGCCAGTCAAATCCTGTTCGTCGATGAGATTCTGCAGCGTAGAGCCCACGCGCACTGCGGTCTTCTGGCCGTTGAGCTCCACGTCCACGCTGCGGTTGACGTAGCCCACGACGGCAGCGATAAACAGCACGAGCGCGCAACCCACGGCGATGAGCGCATAGGGCAGGCGAGATGAACGACGGGGTGTGCGGCTGTTGCCGATGCGCGCACTGCGGTCGCTAAAGCCGCGGCTATGGTTGAGGTACATCGCGCCGGGCTTACGGTGACGCTTGCGCTGACCGCTGGGCAGCTGCCCCAGGTCGCGGCGCGCCGTCGGACGCGCACCCGAACGCCCGTTTAAGTTGGATCCGTTTTGGCGCATATGCCCTCCCCCATAAACACAGCAAGCCGGAGCAACAGGTCTCCGGCTTGCCTCCCATCATTTGGTACGTCGCTATTTTGTAGCTTTTGACGAGCCTCCGCTCGCCTTTTGGTATTCGTCCTTAAAGGCCTTGAACATGCCGCGCGTCTTGCCGAGCTGCTTGCCCAGTGCGCGACTGCCCTTGTCCACGGCAACCGATCCCTTGTCATCGAGCACCTTGGCGCCCTTCTTGACCTTATCGCCCACCACGACGCTTGCCTCGGCAGCCTTTGCGGCGGCGCCGCCCGAATACCCGAGCGACTTGACCTCGTCCGAGACGACCATCGCGCCGTTCTCGTAGCCGCGCAGCATCGTCGGCGGCACCTGCGTGTCACCAACCAAAACACTCGAAGCAGCACCGGCGGTCACATAGAATGCCTGCACGATGCCCGAGCGTGGCTTGAACTCAACGTCCGAGCAATAGCCCACGACGTCGCCCGATTCCGTGCGCACGTCCATACCGACCCAGATGATGCAATCGTCCAGGTTGATGTCGAGGCGCTTGGCGGCGGCGGCATCGTACGTGTCCTTGACGTCATCGACCGCAATGGCGCCCTCGTAGACACCAATGGCGTCGAGCGCTACGAATCGATCGGGACGCTCGATCATGCCCGCGATATCGGACTGGCGGACCATAAAGCCGACCACGCGCGTACCGCCCGGGGTAAAGACCGGAAAGTGAATCTTTCCGAGCTTTTTAGGGCTGCGCGGTGTGCCGTCCTTTTTGGTGCGCTTGTCCTCGGTAGGCTTGCGATAGATCTTGGCGCCGACAAAATCCCCGGCGCGCATTATGCCTCGGTCGAGGGCTCCGCAGCCTCGGTATCAGCCTCGACGGCGTTCTCGACCACGACGTCGGCGGCAGGCGTCACGTTGCCGCCCGAAATGGCGTCGTTGAGCTGCTCGCGCAGCTGGTCCATGCGCTCGCGGGCCAGGTCGACCTTGGCGCGCAGGTCGTCGGTCTTGGCGTCGACCATCGGGCCAAAGTCATTCACCGCAGCACGGGCCTCCTCGGCGCTGTGCTCGTAGGTGTCGCGCATATTGTCCCAGGCGTCGTTGGCGATATCGGCAGCCATGGCGCGGGTCTCGGCGCCCGAGCGCGGGGCCAGAGCAACGCCGACAATAGCGCCGGCAGCGGCACCAAAAAGTGCGCCGGAGACAAAGCTGAAAGTCTTACCCATGATCATTCCTCTCCTGCGGGCACGTCGGTGCCCACCGTTTGAATGCTGTCCATTATACCCGCAGCGCATCACTTGCCGCTCCGCTCATCTGCGTACGGCAAAGGCGCAGGTATGTGATGGTGATAAACGCCTAGACCTACTCCTGGGGCATAGCCGGCATGGCCACCGTGGCACCCGGGTCCTCGCCGGCGCCGTCCACGAGCGGCAGACCACCCTCATGCGCAGGTCCTGCCGGAACCGTCGCCGCACCGCCAAAGACGGCAGCGGAGGCCTCGTGGTTCTCGGCAACCGCGCCCTCGGTATCAATCGCCACCTGGGGCTCGTCGTCAAAGTTGGGGACACCCTGGGGCTCGGTGGGAACGGGCTCGGCGGTCGCATCGGAAACGGGCTCGGCGTCGACCGGCGCATCGCCCTCGTCAGCGCCCTCGTCAGCGCCCTCGTCCTCGGCAGCATCTTCGCCGTTCGCAGCGGCGACGGCCTCGTGAGGATCCTTGCCCTCGGCCTCGGCGCGCATGCCCAGCACCAGGTTGCGCAGGCCCGCGACCGTGCCCTCCACGTCGGGGGCAGGCTGGTCGGCGTGCAGATAGGCCCAGTCCATCATAAAGGTAGCCGAAGACAGCGCACCGATGGCCAGCGCGTCGTCGGGGCACGAAAGCTTAACCTCAAAGACGCGCTCGTCGTGCTCGCTTACGCGCGTGCGGCCGCACGAGATGCTACCGGCAAGACCGGTCTCGTTCATGAGCTCGACCGTCACATGCTCAAGCAGATGGCAAAGCTCGGTCTGGCCCATGCAGTCCTGGAACTCGCGACCGGAATCACCCAGGCACAGGTGCTTGGCAATCGCCGGCACCAGGTAATACACGCGCGCCGTAGCCTCGATATCCTCCGAGGTCATGAGCGGCATGCCGGGGTTCACCAGCACGTGCGCGCAGATCTTGTCCTCGCTGACGGTGACCTTAAGGATGTTGAACAGGCCTGCCATAACTCTCCCCTACTCTTCCTTGTCCTACTCGTCGCCGTCGTGCGGATTCGCGGAACCCGCACCCGACGTCGTCGGCTCGTCTACCGAAGACTCGGAATCCTTCTTATCGGTTTCGGCCGGAGCGATCACGCGAATGAGCGAGATGCGCTGGCCACGCATCGACTGCACTTTAAACTTGTACCCCGCGACCTCAAACACCTCTCCGATGTCGGGCACCGAGTCGCAAAGCTCCAAAATCCAGCCGGCGATGGTCTCATAATCATCGCTTTCCTCAAGCGGCCAACCAAGCTCAATCGCGTCATCGCACGAAAAACGCCCATCAACGAGCCACTCGCGGCGCGAAAGGCGCGTGAGATACTTGTTGTCGGGGTCGAATTCATCCTCGATCTCGCCGACGATCTCCTCGACGATGTCCTCGATAGTGATGATGCCGGCCGTGCCGCCGTACTCGTCCACGACCACCACGATCTGGTCGTGCGAGGTCTGCATCTCGGACAGCAGCGGCAGGATGTCCTTGGTGTCGGGCACAAAGGTGGCGTCGCGCAAAAAGCCGGCGATGGGCTGGTCGCCCTTGCCGTCGAGCGCGGGCTGAATCAGGTCCTTGATGTGCGCGATGCCGGCGACGTTGTCGGGATCCTCGTGATAGACGGGGATGCGGCTAAAGCCGGTCTGGCGCATGGTGGACAGCACGTCGGCGACCGTCTCGTCGTCCTCGCACATGGTGGTGTCCACGCGCGGCACCATGACCTCGCGGGCAACGGTGTCGCCCAGGTCGAAGATCTCGTGGATCATGCGCTTTTCCTCGTCGAGCAGGTCGTCCTGCTCCGAGACCATGTACTTGATCTCTTCTTCCGAGACGTTCTGGCGGTCGTCGGCACTCTTGATGCGCAGGATACGGGCCAGGCCATCGGAGCAAGCGCCGGTCAGCCACACGAGCGGACGGGCGATCTTTTGGAACACGGAAAGCGGGCCCACGACCTGCTTGGACACGCCCTCGGCATTGGCCAGGCCGATGCGCTTGGGCACAAGCTCGCCGATCACAATGGACACGAAGGCGACCGCGACGGTGATGATGACCGGCGCCAGGCCGCGCGCGATGGCGGAGAGCGGCGCGATGCCAAAGCTCATGAGCCACGTGGCGAGCGGGTCGGACAGACTCGTCGAGGCGACGGCGGACGAGGCGAAGCCCACGAGCGTGATGGCGACCTGGATGGTGGCGAGCAGCTGGTCGGAGTCGGCAGCCAGCTTAATGGCACGCTCGGCGCGCTTGTCGCCTTCCTCGGCCTCGTGCTCCAGCACGGCGCGCTTGGCCGTGGTGAGCGCCATCTCGGACATAGAGAAGTAGCCGTTGATGAGGGTCAAAACGAGGGTAGTGATAAGGGAGATGGTTATGTCCATCGGGAGTTTCTCGAACCTCCAAGATTCGGGACGTCAGATCAAAACGTTGATGACGGATAGGGCAATTGCGCCGGTCGCCCGTGCGAGCGGGGCCGTGGGCGCGGTCGCTAGATTACGAAGAGGATCACCGCCATGAACTGGAAGATGCTGCCGGCGAGCACCCACAGGTGAAACACGCTGTGAAGATAGCGCACGTTTTTGGCGATATAGAACGGCACGCCCGCGGTGTAGCACACGCCGCCGACGGCGAGCAGGGCAAGTGCCACGGGGTTGAGCAGCGCCACAAGTTCGGGCAGCTTAAAAACGACGAGCCAGCCCATCAGCAGGTAGACCAGGCCACTTACCCAGTGCGGTTGACGCTCGCGCATAAAGCACTCGAGGGCGATGCCGATAATGGCGATGGCCCATACGGCAAAGAACAGCACAGCGCCGCCGTCGTTTGCGAGCGTGATGAGGCAAAACGGCGTATAGCTGCCGGCTATGAGCAGGTAGATGCAGCTGTGGTCGATGATGCGAAACACGCGCTTGGCGCGCGCGGGCTGAATCGCGTGGTAGAGCGTAGAAGCTAGGTATTCGAGGATAATGCTGACACCATAGACAATCGCCGCGGCCATGTGGGCCGGGCCTCCGCCGCGCAGGGCAGCGAATACGATCAGGAGCACCAGGCCCGCGATACCCAGCAGGCAGCCGACACCATGGGTGACGGAGTTCATGATCTCCTCGCCCACCGTGTAGTGTGGAACGGCCGCGGTCTTGGGTCGCGGCTTAGAACTGTCGCTCGAATCGGACATGCCGGTTACATCCTCCAACGTAAAGAGTTCTCAACACTATATCAAAGCGTCTGGGTGCGTGCGAAATTTGCACCATACGTGACCCTTTGTTTACCCATTCTTTGCCTGTTGACGCATCAACGGCGAACGTCCATAATGCGCTTGCATTAAATGTTGATGTATTAACATCTTATAGGAAAGCTTCTTATGTCTCAAAACGCACGTTCCCATCGAAAGCTCAAGATAGCCGGCATCGTTGCGCTGGTGCTCGTTGTAGCGCTGCTGGGGTTTGCCGGCAACTTCTTGTTCGACTTTGCCCTGAACCCTCGCGCCCCCTACACCATGAAGATGATGCAGGACGGCAAGGACGCCGAAAAGGGTGAACAGATGGATGCCGAGGGAACCGAGGCGCGGGCGTGGTTTAAAGAGAACCGCGAGAGCAGCAGCCTCACCGCGGACGACGGGACCGAGCTTGCCGCCTGGTATTTTGCTGCGTCGGAGAGCACGCACGACTACGCCGTCTGCCTGCATGGATATACCAACGAGCCCATCGGTATGGCCCGATACGTCAAGCGATTCCACGACCGCGGCATGAACGTGCTCGCACCTGCCGCCCGCGCCCACGAGCGTTCCGGCGGTGACTACATCGGCATGGGCTGGCCCGAGCGACTCGATGTCGTCGCGTGGATCGGGCGGATCGTTGCGGCCGATCCCAAGGCGCGCATCCTGGTCTTTGGCGAGTCGATGGGTGCAGCGACCGCCATGAATGTAGCGGGGGAATCTCTGCCCGCAAACGTGAAATGCATTATCGAGGACTGCGGCTATACAAGCGTTTGGGACGAGTTTTCCCTGCAGCTCAAGGACGTGTTCGGCCTGCCCAGCTTTCCCTTGCTCGATGTAGCAAACTTGGTGTGCAACGTGCGCGCGGGCTACGACTTTCATAAGGCGAGCAGTGTGGAGCAACTCAAACACGCGACGGTTCCCATGCTGTTTATCCACGGCGACCAGGACACCTTTGTGCCGTACGACATGCTCGACCAAAACTACGACGCGTGCGCCAGCAAGGTTAAACAGAAGCTCACTATCCACGGCGCCACCCACGCCAAGAGCGCGCAAGTTGACCCCGAGCTCTACTGGAACACGGTCGACGACTTCCTCGACAAGATTTTTTAAGCAAATAGTACGGTTTACTGGTCTATCTGGCCCCTAGCACTTCCAAAAAGCCGCCCGTGGGCGCTGTGCTCACGGGCGGTTTTTACTAACGTTGCGCTACAAAAGCGCTTGATATGTCCAATAGCTAGGCGCTATTTGACCTCGATGAGCTCGTACTTGCTCGTGCCCAGGCCGATCTTCTCGGCATGCGCGATGCACGCGCGCCAGTCGGTGTCGGGATGCGTGATGCAGAAGGGATCCTTGGCCTGCTCGCCCTCCAGATGCTCGTGATTATGCTCCATCTTGGCCGCGCTATCGGTGAGCTCGGTGTTGGGCAGCGGCTCGGATGCCATGACGGCATCGGCGCAGGCCTGGTCGATGGCGACCGGGTCGAAGCTCGCGAACATGCCGATATCGTTGACGATAGGCGTGTCGTTTTCGGGATGGCAATCGCAGTTGGGGCTGATATCCATGGCAAGCGAGATGTGGAAGCTCGGGCGGCCGTCGACAACGGCCTTCGTATACTCGGCGATCTTGCAGTTGAGCACGTCGGCCGCGGCGTCATAGCCGGGCTTGATGCAGTCCTGGTTGCATGCCGCGATGCAGCGTCCGCAGCCCACGCAGCGATCGTGGTCGATAGCGGCCACGTGCACCGTGCGAGTAGCGCCGCTGGCAAGCTCGCGCTCGCGGGTGCCGTCGAACGAGACAGCGTTGTGCGCGCAGATCTTTTCGCAGGCACGGCAGCCAACGCAGTGCTCGGTCGAGACGTTCGGCTTGCCGGCGGCATGCTGCTCCATCTTGCCGGCACGGCTGCCGCCTCCCATACCCAGGTTCTTCATGGCGCCGCCAAAGCCGGCCTGCTCATGGCCCTTAAAGTGGGTGAGGCTGATCACGATATCGGCATCCATGAGCGCCTGACCGATCTTGGCCTCGCGCACGTACTCGCCACCCTCGACCGGGACGAGCGCCTCGTCGGTGCCCTTGAGGCCGTCGGCGATGATGATCTGGCAGCCCGTGGCATACGGGGTAAAACCGTTCTGGTAGGCGGTATCGATGTGCTCGAGCGCGTTTTTGCGGCTACCCACATAGAGCGTATTGCAGTCGGTGAGGAAGGGCTTGCCTCCCAGCTCCTTCACGACATCCGCGACGGCGCGAGCGTAGTTGGGGCGCAAAAAGCTCAGATTGCCCAGCTCGCCAAAGTGAATCTTGATGGCGACGAACTTGTTCTCAAAGTCGATCTGCTCGATACCGGCATGACGGATGAGGCGCTTGAGCTTGTCGAGCTGGCTCTCGCGAGCATGTGTGCGCAGGTTGGTGAAGTACACCTTAGCGGGTGCTGCGGGTGCAGTTGCGGTCATAGTTATATCCCCTCGGTCTATATGGCGTTACAGACATAGAGGATGGTACCCGTTGAGGTAGGGTCAAAGTCAAGTACGTCCCCAATGACCAATAAGTGGCTACTCCTGCACCTTGAGGGCTTCGGCTAGGCTGACGCGCTTGATAGAGCGCGTGTGTAGCAGCGCCACGACCAGGTAGGTCGCAAAGCCAATGCCGACGCATGCAGCCATAGACCAAGCGGGCACGTAGATCTCAATATTGCCGTTGTAGGCGAGCAGCATCGAGCGGAAGATGGCCGTGAGCGAGCCGATGATCACGGGCAGGCTCAGCACGAGCGACGCCGCCACGCACAGCGTGATCGAGCGGATGCACAGATGCGAGATCTCGCTATCGCGATAGCCAAAGACTTTCATGTAGCTGATCGAGCGGGCGCTGTGGTCGATCACAGCCTTGGTCAGCAGATACATAAACAGCAAGAAGATGAACACCGCAAGCCCAACCATCATGCCAATCATTTTGCTCATCATGCCGATGAACTGGTCGCCCACGGCACGCATGTCGTCGGGCGTGGTGTCGTCGGCAAAGTAACGAGCATCGAGGTCGAGCTTCTCGTCACTCACATAGCCGTTAAAGTAGGCGGCGTCGTTGTCGAACAGCTCGTTAAAGTCGTCGATACTCATATAGATATTCATATCCGACTTGGAACCCCAGGTACAGTCCTTGCCCGCGTACTCAAGGGAATAATGCTCGCCCTCGTACTTGTCGCTGAGCGTGACCTTCTGGCCCTCGCTCCAGCCAAACTTATCGAGCAGGCCGCCGCCAAAGACGACGCGCCCATCGCCGACGTTGAGGTCTTTCCAATAGCGCGAGTCAGATGAAATGCCATAGACGGAAATCGTCTCCTGCCCATTTCCATCGCCGCGGTCGTATTGCAGCTGGTAGACGGCATATTTCTCGGCCTGCGCGATTGCGCCCGCGCCGTTGTCGGTCGTATTGACCGGGTGGATATCGTCGTTGTCAGTGTCGATCTTAGAAGCCTTGTCAATCAGGTCGATAGCCTCGTCGCGGTTGCAGCCGAGGGCATCGGCAAGGTCATCGAGGCGCGCATAAAGCGCATCCTTCTTGTCCTGAACCTTGGCGAGCGCGTCCTGCGCCGCGGCCAGGCTCTCGGCAGACGGAGATGCGGTCGCGGCATCGGCTGCCGCCTGCGCCGCATCGGCCGCGTCGTCAAGCTCGTCATCGGCATCCTGGGCGGCGGAAAGCAGCGCGCCGTCAACCGACTGCAAGCGCTCGAGTGCCGACCACTGCTCGCGCTCCTCGGCGGTGCCCTCGAGCTCCAGCGGAGCCTTGAGCGTGTACTGGTGCTCGGCGACCAGGCTTGTCTCGAGGTTGTCCGCGTAGTGCGTCATCGTGGGCAGGATCGCCAGGCCAAAGAGCAGTAGCAGCAAGGCAAACGCGATGCCCACGAAGAGCGTGGCGAAGTTGCCCAGGTTGCGCAGGAAGATACGCAGGCGAAAGCGCGAGACAAAACCCATGCGCTCCGGCAGCTGCAAGCCGCGCTTGGTGCCCGATTTGCCGCTCGCCTCGTGGCGAAGGAACTGCAACGGCGTCTTGCCCATCTTGCAAAGCAGACCCACCAGCGTGATGAGGATGAGCGCGGCGGCGGGAACCACGGCGCACTTCACAAAGATCTCCCAGCTCCAGTACACCTGGAAGGGCGGCAGGCTGTACGAACCGTAATAGAGGCTGCGCATGGGCTCGGTAAAGAACGCAATGCCGAGAGCGGTGCCCAAAAGCGCCGCGACCACGCCCACGATGGCGGGAAGCGCAAGGTAGTGCAGCACGATCTCGCGACGACGATAGCCGCTGGCGAGCAGCGTGCCGATGATGGCGCTCTCCTCCTCGATGGTGGCGTCGGTAAGGACCACAAAGACAAATGCCATGATCACGATGATGATGTCGAGCAACGTCATCCACATCATGGAGTCGCCGTCCACGTCGTCGCGCGCGTAGCCAATGCCCTGGTTGGAATCGGCGTCGATGAGGTCATCCACGCGCGCATCGGCATCGGTGAGCGCCTCGACCATATCCTGCTCCGCATCGACGCGATCCGCGGTGGGGAGGTCGCGGTCGTTAAAGGTAAAGGAGTACGTATAGGCAGGCGCGCCGCCGGCGTCCTCAAGCGCGGCAAAGCCAGCATCGGTGACCTCGGCCACGCCATAGGTGATGGTGTTCACCGTAAAGTCCGAATTGTTGAGGAACAGCGCCTGGCTATCGGGCTGGGTCATGATGCCGCAGATGGTGTAGGCGCGGCCCTCAAGCTCGACCTTATCGCCCACGGACAGGTCGTTGTTGGTGGCGAAGACACGGTCGATTGCCACCTCATCGTCCGTCTTGGGCTCCTTGCCCTCACAGTAGGACGCGATATCGACCTTGGTGCGGTGCGCATAGGTGCGCAGCGTGCGCTTGGTGCCGTCGTCGCCGGCGGTCTTTTTGATGATGGCGTCGATGGAGAAATTCTTGTAGAGCGTAACGCCGCCGACGTCACTGGCGGCGTCCTCGGCCGTCTTGAGCTGGTCTTTGGTGGCCTCGAAGGAGGTGGTCACGCGGCCGTCCTCAATCGTGTACGCATCGCGCATATCGTCGATAAGGCAACCGATGGAATGCGCCGCGAGCAAAAAGCCCGACGTGAGGGCGATGCCTCCGCACATAAGCAAAAAGATGCCCAGGTACTTGCCGATATTGCGGCGCAGCTCGCGCGGGAGACGTTTTGCGAGAGGTGTCATGGCGCCGCCTACCAATCGAGTTCGGCGGCCGCGACGGGCGACTCGTTGAGCTCATCCTCGACGATGTGCCCGTCGCGCAGGCGCAGCACGCGATTGGCCATGCGCGCGATGGCGGCATTGTGGGTGACAATGATGATGGTGCAGCCGTAGGTGCGGTTGACATCCTCCATGAGCTGCAAGATTTCCTTGGACGTCTTGTAGTCAAGCGCGCCCGTGGGCTCGTCGCACAGCAGCAGGCCCGGATTTTTGACGAGCGCACGACCGATGGCGCAACGCTGCTGCTGGCCGCCCGAAACCTGACGCGGGAACTTGTTGCGGTGCTCGTAGAGGCCCAGCGAACGCAGCAGGTCGTCGACATTGAGCGAGTTTTTGGACAGGTGCGCCGTGACCTCGATGTTCTCCTTGATGGTGAGATCGGGCACCAGGTTGTAGAACTGGAAGACAAAGCCCAGCTCACGGCGTCGGTATTCGCCCAGGTCTCCGGCCTTGAGCACCGTGAGGTCGCAGCCGTCCACCATGATGGAGCCGCCGTCAGCATCCTCCAGGCCGCCGATCAGGTTGAGAAAGGTCGACTTGCCCGAGCCCGAGGGCCCCAGCATGACGCAGATCTCGCCGCGGTTGATGGACGCGTCGATGCCATCGAGTACCGTCAGGCGCGCATCACCGTCGCCGTAGTGCTTTTTAAGATCTTTAACCTGGACATAGGCTTCCTGCGTTGCCATGGTATCCCCCCATTGTTAGCCTCGTACTACTTTATGAACGTAATAGTAAACCTTGGCGAACTATTTTGGGGCGAGGCCTAGGATTTATTTCAGACTAGGCGCGGGATTTGGCGCGTGAGAGGGCCAGGCCTACGGCGGCAATGGCGGCGGCGAAGAGCACGGTGACGCCCAGGTCGCAGGCGATGTCGCCCAACACGGTGGACGTCAGATCCGAAGCGAGCGCCTTGCCAATCGCGTCGTTCACTCAATACGTCGGCACAAAGTGCGCCACCGTCTGCACGACCGAGCCCATCAGCGACAGCGGCATCCAAGCGCCGCCCAAAAACGTCATGAGCATGCCGAGCAGGTTGCCCACACCGTTAAGCAGCTCCTCGCGCGCACCCAGGCTCGACAGCGCAAAGCCAACGGCCAGAGGCGTGCACGCCAGGGCAAACGTCGCCGCCAGCGCCAGGCACACACGACCCACGCCGACCTCGGCAACCGCGCCGGCAAAGCCCACGACGCCCATCATGCTCGACACAAACCAGATGCAGACGGTGAGCACTGCGGCAGCCGCGAACACGGCAAGCGAGCGCTGGCGCTCGGAGACCGGGCCGGCATCCATACGACGCACGCGCTCGGGCTCGTTCATGCCCGAGAACACCAACCCCACCGATACGATGACCGACGAGATAATCGCGTACGCGCCAAAGTTGAAATACGACTCGAGCGTGGCGGCAGCCGTCGAGTCGACCTTGACCTGCTCGATCTGGACCTCCGCACGCTTTGCAGCGGCATGCTCGGCGGCCTTGGCAACGTCGCCGTTAGAAGCAGCGGGCTCAAGCGCCGCCGCAGCGCCCGCGAGCGAGATCCAGCGCGAGGCCTCGGCAGACGAAAGCGCCGCCGCCATGGTGCCGGAACCGTAGGTCACGTCGAGCTTGGGCAGGGACTCCCCCACGCGGGCGGCTGCAACGAGGTCGTCCTCAAACCCCTCCGGGATAAAGAACACGCAGTCGGCGCTGCCCTTGGCGCTGTTGCTCTTGGAGAGCGCGTCCGCAAGGTCGTACGTATCGTCGCCGATGCCCGTGACCAGCTCAAAACGCGAACCCAGATGCTTGGTAAGCGCACGCGAAAGGTCGCTGTCGTCGCGGTCGACCACGATCACGTTGGCATCGTAGGGCTTGTACTCGGTGAGCTGCGACGAGTTCCAGCTCACCGATGCCGCGATGAATACGCCCATGAGCGAGATGAACACCGTATAGATGAGCAGGTAGAACGGGTGCGCCAGCGCCATGCGAAGCGCGGTCTTAAAGGTGCTCATAGCGACTCCTTCCAAAGATCAGCGTAGCGGCGGCGACAAACACCAGGGCCATCAGGACGAGCGCGCCCGCGCGAACAGCGAAGGGCCCCAGGTCCTCAAAGAAATACAGGCGATTGAACATGTCGCAGATAAGCTTGACGGGGTTGAACCAGCACTCGGCCGGGCAGGCGCGGGCGACGTCGTCGGCAAGCGCCATCGCCGGCTCGCCGTAGAGGCCGGCGAACAGGGCGCACGTGGTAGCAAAGCCCGTGAGGATGCCGGACTTGGACGCCTTGCCGCCCTTAACGGGAAGTGTGCCCACAAAGAGTCCCAGGCCCGTGGCGGCAAGCGCGGAAGCGGCGCCGCCCACCAGACACAGCCCCTCGCGCCCGCCAAAGTCGACGCCCACGACCAGGCGCACGTAGCCGATTGCGATCGCCATCGAGGCGAAGGAAACCAGCCACGAGCCGACAAAGATGCCGGCCAGCGACGCCGTCTTGGAAAGGCCGCCCACGCAGCGACGCGCGCCAAGGCCCGACAGATTGGGCTGCAGATCGACGACGCTCAAGGCGGCAAACTCGGCAGACATCATCGCGACCAGGCCAAAGAGCGCGTAATAGTAGATGACCGTGCCATCGGGTGTGGTGCGTGTCAGGCTTACGCGGCGGGTACTGCCCTCGAGCGACAGGGCGCGCGCAACCGCCTCCGGGTCGGCGAGCGCCGCCGGGTTGTCCTGGGCAATCTGGGACATGAGCTCGGCATTTTGTGTATACGAGCTTGCCACCGTCTCCAAAATGCTGCGGTCGGTGAGCACCGACGACGCACGCGAGCTGTCGTAGCTCGACAGCAACGTGAGCTTGGGTGCGCCCGCGTCGTCGACCGTATAGATGCCCGCGACCTCGCCGGCCTTAAGCGCACGGTTCGCATCGGCTGCGTCGTCGCACTCGTGAATCTCGAGCAGCTGATCGTCGCTCTCCTTGGCAAGCGACGTCGCCACGTCCTTAAAGGTCGAGGCGTCCCAGGCCTCGTCCGCTATGACGGCAACCGGCACCGGGTCGACCGTGCCGTCGGAGCTCAGATTCGCAAACATAAACATGAACATCGTGGAAAGCGCAATGGGAAAGAGAGCGCCCCAGACCCACGTACTCGGTCGGCGCAGCAGCGTCTTGACCGTAATGATAATGGTGTTGAACATGGCTGCCCCCTAGTCGCGCAGCTCGCGGCCGGTGATCTCGAGGAACACGTCGTTGAGGGTCGGCGGCTCGGAATAAATGCGGCCAAGCGCCACGTCATGCGAGCGCAGCGCATCGAGAATGTCCGTGAGGTTATGCGGGCTCGCCTCGCACGAAAACGTGAGCTGGCCCGCCGTCGCCGACAGGTCCAGGACATGCGGCAGGCTCGCGACGGCACCGAGCGCCGCGCTCGGCACCTCGCCGACCTCGATCACGATCTTCTCGCCCATCTGAATCATGCGCTTGAGTTCGTCGTTGGTGCCCTGCGCCAGCACGCGCCCGCCGTCCATGATCATGATGCGGCTGCAGATCTGCTCGACTTCCTCCATATAATGGCTGGTATACACCACCGTGGCACCCTCGTCGCGCAGGCGGCAGATGCCCTCCAGGATGGCGTTGCGACTCTGCGGGTCGACCGCCACCGTGGGCTCGTCAAAAAAGATGAGCTCGGGCTTGTGCGCGATGCCGCAGGCGATGTTGAGGCGACGCGCCAGGCCGCCCGAGAGCTTGCCGGGGCGGAACTTCGTAAAGTCGCCCAGCCCGACAAAGTCGATCGCCTCGTCCACCAGCGCGCGGCGGCGTTTGTGGTCGTTGACGTAGAGACTGCAGAAATAGTCGATGTTCTCGCGCACCGTAAGCTCGTCAAACACCGCCACCTGCTGCGGCACCACGCCGATGCGGCGCTTGAGGTCGTAGCGGGCGGGCGTCATGGGCTCGCCAAAGAGCTCGATGGTGCCTTTGTCGTAGGCAAGCAGCTGCAGGATACAGTTGATGGACGTGGTCTTGCCCGAGCCGTTGGGACCCAGCAGGCCAAAGATCTCGCCGGGGGCGATGCTCAGGTTAAAGTGGTCGAGCGCGATAAGATCGTCATAGCGCTTGACGAGGTTTTCGACGTGGACGATGTCTGTCATGAGGCGGCCCTTCTGTTGGTCGTGGCCCGGTACGATTGCATCATCGCAGGAGCCGCCGGCGCGCACCAGTGAGCTTTGTCACGTGTGCGGAGCTTGGTCGCGCGGCCCGCCGACGTCTCCGCTTTGCCGCGTGGGAGGAATGTCACGGTTGCTCCGGGTGGCGCCTCCCCCATGCGCGGCATCGCGTACAATACCCATATGAACAGGCTTTTCGACAAATCGATCGTTCTGGCGTGCTGTATTGCGGCCGCCATGGGCCTTGCTGTGGACGCTCACCTGGTCGCGGCGTTTTGCCTTGGCGTTATCGCCACCTCACTGGCCGAGGTCGCACAGGGGGAACGCACGCGCCGTATAAGCGAGACCGCGAGCTGCGCTTACATCATCGCGGCAGTCGTCGTGCCGCCGTTTGTGCCGTTTGCGCCTCTTGCTCTCTATGACATCGCGCGACGCGTTCGCCGTGAACGCATCTGGCCCGCGCTGGCGATTGGCGCCGTGTTTGTCTGCGCGCTTGTCGCGGACCTTCGCGGCAGCGCGCTCACCACCCGAACGCTCCTGCTGACCGCCATCCTTTCGGTTGCCGCCACGTTGCTGTCGCTGCGCACCGCGCAGCTGGAGCGCGAACAGGAACGCATGCGTCGCACCCGCGACGAGCTGCAAGAACGCGCCCTGGCACTCGAGGCACGCAACCGCGACCTCGCCGACCGCCAGGACTACGAAGTCGAACTCGCGACGCTCGCCGAACGCGCCCGCATCGCGCGCGAGATCCACGATAACGTGGGCCACCAGCTCACGCGTACCTCGCTGCAGACCGAGGCCCTGTGCATAGTCCACGCCGATGAACCCGGCGTCGCCGCCGATTTCGCCGACGTCAAGCACACCGTTGACGAGGCGCTCCAGCTTGTGCGCACCAGCGTCCACGCGCTCAACGACAACGCCGTCGATCTTTCCGTGCAGCTCGAACGCATTGTTGAAGGCGCACGCTCGGACGGCGGCCCGCAGATTGAGCTTGAAGTTATGACCGAACATGCGCCCGCAAACGTCGCCAACTGCTTTGCGGCGGTCCTGCGCGAGGCGCTATCCAACACCATGCGCCACGCCCGCGCGCAAAACGTTGCTGTGCGATGCATGGAGCATCCATCGTTTTACCAGCTCATCGTTACCGACGATGGCATGGGCGGGACCCAGACGGGCGGTCGCGGCGCCGCCGAGGGCATGGGGCTCGGCTCCATGCGCGAGCGCGTCGAGGCGCTTGGCGGCACCTTCACCGCCGGCCCGCGCGCCGGCGTCGGCGGCTGGCGCGTGTTTGCCACCGTCCCCAAACAGCAAGGAGATGAGGCCCGATGAGGCTCATTGTTGTCGACGACGACCGCCTAGTGGTCGATTCGCTCAAGATTATCCTGGGCGCCCAGCCGCAGATCGAGGTAGTGGGCACCGGCGCCAACGGCAACGACGCGGTTTCGCTCTATGCCGAACACGCACCCGATATTGCACTGCTCGACATTCAGATGCCGGGACGCGACGGCCTATCGGCGGCGCGCGAGATCCTCGAGCGCGACCCTGCGGCGCGCGTGGTGTTTCTGACAACATTCTCGGATGACGAGTACATTGTGTCGGCGCTCAAGCTGGGCGCCCGCGGCTACCTGATCAAAACCGATGTCGCCGCTATTCCACCGGCGTTGGCGCAGGTCATGGACGGCAAACGCGTGCTCGAGGGCAAGGCGATCGAGGACATCGATTTTGACGGGACAGGCGCCGATGCCAGCACGCCTCGCCGACCCGCCGCCTTTGCCAGCCTGACCGACCGTGAGTTCGAAGTCGCCGAGCTCATCGCCCGCGGCCTCGATAACAAGGAGATTGCCGCCGCCGCTTACATGGGCGAAGGCACGGTGCGCAACCACATCAGCTCGATCCTTGCCAAAATGGGCCTACGCAACCGCACGCAGATCGCCATCGCCTCCCTGCGAGGGTAATTACCCAACAACCGACCACCCCGGCATAGCAAAATGGCTGCTATCGATTTAATGCCATTTCAAAACTATGTCGGTTTACTACGATGAATCGCCCACCTTCGACCACGGCAAATTGCGCGCTTCCAAAACCGCAGGTAGAACGCTTGCGATATTTAGAAAAATGCAGTCATGGTCGGGAATGTCGAGTTCATCGTAGTAAACCGGCATAGTTTTGTTCGGGCGGCCCTGCACGAGCGCCTCCGCAAGCCTCGCGAGACCAAAATGATCCGTTTTCCTCCGTTCCCAAGGGATCAGCTGGAACCGCTCGCCACGAAACCTGCCCATCTACTACGTTTGACTCGATACCCCCGACCATACCCCCGTTTTCCGGAAAACCGCAGGCGTTCTACCTGCGGTTTTGTTTTCACATTTTTTGCCGTGGTTGGGGATTGGCGCCCAAAAGTAGTAAATGGGCCCATTTCGTGGCAGGCGGGTCATTTTCGGGCTGGACGGGTCGCGTGGCGGCCCGCACACGCGTTCACGCGCGGGGCCGGTGGGGCATTTTTGCCCCACCGGCCCCTATTCCAGTTCTATTCCAGCGCTATTCCGGTTTGGTTTCTACTGTGGGAGTCTTGTCCGCTGCGACTGGAGTGCGGGCGGTGTCCATAGTCAGGCAGTGCTTGGGGCAGCTCTCGATGCACTCACCGCACACCACGCAGGCATACGGGTCAATCGACCACGTTCCGCCCTTGCGATCGACCGCAAGTGCACCCGCCGGGCAACGGCGCGCGCACATGCCGCAGCAGATGCACACGTCCATATCGTTGACGGTATGCCCGCGCAGGCGCTCGGGTGCCGCGAGCTTCTCCTGCGGATAGCGCACCGTTACCGGCTGCTTGACCATAGAACCCAAGGCCGTCTTGGCAAATGTCAGCAAACTCATGCCGTGCCTACCTTTCCGTGCAGCTAATGCAGGGGTCGATGGTCAGGATAATCATGGGCACGTTGGCAATGAGCACGCCCTGCAGCGCATGCGTCAGACCCGCCAGATTTTGCGACGTCGGCGTGCGCACGCGAAAACGGTCCAAGTTCTTGGTGCCGTTGCCGCGCACATAGTAATACGCCTCGCCGCGCGGCTGCTCAATCACAACCTCGCCGCGCGCGCCGTCGGCTGGCGTAAGCTTGGTGCGCCCACCGATACCGTCGTGCGGAATCTTGCCCACAAGCTCCTTGATGATGTCCATAGCCTGCGTGACCTCGGCGCAACGCACCTGGCAGCGGGCATAGCAGTCGCCATCGGTAGCGACAATTGGCTCAAACGCAGCCAGATCCGCATAGGCGCCGTCGCTAAACATGCGCACGTCATAGTCCACGCCCGAGGCGCGCCCAAACGGGCCGACCATCGAAAGCTCCAGCGCGTCCTTCTTGCTGATCACGCCCACGCCATGCAGACGCTCGCCGCAGCTGTCGTCGTCCAAAAACGTATGCACCAGGGCCTCGTAGTCGGGGCGCATGGCGTCGAGCGTCTGGACAATGCCCGCCAGCTCGGAGTCCTCGATATCGTGCTTAAGGCCGCCGATCTCGTTAATCGACAGAATCACACGCCCGCCGCACGTGCGCTCAAAGATCTTGAGAATCTGCTCGCGCAGGGTCCACGACCGATAGAACAGCGCCTCAAAACCAAAGGCGTCGGCGAGCAGGCCCAGCCACAGCAGATGCGAGTGGATGCGCGAAAGCTCGTGCAGAATGGTGCGAATATACTGCACGCGGCCGGGCACCTCGATGTCGAGCATGCGTTCGCAGGCGCTGGCATAGCCGCAGCTGTGGCCCACGGCGCAAATGCCGCAGATGCGCTCGGCGATGTAGCCAAACTGATGCATATCGCGCTTTTCGGTGAGCTTCTCGAGCCCGCGGTGCACAAAGCCGATCTGCGGAATTGCCTCGATGACGCGGTCGTCCTCGATCACCAGGTCCAGATGAAGCGGCTCGGGCAGCACCGGGTGCTGCGGGCCAAACGGAATAACGGAGCGATGTGCCATGGGCCTTACGCCTCCTCTTTCTGCTTGTCGCGGGCGGCCTTGGCGGCAAGCGCCGCGCGGACCTTGGCCGCTTTCTCGGGATCCATGGCGGCGAGCTTTGCCTCCATCTCGGCGGCCTTGAGCGCGGCCTTCGCAGCAGCCTCATCGTGCTGAGCATCGGAGCCGGTTGCCGCAGCGGGCTGAGCAGAGGCGCCCGCAGCATCGCCAGCGCCCACAACGCCCTCCCCCGCAGCGGCCGCAGCCGCGGCGGCCTTCTCGGCCGCGGCTTTGCGCGCCTTGGCCTCGGCAGCCGCGCGGACCTTCATGGCCTTCTCGCGCGCAGCCTTCACCTCGGGCGTGATAACGCTCATGGGCTCGGCAGTCGAAACCTGGTAGAAAAAGCCCTTAAAGTCGATCTGCATATCGGTGATGGCAAGACCAAACAGATCGTGCGCTTCGTTTTCAAACGGGAATACCGCCGGATAATACGAGCTGATGGACGGAATCTCCTGATACTGGTCGATGCCCTCAACCACCAGGTTCTCGATCGCATAGCTGCCGTCCTGCGCAATATGCTCCTGAGCAGCACGAACGTTGATAAACGTATAGACCAAGCGATACGAGCCGTCGTCGACGTTGCGCTCAGCGTGCATTTGCACAAAGCGCGCGCCGGCGCCCTTGAGCGCCTGGACATGCGACAGGAGCTCGTCGATCCCGACGGTGGTATAGATAGCCTTTTGCATTACTCGGCCTCCTTTGCAGCGGCGGGTGCGGCGGGCGTCCCAGCAGGCGCGTCGCCAGCGACGGGCGCGGCGGGCTTCCCGGCAGGCGCGTCACCGGCACCATCAGTCCCGGCCCCCGCAGCCACAAACCCGTCCTCGCCCAGCTCAACGCCACCGTCCCAGGTTGCGGCACCGCCCACGGTAAGCGGGTCACCGCCAGCACGCATCACGGCCTCCTTCTGGTCCAGGATGCCGCACGCCTCTACAATGGCATCGATCACCGTCTCGGGGCGAATGGCGCACCCGGGCGCGTACACGTCCACGGGAATCGCGCGGTCCACGCCGCCGATCACGTTGTAGGCATCGCGGAACACGCCGCCCGAGCACGCGCAGATGCCGCAGGCCACCACGCACTTGGGCTCGAGCATCTGGTTGTAAATCTGACGCACGACGGGCAGATTCTGCGCGTTGACCGAACCCGTTACCAAAAAGATATCTGCATGCTTGGGGTTGCCGGTGTTGACCACGCCAAAGCGCTCCGCATCGAACAGCGGCGTGAGCGAGGCCAGCACCTCGATATCGCATCCGTTGCAGCTCGAGCCGTCGTAATGAATAACCCACGGCGAGCGCGACATTTTATGATCCATGGATGCCGCCTCCTAAATAAATACGTCGACGAGGATGGGCATAAGGTTGAGCAGGCCAAACACCAGCGCCACGCCCCAGCCGAGCTTAAAGCAGCTGCGCCAGGTACTGCGGGCGAAGGTGTTGTCGATCAGCACCTCGACAAAATACGTCGCGACCATCACGACCAGGGCGACCACCCAACTCACCGGGTTGTCCCAAACAAAGAACATGCCCACCCACATCAAAAACAGCACGGTCTCGCACCAGTGCATAAGGGTCATCTTGGCCAGCGTGCCGCCGCTCATCTCGGTGGCGACGCCCTGGACAATCTCCTGATGCGCGTGATGCGAGTACGAAAGGTCAAACGGCGACTTGCGCAGCTTGATGGTAAGCACCGCGAGCAGCGCGAGGAAAATGGGCGCGCTGTACACGATGATGGGGGCCGACTGCCCCGTCACGGCGATGGAATCAAAGCTATCGGTGGCAAGGTACAGGCCCACGCTCATCAGCAGAACGGCGGGCTCGTAACTCATGACCTGCAGCAGCTCGCGGTCGGCGCCGACCTGGGCAAACGGGCTTTGCGTCGAGGCGGACGCCAGCACCACAAAGATCGCGGCGAGCGTCACCATAAAGGCGCACAGCAGCGTGTTGGAGCCCGACACAAAGATGCCGCCACCCACGACGGTAAAGATGAGCGCGCATGCCATATAGGTGTCGTCCATGGTGTTTACGCTGGCAGGGGCCTTGCGCAGCAGCTTGGCAACGTCGTAGAAGGGCTGCAGCAGGCGCGGGCCCACGCGGCCCTGCATGCGAGCCGAAAGCTTACGGTCAAGACCGTCGATCAGGCCGCCCACAAGCGGCGCCAGCAGGGCAAACACCACGGTGCCAATAAAAATACCCACGACACCCGAGCCTTCGAAATACTTACCGCGCAGCACCGAGGGCGCGCTCATGGCAAGCCGCTCGGGCCCAATCCATGCGCAGCACAGCAGCGCAAACAAGATAATGCTGCAGCACACGACGCTACCCGCGGGGCCAATACGCTTCTCGCCAAGGGCGTCCACCGAGTACCAATTGCGCTTTTCGGCCTTCACCTCGCGTCCCATCGAGCCGCGGAAATGACGGTAATTATCGGTTCCCACACCCGAAAGATATACGTTTACGTGCGGTTTGTTGCTCACGCGGAATGAAGTCAGCAGCACCACGGCGATAAACGCCACGATAACCACCATCAGATACATGGCGTCCTTGCCAATAACGTACGGCACGCGGCCAAACACCATGGCCAAGTAAGGCGACACCAGGCCGCTCGAGATAACCGGGAACGCCACGCAGCACAGAATCAGCAGCGCGGCGATGGTGTTGAGGGCCATCCATTCGGTCTTATGGACATTGACCTCAACGTTTTGAGCCGTGGGGTCGACGCCCGAAAGCTTGGCAAGCCACTTACCCCAGAAGAAGAACGTCGCGGCCGAGCCAAAGGCCAGCACCATGATCATGAGCACGTTGCCGGTCTGCGCAAACGCCACCAGGGCGCCCCACTTGGACACGAGCATGCCAAACGGCGCCACAAACATGCCCATGATGCCCAGCATCATCAGGCGCGTCAGGCGCGGCATGCGGCTGAACATACCGTCCATGTCCTCGATATTGCGGCTGCCGATATGATGCTCGGCCGTGCCCACGCACAGGAACAGCAGCGACTTGGCCACCGTATGGAACAGGATCAGGAAGATGGCCGCCCATACGGCCTCGGGCGCGCCGACGCCCAGGCAGGCGCTGATGAGGCCCAAGTTGGAAATGGTGGAGTACGCGAGCACGCGTTTGGCGTTGCTCTGCGAGATGGCCATGAGGGCTGCCAGCAAAAACGTGATGGCGCCCACACTCGTGACCATAAAGCCCGTCACGGGATAGATGGCATAGAGCGGGCTGAGCTTGACCATCAAAAACACGCCGGCTTTGACCATGGTGGACGAGTGCAGCAGGGCGCTCGTAGGAGTGGGGGCAACCATAGCACCGAGCAGCCAGGTATGGAACGGCATCTGCGCGGCCTTGGTAAGGGCGGCGAGCGATAGCAGGACGACCGGCATCACCAGTAACGCGGACTGCGCGGTGCCGGCGCCGGAAAGCTCGATCATGCCCGAGATGGTCAGCGGCATGCCGCTAACGTGCAGATACATGAGGCCCGCCAAAAACGCGATACCGCCCAGCATGTTGAGGATGATCTGGGTGAAGGCGTTTTTAATGGCCTCGGGCGTGCGCGTATAGCCAATCATAAGAAACGAGCACACGGTGGTGATTTCCCAGCCGCAGAACAGCCACTCCAGGTTATCGCTCGTCACGATGACAAACATGGCCGAGAGGAACAGGAACATAAGCGCCAGGAACTGCGGGCGACGGTCGGGCGCGGTCTGCCCGCGCAGCGCTGCCTCGTGCTCGTCGTGCGCCTGGAAGTCCTTCATGTAGCCCAAGGCATACACGCAGATCAGACTGCCGACGATGCCGACGGCGAGGACCATAATCACGCTCATGTAGTCTAGGTAGAGCGGCGTCGCCGTGACGGCTTCGGCCGCGGGCAGCGTCATGGCTGCAAAGGCGAGCGAGCCCACCAGCTGGATTATGCCGAGCACCGTGGTGAGCGCGTTCCTATATTTGTACGCGTTGTACAGGATGACGGCGCACAGGATGACGTCGATGACGGAGCTGATGACGGAGAGCATGTGCGAGGTGCCCGGTGCCACCTCGAAGCTCTGCGGGCCCGTGCCAAAAAACATGACGGCGACTACAACCGTCACCGCCATAATGATGCCAGAGCCTACAAGCCCTAGCGCATCGCGGGCGCGGTCACCGCGCGCGAGCAGCATGCCCAGCGCCGGTACCAGCGGAAACAGGGTAAGGAAATACAGTAGCGTCATACCATCACTCCCCCATGCAAAAACGCTGCAATTGTTTAACGTTATAGCTCAGTTGAGGAGTAGCGGCGGCGGGTTTTCGGTCAACTGGGGAGTTTTAGGCGTACGGGGTAACGAGTCTGTCCGCTTTGGAGCAGAGAGGCGACGCTCCCCCTATCGCGGCGGCGGGCGCACGGGCCACTGCGCGCGGTTTATTAACCACTTTGGAGGATGTTCCAGTAGGCTCACGACGGTCCAAAAAGTTGGCGCGGCAAGAAAAATGCGCCCCTGTGGGCGCACCATCCCGTTCGCTATTCCGCCTTTTTAACGCGCGGCTTGCGACCGCGCGGCTTATCAACCAGCGCGGACTCACCGCTCTCGCGATACTGGCGGCACCAAGCCTTGACCGAAGACTCGCTGGGAATCTTGTGCTTGATCATGGCCTCGCGAACCGTTAAGCCGTTTTCCAAGCGGTCCTTGACCACGGCGAGCTTAACTTCGTACGAATAGGTGTGATGATGCGAACCGGCGTTGAGAATGGCGTCGGCACCGCCTACGGCATACGCGCGGGCCCACTGACGAGCCGTGGCCTGGGGAATGCCAAGCTCCGCGGCGAGGGCGCGATGACCGACCCCCTCTTGGAGGATCTCGACGGCGCGCTGCCTAACCTCGGGCGCATGCGTGCGAGTCCTAGTTGCTTCCGACATACCTGCCACTTCTTAGCCTTAACCGTTAATCTGCTTTCTTACGTGCAAGTTAGATAGTAGCATTTTACTGTTTGCTCAAAGCAGTTAATTAAAATAGACGCGGCGTTATCTGGGCATTTGGCACCAATTTACGACATTTCTTTATCGATTATTTACGCTGGTAGCTGACTCGCAGCCAATCGTCATTCGCCTGTCAACAAAATTGACACCTCTTTATGTCCTTTGGCATAGAGGATATAGTTATTAACCCCTCCCCCAATAATTTTGAGTAATCGGCAAGGCAGTAGACGTCCTTACTCCT
Organism: Collinsella sp.; assembly: GCA_019424925.1. Classification (GTDB taxonomy): domain Bacteria; phylum Actinomycetota; class Coriobacteriia; order Coriobacteriales; family Coriobacteriaceae; genus Collinsella. The sequence continues at coordinate 28,465 of JAHYYO010000015.1, forward strand.
CATGATTACCGCGCATTGCCATCCACCGAAGCAAAACAAAAAGGGCGGGGCCTGCTGCGCTTGCAGGCCCCGCACCGGTTGACACCCGACGGGACACAGCCGGGCGAGGCGGATCCGTGCTACCGCCCCGCCTGGCCGCGATGTTCAACTACAGCTCGTTGGCCGCGTGATACGCCGTGCGAATGGCGCTCGCAATGTCGGCGGTGCGCTCGCCCGAGCAGTCGCCCACGCAGGTCACGGGCACCGTCACGCCATCCAGGTCAAACGCGTTGGCCTTGGAGCCCACGGCCATCACCACGTAATCGCAGGCGATCTTCACCGGCTCCTCGGGGCCGTCCTCGGTGGTGTGCACGGCCTCCACGCCCTCGTCGGTAACGGCGGTCAGGCGGGTCTTAACGTGCTGTTCCACGTTGTGGGCGGCGAAGTCGCTCATGATCAGCGGCAGAATGGTCTCGGACTCGCCCGCGGCAATCTTGTCGAGCATCTCGACGATCGCCACCTCGCAGCCGTGCTGCAGCAGGTACTCGGCAGTCTCGGTGCCCACCAGGCCACCGCCAATGACGGCGACGCGCCCGCTGAGCTCCACCTTGCCGGCCAGCACGTCCCAGCTCGAGACGACCTTGTCCGAGTCGGCACCCGGAACGGGGATGACCACGTCGTGTGCGCCCACGGCCACAATCGCGGCGTCGGCGGCGTTGAGATCCTCGGCCGTAGCGGCATGGTTGAGCTCGACCTTCACGCCCAGGCCGGGCAGAATCTTCTCGTAGTACTCGACCGAGCGCATGATCTCGTCCTTGCGCGGAGGCGCGGCTGCCAGCACAATCTGGCCGCCCAAGTGATCGCTCGCCTCATAGACGGTCACGTCGTAGCCGCGCTTGGCCGCCACGCGCGCGGCCTCCAAGCCGGCAATACCGCCGCCCACCACGGCGACCTTCTTGTCGCCCTCGCCCGGCTTGATGGCGATGGTCGCCTCGTCGCCGTTCTCGGCATTGAGCACGCACGAGATGTACTTGCGGTTTTGAATCGCGTCGACGCAGCCCTTGTTGCAATTGAGGCACTCGCGAATGGGCTCACCCGTGGCGGCCTTCAGCGCAATGTCGGGGTCGCACATGAGCGAGCGGCCGTAGGCGATGATGTCGGCCGCGCCGTCTTCCAGAATCTTCTCACCGGCCTCGACCGAGACAACGCGGCCGACGGTTGCCACCGGCACGGAGACCAGGGCCTTGACGCGCTCGGCCACCGGCAGCGTCCAGTTGTAGGGCATGGCGCCCATGGGCGGAATGGTGTCTCCCATGTTGCCGGTGTGGTTGGCCTGCGCGACCTGGATCATGTCGATGCCCGCGCCCTCGAGCAGCTTGGCAAACTCGCAGGCCTCATCGGGCTGCAGGCCGCCCTTGCCGCGCGGCGTGCCGTCGGGGTTCTCCATGATCACGGGGAGCTTGTACTCCACCATCAGCTCCGGTGCGGCTTCCTTAATGGCGGCGACGACCTCCAGCGCGTAGCGAACGCGGTTCTCGAACGAGCCGCCGTACTCGTCGGTGCGCTGGTTGAGGATAGCCGAGCACAGCGAGCCCACCAGACGGTCGCCGTGGACCTCGATGGCGTCGATCCCGGCCTGCTGTGCGCGAGCGGCCGAGGCGGCGATGGCCTCCTTGATCTGGGTGAGCTGCTCCACGCTCGCCTCGTTCACAAAGTGCTGCATGTCGTGGTGCAGCTTGGCGTAGGCCTGCTTGCGAATCTCGTTGGACTCGGCCATCTTGGCGGCAAAGGTCTCCTCGTCGCCGGCGGCCTTGGCCTCCTGCGCGGCCTTGGCGGCGGCCATGGAGCCCATGACCATGCGGCCGACGCCGGGGACGTCGTACTCGGGGTGGAACAGCTGCAGCGCGACCTTGGCGCCGTGCTTGTGGACGGCGTCGGCCAGGGCCTTAAACGTGGGGATCTGGGCGTCGGTCGCCAGCTTGGGCGTGGGGCTTGCGGTCATAACGGGAGCGACGTCGCCGATGACGATGTAGCTCACGCCGCCACGGGCCAGGCGCTCGTAAAAAGCCAGGCTGCGCTCGCCGATGGAACCGTCGCGCTCCTCGTAGCCGGTGGTCAGCGGCGGGAACATAATGCGGTTCTTGAGCTCAAGGGGGCCAACCGTAATGGGCTGGAGCAGCTTGGATGCAGGTGCGGTCATGGACATTCCTCTCTTGTAGGCGCGGCGGCGATGGTGCCGCGTAGTTGTCTAGAGGATATGGCATGGGAGCACGGCGACGCAACGGAAATCGGCAGATAGCAGGTAGCGGCAGGTGGATGGGGCGGGGCGGCCCGTCGGTTTGTCTCGATCTGTAACAGTTAGGCCCACTTTTGGCCTCCACCTGTTACAGATCGAGACAAACCAACCCGGCCCGCTAGAACATCTAAATCTGTAACAGCTACTCGGCAAAATCCGTCCCTCGTGTTACAGAATTAGATAAACGGGGGCCGGCTGCCGAAAAATCTCGTTCTGTAACATCTATCGGCCAAAAACGGCCCCACCTGTTACAGATCAAGACATTCCCCTCAGCCCATCCTCAACAATCTCAATCCGTAACATCTAGGCCCGCTTTTGACCCCTACCCGTTACAGATTGAGATTTTGTTTGAGATTTGCCGAGGGACTATATCCACGCGTCATCGAGGCCGCTGCGACAGAGGTGCGAAATAGATCGACCACCTTACCTTATCGTGTAGAACTGTTTTGGGTCGTTATGGGATGAGCCGTGCCATTCGAGCAGCCCGTCTTCCTCAATTAACTTACCAAGCACCCGGCTTGCTGTGCGGCGATTTCTCCCGATGTGCGCTGCAAGCTCCCTTGCTGTCACCCTTCCGTTCGCAAAGGCCAACCTGACGGCGGCGAGCTCATACTCCCCCAATGAGGCGATCACCTCCGGTGATACCTTGTCCTCTAGAGCCTCGCTTCTCCTTACGGTTCTGGCAACGATATTGTTCTCAAGCGTTAGCTGAACCCTTGCCCCATCAGGTTCCGTGTAGACCGGATCATTGAGCAGAGAGTTTTGCATCTCGGTATAAATGCGCTTGACGCCCTCGTTTAGCTCCCGAACCCAACCGAATTCAACCAGCGTGCGCGCGATGCGTGGGTTGCGCGAGTAACGAGTGGTCCTCATGTTGTCGAGCGTCACGATATTGGGAAGCGCGCCTGGACTGATGATTTCCAAACGGTCGTCGAACATCGAGACCCGGATGTAGTCGCCGCGGAACGAGTAGTCGCGATGTGTCACCGCGTTGACCAAGCCCTCGAACCAGGCGAACTCAGGATACTCAGGCACGGTCTGGAATTTCCCGTCGGGCCCCAGGAACTGAAATTCGCGGAGCATGCTCGAGATGAGTTCGTAGGCGTCTTGGATCACCTTAGGCAGCGGCCCACAGAAGCTTCGTTCTTTCGTGATGTTGAGACGCTCGCCCGTCTCCATTTTGACGCCGTCGTAGCGCAGGACACGGACTCGCGCCTGTGGCATCATCGCGGACGGATCCAGCGCGAATAGCAGGGCTCCAGCAACGGTCAGCTTTCCGTCACGCATAAAACGACGACTTCTAAGGACCTGCTCGTCGGAAACTTCGGTTCCAAGAATCCCTTTGTAGCGATCAAGCACTTCATGGTCCACGTCATCTAGGGAGGAATCCTCAACAAGCTCGTCCTCGAAGATTCTCTGCCCCTTATCGTACTCGAGGGCAAATACCTGTTCGCGGCTGAGCCTCACGCTCTTGTCGTCCTGCCGTAAGAAAACCTCGCCGTCGCTCACGCGAGCAACAGAGTGGTTGGTCGAGGCATTGATGTCCAAAACGAGAACGAAGTCCTCCTCGCCCGAAGAATTGACCACGGGGATTCGGTCTTTGCGGACAATAGGGGTTGGCGTGCAAGTCGTGAGCGCAGCGCGCTCGAATTTCTCAATGTTGCGCGCGCCGTTACGCTTGAAGCCCGTTACCTCACCATTATCCTCGATACCGATAACGAGCTTGCCTCCCGCCGAGTTGGCGAATGCACTAATAATGCTTCGCAATCTCCTTGTCATCCTTGCGGGCGCTCTTTCGATCGAAGTACTGATTCTCCCTGAGAGTGGAAAATAGAATCACATCGTTTGTCGCGATGGGTTGCTGCATTGCCGCCTCCTTACATGGCTCCATAAAGAAGTGTAAGTCAAAGGCATCGTATAGACGGCCCCTACATAGCGGCCCCTTTATTGTTTTTAAGACGTCACTGTTTCTAGTTAAGGATCGTTAAGGGTCGTCGCAGCTCCTTCCAATTGGAGTCTATCAATCGACAAGTCAATCCATCCGGCCCGTGATTATCGATAGCCCGTCCGCCTCACATAATAAAAAGAGTCAAGATTCACGCATAAAGGAGAGCAACAACAAAATCTCAATCTGTAACAGCTACTCGGCAAAATCCGTTCCTCGTGTTACAGATTTAGACAAACGGGGGCCGGCTGCCGGAAAATCTCGATCTGTAACACCTAGCCGCCCAAATCGGGTCTAGATGTTACAGATCGAGATTTTGTTTGAGAGGCCGAGAATTGGACCGAAAACACGGTCCCGGAATAACAAAAAAGCTCGCCGGCTAAGCCGACGAGCTGCAAGTTCTTGGTCGCGGGGGCAGGATTTGAACCTACGACCTCCGGGTTATGAGCCCGGCGAGCTACCAGACTGCTCCACCCCGCAATGTCTGGGCGCCTCATGTGCGCAAGAAAGAATATTACGCGGGAGTTCGGTAAACGGCAAGGAAAATCTCGTAGAGCATAATTCCTTCATATTTAAACCTCTCAGCCCTTATCACCGTAAACGAATCACAGCCGAGCGCCGTCGATGGCACGTATACAATGGTGCGCGTCCTTTTATGCCGACACCGGGAGTAGACATGCTGCTCGCTATCGATATGGGAAACACGCAGACGGCCATGGGCCTGTTTGACGGAGACGAGCTGGTGCAGTCGTGGCGCATGCCCACCGACCGCTCCTATACCGCCGACGAGATCCACGTGCGCCTGATGGGCTTCTTTAAGATGTACGACCTTTCGCTCGATGCGGTCGATGCGATCGCCTTTGCCGGCGTGGTTCCGCAGCTCTCACGTGAGTGGCACGCCGTTGCCGACCGCATCGCGGCGGACGCCATCGTCATCGGGCCGCAGACGGCCGCCGTGACCAAGCTGCGCGCGGCGCGCCCCCAGGCCGTAGGTGCCGACCGCGTCGCCAACGCCGTCGCTGCCGAGACCTTCTACGGCGCGCCGGCAATCGTGGTGGACTTTGGCACCGCGACCAATATCGACGTCATCGATGAGGACGGTTATTACATTGGTGGGGCGATTGCGCCGGGCATCCGCATCTCCATGGACGCGCTTGCCGCCCGTGCCGCCAAGCTCGCCAGCGTGCCGCTCGAGGCGCCCGAGCACGCCATCGGTCGCGACACCGAAGAGTGCATCAAGGTCGGCGCCGTGGTGGGCGCTGCCGCCATGGCCGAGGGCCTGGTCGCGCGCATGAAGCGCGAGCTGGACCGCGAGGATGCCACCGTTATCGCCACGGGCGGTCTCGCCGGCATCGTCGCCGATTCGACCGATGCCTTCGACGTGGTGGACGGCCAACTCACCATCAAGGGCATCTGCGAAATCTACCGCCGCATGCAGAAGCTGGGATAGAACAGGGGCTTAAGTCGAGCACGCCCGATGTCACAGCCCCGCAAACGTTCGCCAAGCCTATTCCTCAAAACTGAAAAATTTTCAATTTTGAGGAATAGAGACTCCTCGAATACGCCCAGCGCAGCGATATCGTGCATGTTTCCTATTCCTCAAAAACGAAAATTTTTCAGTTTTGAGGAATAGGGTGCTGACAACCCATTCCCCAGACAACAAGACCCTCCCCGGCACAGTGAACTGCCTCCCATTTCTTGGACATGAGAAATGGGAGGCTTTCTTTATGCGCGT
>JAHYYO010000016.1:0-32941 GCA_019424925.1 Collinsella sp.
GTATTTGCTGTACACGTTGACCTCCCACTGCTTTTTTTCGACCTTTGCCACGGAATCGAGGATGAATCCGGTTGCAAGGCTCAGACCGCACAGGAACATAAACGACGCGGCGAGCATGGCGGTGGGGAAGCGCGGAACGAGGCCGGTCTGGAAATATTCGACAACGATGGGCATGCCCAGGGCGAGGCCGAATACCGCGAACAGAAGCGCTACGAGGCTGAAGAACTTCAGCGGGCGGTAGTCCTTGAACAGCGTGCCGATCATCGCAACGACTTTAATGCCGTCGCTCACTGTGTTGAGTTTGGACTCGGAACCCTCGGGACGGTCGCGGTACTCGATGGGCACATCTTTGATGCGCCAGCGGTGGTCGACGGCGTGGATCGAGAGCTCGGTTTCGATCTGAAAGCCCTCGGAAAGCACTGGGAAGGTTTTAACGAACGGGCGGCTCATGGCGCGGTAGCCGGTCATGACGTCATCGAAGCTGTAGCCATAGATCCACTTGATCATGGCGCGGACCAGATTGTTGCCAAAGCCGTGGAAGGCGCGCTTGTTTTCCTCGGCGTAGGTGCCGTTTGAAAGGCGATCGCCTACGGTCATGTCGGCCGTACCGTTAAGGATGGGCTCGCAGAGGGCCTTGGCCGCCTCGGCGGGGTAGGTGTCGTCGCCGTCGACCATCAGGTAGCAATCGGCGTCGATGTCGCGAAACATCTGGCGGCATACGTTGCCCTTTCCCTGACGGGGCTCAAAGCGGACCGTGGCGCCGTGCTCGGTGGCGATGCGTGAGGTATCGTCCGACGAGTTGTTGTCATAGACATAGACCGTCGCTTGCGGAAGCTCGCGGTGAAAGTCGTCGATGACTTTGCCGATCGTGGGCGCTTCGTTGTAGCAGGGGATGATGACGGCGATGGATTCAGAATTCACTCAATGCTCCTTATACGTTCAATCCTTGAAAGTATAGCCGTTTGGGCTTGGCATCCTAAGATGTGGGTTAGTTCTCCAGTTTTGTTGCGCGAATCGTTTGCATGGCCGTCGGGTCTATACTGTTCGTTTGTCAACGATTACGAGTAAAGGAGTTGCATCCGTGTCGGATCAGACAAAGCAACAAGAAACTCGCAGTCTGCCTGCGACGTTTGCTAAGAACGAATTTGAGAAGGACGCGTTTATCCTTCGTCAGCTGGTTACCAAGGATTTTAAGATCAAGTATCGCCGTAGCGTTCTGGGCGTCGCATGGTCGGTGCTCAACCCGCTGCTGATGATGATCGTCATGGCCATCGTGTTCTCGACGATTTTTGGCCAGGGTCGCAATGGCTCAATGACGCCCGAGATGTACCCGCTGTACTTGATCGTGGGTAACATTACCTTTGCCGTCATGTCCGAGTCTACGAACCAGGCCCTGACGTCGATCGTGGGCGCTGCCCCTCTGCTCAAGAAGGTTAAGGTGCACCGCTGGGTCTTCCCGGTGCAGAAGGTGCTCTTCTCGCTGGTCAACTTTGCCTTCTCGCTGGTCGCCGTCGCCATCGTCATGCTGTGGTTCCGCGTTATGCCTTCTTGGCACCTGATTCTGCTGCCGGTTTGCCTGCTGCTGCTTATGTGCTTCTGCATGGGCCTGGGCATGATGCTCTCTGCCCTTACGGTCTTCTTCCGCGACGTTATGCATCTGTGGAGCGTCGTCATTACGGCGTGGACTTACATTACGCCCATCTTCTGGACGACTGACTATATTGCGCAAATGCCGCATCTCGTACGTATCTTGATGTATGCGAACCCCATGTTCAACTACCTGCAGTTTATGCGCGATATCTTCCTGTTCCAGACTACGCCCTCGCTTATGACGTTTGGTATGTGCGTTGCCTGGGCGGTTCTTGCGCTTATTATTGGCTATACCGTGTTCCATAAGTCCGAGCGCAAGTTCATCCTCTACATCTAAGGAGTGCTGTGATGACTGAATCTGTTGTTGATTACAGCGAGCAGCCTCTGGCTGTCGAGGTCGACGACGTCACCATGATCTTTAACATGGCGTCCGAGTCGCTGACCAACCTCAAGGAGTACTTCATTAAGCTTGCCAAGCATGAGTTGTTCTTTGAGGAGTTTAGGGCGCTTAAGCATATCTCGTTTGATATTCATCGTGGCGAGGTCGTGGGTCTGGTCGGCACCAATGGCTCCGGCAAGTCTACGATGCTCAAGATTATCGCTGGCGTGCTTGAGCCAAGCGAGGGCAGCGTTAAGGTGCACGGTAACATCGCGCCGCTGATTGAGCTTGGTGCTGGTTTTGACCCCGAGCTGACCGCCCGCGAGAACATCTATCTGAACGGCGCCCTGCTTGGCTATACCAAGGAGTTCATCGATGCCAACTTTGACGGCATTATCGAATTCGCTGAGCTGCAGAACTTTGTCGATATGCCGCTTAAGAACTTCTCCTCGGGCATGGTGGCGCGTATCGCCTTTGCAATCGCGACGATTACCGAGCCCGATATTCTGATCGTTGACGAGACGTTGTCCGTCGGTGATGTGTTCTTCCAGCAGAAGTGCGAGGACCGTATCCAGCACTTTATCCAGAGCGGCGACGTGACGGTTCTGTTCGTTTCGCACTCTATGGAGCAGGTTGAGCGCATCTGCCAGCGTGCCGTTTGGATTGAGAAGGGTGACCTTCGCATGGACGGCCCGGTTGATGAGGTCTGCAAGGCGTATCGCGAGCAGTTCAACTAGGTTATAATTACTTGCGCCTGACAGGCTTGCGCTTGCTTGGGCGTGCGGCTATTTGCTCCATTAGCTCAGTTGGATAGAGCAGGGGACTTCTAATCCCAAGGTCGACGGTTCGAATCCGCCATGGAGCACCATCGTTTATTAAGCCCAGACCGCTTGGTGGTCTGGGCTTTTTCACATGCCGGTGTTCTTTGTTCTTGCCGGGTATACGTTTAGGCCGAAGCCGTGGCGTGAGCTGCTATTGTGCTGCTGATGTGGATTGGTTATACGGCGCGCCAAAGGGGGCTGGAGCCGAGCGTGAGCAAGCCTCTGCTTATGACGCTGCCAGCATCGTGGTTCTTCGCGTCAATCGTACGCTGTGCCTGCGATATTGGATTGGCGTACGTGATCAAGAAGGCGTAACAAAAGCGGGGAGGACCAACTTGGCCCCCCCGCTGTATCTAGTCTGCCTTCAGGCACTCGGGCAAGACGTTTGCAACTGCATTCATCGCCTGCGGCCTCAGGTACTGCTCATTGAGCTTTACCTTTCTGTAGGCGTAGCGAGTGTCTGCCGAGTATTTGATCAACACATCGGTGAAGAACCGCTCCCAGCTCAGGTAGTCGCGGCTTTCGATATAGCTTGAGGGATCCTCGAGGATTTTTAAGATATCGTTACTGGGAATGAGGCCAGATTGCAGGAGTGTCCACTCGAATGATTCGGGGAGGAACAAGCGTACGTTCTTGTAAACGCGCTGTCCGAGCACCTTTTCGATGTAGGGACCAAATGCTGCTCCGTCTCCAATAGCAAGGATGTTTTGCTCGGGACATTCGTGAATCGTACGTTTTAGATTCGCAACGCCGGTGGCGGTATAGCAGGGGATCCCGAGTCGGTTGCAAAGAGCGTCGTAGAATTGATAGCCAGATTTGCTATTCTCGACAACTACGGCGTCGGGTACCTCGAATCCAACATTTAGATCCTGATACAGCATACTTGCCGTGTGGTCATATAGCGGCTTGGTCACCGAGTAGAAGCGCCTGTCGCTCTTGCGGCCATTGATTGTTTTACTTGTCGTGTTGACTAGCTTCAGGATCTCATCAACGCTGTAGGGGAGCTCGTTGGCATCGCGACGAGATATCAGAACAAAATAGTTGGACGAGCCGTTGACGGCTTTGGCGAAGTCCTTTGAGTAGATAAACTCGTTACCCTCATCTAGAAAGACGATTGAATCTTCGATGATCGATAGCTCGCGCTCCCAGCGTCTGCCGGAAAGCGTTTCGCAAGGCACGTCGCAACTGAGTGCAACGCCGCTTTCCGGTCCTCGGTCGTTGTAGTCGCGAATCATCGAGATGAGCGTCGTTTTACCCGTGCCGCTGTTGCCGCGTATAAAGGAAATATTGCGCTTAAACGTGAGTGTGTATTTGACCTTTGCACGCTCTACGACAACGGTATGCGTTCCCTTCATTACTCATCAACATCCAAAAAGTCATTCGTGGCGCCGACAAACTCCTGCATGTTTCTGACGATGCGGCCATCGTTTTCAATGCGGATTTCAAAGCTCTTCCAGGGGAATTTCATGATGTGGTATAAGGTCACCATCACATCCTGCTCTTTGCCGATCTTGAGTAGCCAGCGGGCACAGTTGTCTCCGCAGGTGGATGCGTTGAACACCATATTTGGGAGATTGCGCACCAGCAGCAGCGTCTTAACGCCGCCGGACAGTTCGAGTGGGGTGATCGAGCCCAGCTGTTTGCTTACGATGTTGTGGGGACCGATGAGCTCTGATCCGTCCACGCTTTTAATAATCTGTGCGGCCATAGGGTCTTCGAACCATGAGTCCAAGTATGAGTTCCTAAAATAGGTTTCGGTATCGTAGATGGAACCGGGGTAATCCCCCAGATGGATGCTTAACATGCGCGTCTCCAGACGTTGTGTGACTGCAATGATTATATGCCAGTAATAAAGTGCCGCCAGTAGCGAGGTTGCTGCTGGCGGCACTGGCATTATTAGCGTGTGAATCGCGTTGATGGATTTGCTCGCGAGGCTACTTTTCGAGACGTTCCCTCAGCAGCTCCAGCGCGTGGGCGTAGCCTTGCAGGCCCTCGCCGGTGATGGTGGCGAAGCAGGCTAGGCGGGCGTAGCTCACCTGGCGGAAGTCTTCGCGCGTCTCTACGGCGCTGATGTGCACCTCGACGGCAGGGATGGCAACGGCCTTGAGGGCGTCGAGGATCGCCACGCTCGTATGCGTGTAGGCAGCCGGGTTGATGACGATGCCGTCGACCTTGCCGTAGGCCTCCTGGATCTTGTCGACGATGTTGCCCTCGTGGTTGGACTGGAAGACCTCGACCTCGTCGAAGCCCTGTGCGGCGCCCGCTTCCTGGCAGATCTGCACTAAGCGGTCGTAGTTGTCGCTGCCATAGATGCCCGGCTCGCGAATGCCGAGCATGTTGAGGTTGGGGCCGTTGATGACGAGTGCTTTCATGGTTGCTTCCTTTGCAGTCGAGAAACCACCACAAAGGTGCCTGTCCCCTTTGTGGTGGTTTTGATTAGAGAGCGGGTGGGAGGGTGTCGAGGAGGGCTTGGGCGGTGTTGGCGGCGCAGTCGCGTGAGTCGATGATGTAGTCGGCCCAGGCGCGGTAGCGCGGCATGCGCTGCTCGGCCAGCTTGTCGATACCGTCGCGGGCGGTGATGGGGCGACCCTTGTGGGCGAGCTCGTCGAGCTTGCGGTTGAGCATCACGATCTGGCTGTTCTGGTGCAGCAGCGGATAGTTTTCGTCGCGCGTGACCACGCCGCCGCCGGTGGAGAGCACCAGGCCGCTACGCTTGGAGATGCCGGCCAGCGTCGTCGTCTCCTGCTCGCGGAAGGCCGCCTCGCCGCGCTCGACGATAAAGTCGGCACAGGGCATGCCAAGGCGTTCCTCGAGGGCGCGGTCCAGATCGATGTGCTCGCGACCCGTCAGCATTGCGATCTGCTCACCTACGCGGGTCTTGCCCGAGCCCGGCATGCCGATCAGCGCGATGTTCTGTTCGCGGCGTGACAAGCGCTCCGTTACGTCCAGGATGCGCTTGCGTTGGGTGACTTGGCCGGTATAGCGCTCGACGGCCTGTGCCGCTTGGGCCACGAGCATCAGTAGGCCGCCGATGCAGGGGATACCGCGGCGCTCGGCCTCGAGCATGAGTCCCGTGCGGGCGGGGTTGTAGACAATGTCGATAACGCCTTCGAGCGCATCGAGTCCTTCGAGCGTGCAGGGCGCGTCGGGGCAGTGGGGGAACATGCCGGCAGGCGTGCAGTTGACGAGCAGGGCGGCGTCGGACTGCTGCGCGATGTTGCCGTAGTTGACCTCGCTCGTGCGGCCCACGGGCACGACTGTGGCGCCCAGATCGCCGAGCACCATACTGGCCGTAGTGCCCGCGCCGCCGGTGGCTCCGAGCACGAGAGCCTTCTTGCCGGCGACCTTAACCCCCAGCTCCTCGACAAGGCACTGAAAACCGAAGTAGTCAGTATTGTCGCCGCGCAGGCGGCCATCGGGCAGGCGTGTGATGGTGTTGACGTTGCCCATGCGTTCGGCGAGCGGGCTCAGTTCGTCCAGGTATTCCATGACAGCGCGCTTGTAGGGAATGGTCACGTTGGTGCCCTCCCATTCGTCGCCGGTCATAAAGGCAGCGAGGTCTTCGGGCTCGCGCTCAAAACGCACGTACTCGAGCCCAGCGAGCTCCTTGTAGATGGTCGGGGTGTAGCTGTGGCCCAGCACGCGGCCCAGCACGCCATAGGGACGGGTTGCGGCGGTATCGGTCATCTAGAGCACCTCCGTGTAGCTGCCAAAGTAGGTAAAGCTCTCGCACACGTCGTCGATGGAATCGAGCAGGTCGTCGAGGGCCTTGCTGCCAAAGGGGCAGTCCAGGTCAAAGTAGAACATAAACTCAAAGTCGCGGCCGGGGATGGGGCGGCTCTCGAGCTTGATGAGGTTGATGTTGAGCGCATAGAAGCGCTCGAGTACGCGATAGAGGGCACCCGGCTCGTTGGCCGTGGTGATCATGAGCGAGGTGCGGTTGGCGCCGGGGTAGACGCGCGGCTCGCGGCTGATGACGACGAAGCGCGTGTAGTTATTATCCGAGTCCTGGATATTGGGCTCCAGCACCTCCAGGCTGTAAAGTGCGGCGCAGCTGCGCGAGGCGATGGCGGCGACGTCGGTGCGCTCGGAGCTGGCGACCAACTCGGCCGACATGGCCGTGTTGGGGTATTTGGTGGCGTGCAGGCCGTTCGCCTCGATAAAGCTGGCGCACTGCGCGATGGCCTGACCGTGGCTGTAGACCTCGCGTATGTCCGCGAGCTTGGTGCCGGGCTTGACGAGTAAGTTGTGGTCGATCTTGAGGCGCAGCGAGCGCACGATATGGAAGTCGAACTGGGCGAGCAGGTCGTAGACGGCGTTGACCGAGCCGGCAGTGGAGTTCTCGATGGGCAGCACGCCAAACTCGCAGAACCCGTCGCGCACGGCGCGCATAACGCCTTCGAAGGTCTCGAAAAACGCAATGTCGGGCACATCGAAGAGCTTGCACGCGGCTATCTGACTATAGGCACCTTCTACGCCCTGGCAGGCGACGGTGGCCGTCTGGGGGAAGGGCGTGTCAAAGGCCACAGCCGTGGCGTGGGCCTTTTGCGAGACGGCGATGCCCTTGAGTTCGTTGATGTAGCGCTGCTGCTCGGCCTTGCTCATGCTCATGAGGAGACGGAACAGGGTGATGGTCTGCGCCTCGTAGCGCTCGGGTGCGCGGCTGGCGAGGTTGTTGAGTTTGGAGCGCTCGCGGGCGGGGTCAAAGACGGCCTTGCCCATCTCGATTTTTGACTTGGCGACTTCGGTGGCAATGTCCATGCGCTCAACAAAGCTGTTGAGGAGCGTGGTGTCGATGCTATCGATGGCCTGGCGGATGTCAGCAAGGTCCATGGAGACCCCTTTCACGTGTCGGGGGATGTTGAGGGGTGGGTAGTTAGCGCTGGGCGGCGTCTTCGAGGAGGGCGCCCCAGATGGCGAGGGCGGCGGCTGCTTCGGCTACGGGGACGGCTCGGGGGACGATGCAGGGATCGTGGCGGCCGTGGACCGAGAGCTCGGCATTTTCCATAGCGTCCATGTCCACCGTCTGCTGCTCGCGGCCAATCGAGGGCGTTGGCTTTACGGCCATGCGCCACATGACGGGCGCGCCGGTCGAAATACCGCCCAGGATGCCGCCGGCGTTATTGGACTCGACCTCGATCTCGCCGGTCTCGGCATCGATTCGATACGGATCGTTGTTCTCGCTGCCGCGCATGGCGGCCACGGCAAAGCCCATGCCAAACTCCACGCCCTTTACGGCGGGAATGCCAAACGCGATTTGCGCGATGCGGTTCTCGATGCCGTCGAACATGGGGTCGCCGATGCCCGCGGGAAGCCCGTAAATGCCGCACTCCACGATGCCGCCGATGCTGTCAAGCTCGTCGCGCGCGGCTAGGATCTCCTCGCGCATGCGGTCGGCTGCGGCGGCGTCAATGCAGGGTAGGTCGTTGGCAAGGATCGCCTTGCGGTCGGCCTCGCGATAGACCATATCGTCCATCGGCAGGTCGGAGATGCCGCCGATCTGCGCCACGTGCGCCATGACCTGAATGCCGCGGGCCTCGAGCGCCTGCAGTGCGATGCCGCCGGCGATGCATAGGGGGGCCGTCAGGCGGCCGGAGAAGTGCCCGCCGCCGGCGACATCGTGCATGTTGTGGTACTTCACGCGCGCGGGAAAGTCTGCGTGCCCGGGGCGTGGTTTGCGGCGCAGCTCGGAATAGTCTTTGGAGCGCGTGTTGGTGTTCTCGATAATTGCTGCGATGGGTGCGCCAGTGGTGTGTCCATCGACTACACCGGCAATGATATGCGCGGCGTCGGCCTCGCGGCGCTTGGTTGCGGTCTCGTCGCGACCGGGGGCACGACGGTCCAAAAAGGCCTGCAGCGTCTCCTGGTCCACAGCGATGCCCGCGGGGACACCATCGAGCGAGCAGCCGATAGCAGGAGAGTGCGACTGACCGAAAATGCTCAGATGCAAAACGTTGCCAAAGGTCGAGGACATGCTATTCCTCCTCGAGCGTGACCTTGCCGCCCAGCAGGCGGTAGTGGTCGAAGAAATCGGGATAGGACTTGTTGACAGCTTCGGCGCCGTGGATCACAACTTCGCCGGTAGCACGGCTCGCGGCGATAGCGGCCATCATGGCGATACGATGGTCGTTGTGCGAATCGACCTCGCCGCCGGTAAAGGCATCGACGCCCTTGATGATGAGGTCGTCGCCGGCAATGCGCACCTGTGCTCCCAGCGCGGTGAGCTCACGGGTGGTGGTGACCAAGCGATCGGATTCCTTGATGCGCAGGCGGGCGCAGTCGCGGATGAACGTGCGGCCTTGCGCCAGCGACGCCACGGCAGAGATAACGGGCACCAGGTCGGGGATGTCGTGCGCGCTCATTTCAAAGCCGGCGAGCTTGTCGGACTGCACGGTGGCGGCGTTGGTGGAGCGGACGATGCGGGCGCCAAAGCGCGAGAGCGCGGCAAGTACGTTGCGATCACCCTGGGCCGAGCTAAGCGACACACCCTCGACGGTGATGGGGTCGGAGCCGATGGCGCCGGCGCACAGCCAAAAGGCGGCGTTGGACCAGTCGCCCTCGACAGCTACGTTGCCAGGCGTGCGGTACGAGCCGCTGCTCACGCGGAAGTTCGTAACCTCGGGCTGGCCGTCCTTGGCCGGAATACGCTCGACGTTGACCTCGACGCCGAAGGCCTTCATGGCCTGGATGGTCAGGTTGATATAGGGGCGGCTCTCGATCAGGCCGGTCACCTGCACGCAGGAGGGTTGGGCCAGAAGCGGGGCTGCCAGCAGCAGGCCGGAGATGTACTGCGAGCTCACGTTGCCCGGCAGAATAAAGGTGCCCGGGCGCATGCGGCCGCTTGTCTTGAGCGGAAAACCGCCCAGACCCTGCAGGTCGCAGCCGGCGGCAATGATCTCGTCGGAAAGGGGGGAGAGGGGGCGGGCGCCCAAACGGCCCTGGCCCACAAAGGTGGCCTCTGCCCCCAGTGCGCAGGCGACGGGCAGCATAAAGCGCAGCGTGGAGCCGCTCTCGCCGCAGTCGAGCGTAGCGCCGGCAAGTGCCTTGAGCAGGCCAAACTCAATACTCTTCATGGTGGGATGGACCTGGAAGCCATCCTCGACGGTCTCGATGCGGGCGCCCAGGGCCGTGAGGCAGCGCACCGTGGCCTCGATATCGGCGCAGGTGGTGTTGCAAGTGACGTGCGTCTCGCCGTTGGCGAGCGCAGCGCAGATGATGAGGCGGTGCGCCATCGACTTAGACGCGATGGCGGGAACGGTGCCCTTGAGCGGGGAGGGGGTGATGCGGGCTAGCATGCGGATGCGTCTCCCTTCTGGCCGAGGCCCTCGGCAATTAAATCGTGGAAGGTGGAAAGCGGCGTGCGGTCGATGCTGCAACGGCCAATACCGTGCGGAATCACCAGGTCGATGGTGTCGCCCGCGCGCTTCTTGTCGTGGAGCGCTTCGGCAAAGACGGCATCGGCATCTAGGCCGCAGCGGGTCTTGAGGCCATGGCGGGCGCAGAGCTCCTCAATACGACCGGGCAGCGCAGCATCGCAGACGCCGTGCAGGGCCGCGGCGCGCGTGATGATACCCATGCCGATCGACACGCAGTTGCCGTGTCCGAGCTCAAAGTGCTCGCAGGCTTCGACGGCGTGTCCGGCGCTGTGTCCAAAGTTGAGGAGCTTACGCTGGTTAGTCTCGCGCTCGTCGGCGACGACCACGGCGCGCTTGATGTCGATGTTGCGGGCGATGATGAGTGCTACGCGGGCCACATCGTGGTTGAGCAGCTCCAGCGTGAGCGGGGTCTTCTCCAGCTCGGCGAAAAGCTCCGGATCGGCAATCACGGCGTGCTTGACGACCTCGCCGCAGCCGTCAGCGAACTGCTCGGGCGTGAGGGTGGCCAGGCACCCCACGTCGGCAATGACCACGCTCGGCTGCCAAAAGGCGCCGGCCAAGTTCTTGCCGGCAGCCAGGTCGATGGCGGTCTTGCCGCCCACAGACGAATCTACCATGGCGAGCAGGCTCGTCGGGATCTGCACAAACTTGCAGCCGCGCATGTAGGTGGCGGCCACAAAGCCCGCCACGTCGCCCACGACACCACCGCCGAGTGCCACGATCACGTCGGAGCGCGAAAGCTCGTGCTCGGCCACAAACTCCAAAATGGCAACATAGGTTTCGGCGCGCTTATGGGCCTCGCCGGCCTCGAAGGTGCAGATGCTCACCTCGTAGCCTGACGCCTCCAGGCTCTGCTTAACGGGCATCTGGTAGAGCGGGCCCACGTTGGTGTCCGTCACGATGACGGCCTTGGTGCCGCCGGCAGTGGCGCGCACGAGCGGTCCCGCCTGCTCCAGCAAAAACGTGCCAACATGCACCTGGTAGGGGCGTGCGGTGTCGATATCGATGGTAATCGCCATAAGCTTCGGTCCTTTCGACCTGGCGTGATAGGTGGTCTAGTGGGAGGCCTCGTCGTCGAGTGCGCGCTTAATTCGGTCGCCCTCGGCAAGGAGATTCTCCAGATAGCGCTGGTCGCGGTCTTTAAGGGCGCGGCTGTAGGCGCCGAGCGATTCGATCAGATGGTCGATCTCGAAGGCGAGCGCATTGGCGTCGTCGATCATGAGCTCGGACCACATCTGCGGATTGAGGTGCGCCACGCGGGTGAGGTCGCGGTAGCTGCCGGCCGAAAAGCCGTGGTGGACCTGAGCGGTCGGGCTCTTAACATAGGCGTTGGAGACGACGTGCGCGAGCTGGCTCGTAAAGGCGATGACGCGGTCGTGCTCGGCGGCGCTGGTCACGCTGAACTTGCCAAAGCCCAAGGGGCGTACCATCTCGCGCACCTGGCCCAAAAGCTCCAGTTTGAGCGCATCGTCCACCGCGGGCGGTACGAGCACGAGCGGGGCGCCCTGGAACAGGTCGGCGCGGGAGTGCGCATAGCCCGAGTACTGCGTGCCCGCCATGGGGTGCGCGCCCACAAAGTAAAAGCCGTGCTCGCGGGCAAGCTCAAAGGCGCGCTCGCACACGATGCCCTTGACGCCCACCGTGTCGATCACCACGGGGCCCATGATGGCCTCGGTGTCGGTGGCGTCGGCGAGCGCCTGGGCGTGCGCCTCGAGCCACTCGATGCATGCCTCGGGATAGCAGGCAAGGACGATGATGTCGCATTCGCCGAGCGTCTTGTCGTTGAGCTCGCCGGCAACGGTGCCCATGCTGGCAGCCGTCATGACATCGTCATCGGGATCCCAGGCCAGCACGCGGACGCCCGCCTGCGCATAGCCGCGGGCAAAGCTGCCGCCGATGAGGCCAAGGCCGACGATGCCGGCGCACTTGGGGCCGCCCTGGTTGACGCGCGCGTTTCTCACTGTACCCATGGGCTACTCCATGGTCTCTTGGCAGACGACCTCGCGGATGGCTCGGATGCGGCGCATGGTGTCGTCGAACTGATCGGGGGTGAGGGCCTGGGCGCCGTCGGACCAGGCGCGGCTCGGCTCGTCGTGGACCTCGATCTCCAGGCCGTTGGCGCCGCAGGCGGTCGCGGCAAGCGCCATGGGCTCAACGTAGCGGGTGTAGCCGGTGGCGTGGCTGGGGTCGGCGACGACGGGCAGGTGCGACAGGTGGTGCAGCACCGGCACGGCGTTGAGGTCGAATGTGTTGCGAGTACGGGTCTCGAAGGTGCGGATGCCGCGCTCGCACAGGATGACGTTGTCGTTGCCCTCGCTCATGATGTACTCGGCGGCCATGAGCAGCTCATCGATCGTGCCGGACATGCCGCGCTTAAGCAAGATCGGAGTCTTGGTCTTGCCGACCTCTTTGAGCAGAGGGAAGTTCTGGGCGTTGCGGGCGCCGATCTGCATGACGTCGATTTTCTTGTCCAGGAAGACCTGCACGTCGCGCGGGTCCATGATCTCGGTGACGATCGGCATGTCGAGCTCGGCAGACGCCTCGCACAGCAGGTCCAGACCGGCGGGGCCCATGCCCTGGTAGGCGTACGGGGAAGTGCGGGGCTTGTAGGCACCGCCGCGCAGCATCGTGGCACCGGCGGCCTTCACGCGGCGGGCGATGCGGATGAGGTTCTCGCCCTCGACGGAGCACGGGCCGGCGATGACCTGGAACTGATCGCCGCCGATCTTGACGCCGTGGCCGCAGTCGATGACGGAGTCCTCGGGGTGGAACTTGCGGTTGGCGCGCTTGAACGGCTCGGAGACGCGCTGCACGCGCTCGACGACATCCATGGACTCGAGCAGGAACGGGTCGATCTTGGTCGTATCGCCCACCAGGCCGATGATCGTCTCATTCTCGCCGCGCGAGACATCGGTCTTCAGGCCCTTTTTCTCAATCCAGCTGACGATATGGCTGACGGCCTCGTCGCTGGCGCTCTCTTTTAAAATTGCAATCATGGTGTGCCTCTCACCTCGATGGATAACCCTTGCAAAAAAGGCCCGCATCGAGAGCCGTGTACATATGGTGCATGAGAGTTTATACTATCCGACTCGCTTTTGCCTTCTAAAGTGGGCCGTTGAGCCGCGTCTTCCTCGGAATTGCAAAGCTTTTTCTTTTATTTTGATAGCCCGTGGTGCACTTGGGTATAATGCCAAACGTTGGCCCTATTAGCTCAGGGGATTAGAGCGTCTGCCTCCGGAGCAGAAGGCCGTTGGTTCGAATCCAACATGGGGCACCATCGAACGTGAGACCGTCCGAACCTCGCATGGTCCGGGCGGTTTTTCTTATACCGACGCGACGTGATGGGACGTGGTATGGCAGCAACGGATATCGAGCGCGGACTCTCGACCGCCGAGGTCGAGGAGCGCATCGCCGCCGGTAAGATCAACCGCAACATGGAGCTCAAGACCAAGTCGGTCAAAGAGCTCATCATCGAGAACCTCTGCACGCTGTTCAATTTGATCAACGTGATCTTGGCGTTCCTGGTCATTTTGACCGGTTCGTTTAAGAATTTGACGTTCCTGTTCGTGGTGTTCCTCAATACCGCTATTGGCGTCATTCAGGCCATGCGTTCCAAGAAGATGGTCGATAAGCTCACGCTGCTGACCTCCAAGAAGGCCATCGCGGTGCGTGACGGCTCCGAGGTGGAGCTCGACCTGGACCAGATCGTGCTCGACGACATCATCCGCCTGGGGCGCGGCGACCAGATTCCCGCTGACGCCGTGGTGGTTTCGGGCGAGGCGCTCGTGAACGAGAGTCTGCTGACGGGCGAGAGCGATCTTATTAAGAAACAGCCCGGTTCCGAGCTCATGAGCGGCAGCTTTATCGACTCGGGTCTGCTGCGCGCCCGCGTGATCCATGTCGGCGCCGACAACTACGTGGCCAAAATTAATAACGAGGCCAAGTACGTCAAAAAGGTCAATTCCGAGATCATGAACGCGCTTAACGCCATCGTGCGCTTTGCGAGCATCATCATGATCCCGCTCGGTTTGGCGTTGTTTGCCTCGAGCGTGAGCGAGCTGTGGGATGCCGCGGGAACCCCAGGCAATAGCGCGCTTTCGTGGTGCTTCTCCGAGCTGTTGGCTGGTCATGTGCCTTCGTCGGCGCTGCTGTCCACGGTGGGCGCCCTGCTGGGCATGATCCCGCAAGGCCTGGTGCTGCTGACCTCGTCGGTGCTCGCCATCGCCACGGTGCGCCTGGCCCGCCGCAAGGTACTCGCGCAGCAGCTCTACTGCATTGAGACGCTCGCGCGCGTCGACGTGCTGTGCCTGGACAAGACGGGCACCATCACGTCGGGCCGCATGGAGGTCGAGGGTACCTATCCGCTGCCGGTCGAGGGTATGGGTGCGGGGGAGGGCGACGCCGCCGTTCCCGTCGATACCACGGTGCTCGATTTTGCGCTGGCTAACGTCGCACGTGCGACCTCGGCCGATGCCAACGAGACCTGTCAGGCGCTGCTCAACTATTACGCCGACCGTCCGGTCGAGGTGTCCGAGCCGCTGTCGGTCATTCCGTTCTCGTCGTCTAAAAAATGGAGTGGCGCTTCGTTTGCGCAGGGCTCCTACGTAATGGGCGCCGCGCAGTTTGTGCTCTCTGATCGTGTGTTTTCGCAGGTCGAGAACCGTGTCGCCGAGCTTGCCGATACCTGCCGCGTGCTCGTGGTGGCGCGCGTTGACGGCTTTACGCCCGATGGCGATATGGTGGGCGAGGCCGAGCCCGTGGGCTTTGTGACCATACGCGACGAGATCCGTACCTCGGCGGCCGAGACCATCGGCTACTTTAACGAGCAGGGCGTGACTCTCAACGTGATCAGTGGCGACGACCCGCGTACGGTGTCGTCGATCGCGCGCGTGGTGGGCGTGCCGGGGGCGGACGCTTATGTGGACGCCACGACGCTCGATACGCCGGCCAAGCTCGATGCCGCAGTGGACCGCTACCATGTCTTTGGTCGTGTGACCCCGCAGCAGAAGCGCGAGCTCGTGCAGGCGCTCAAGCGCCGCGAGCACACTGTGGCCATGACAGGCGACGGCGTCAACGACGTGCTGGCGCTCAAGGAGGCCGACTGCTCCGTGGCCATGGCGGCCGGCTCCGATGCCGCGCGTAACGTGGCCGAGATCGTGCTCGTCGACAACGACTTTGCCTCGCTGCCCGCCGTGGTGGCCGAGGGCCGTCGCTCCATCAACAACCTGCAGCGTTCGGCTTCGCTGTTCCTGACTAAGACGCTGTTCTCGATGGGCCTGGCGGCGCTGTGCATCGCACTGCCGCCGTACCCTTTCGAGCCGATTCAGATGACGCTCATCAACTTCCTCTGCATTGGCGCGCCGGGCTTTGTGTTGGGCCTGGAGCCCAACAATGCTCGCGTGAAGGGATCGTTCCTGACGAACGTGCTCAAGCGGGCACTGCCGGCGTCGATTGCGGTCATTTTGGCTGCAGCGCTCGATATCTTTGTGGCGCGGGTGTTTGGCTTTAGCCAGCTCACGCTGTCTACGATGTGCCTGCTTACGTCGTGCGCGGCGAGCGTCAGCCTGATCTGGCGCATCTCGCAGCCTCTCACGCCCTTACGTGTGGTGCTCTTTGTGTTTGTAGTCGCCGGCATCCTGGTGGGCGTTATCGGATTCCCGGAGCTGCTGTCTATTGCCAACCTGACAATGGGCCAGATGGTTATCTTGGCTGCCGTCGTGGTCTTTACCTGCCCGGTGTTTTTTAAGCTCGCCACGATGATGGATTCGCTCAAGCCGCGTCGTCGTCATGCCGCAACTGGTTTTGGCCGCGGTGTTCGCGTCCGCCTGGGTCGCGGTGGCGGCAAGGTGAGCTCGACGGGTTCGACGGCGGAGCGTTTTGCCAAGCGCGTCGCCGCCGACATGGCGCAGCGCCGCGAAGCTCGCACCGTTCGTGAGGCCGAGGCCCGCGCACTCGAGGACGTGGCCCAGGCCCAGCCCAAGAAAAAGAAGCCCACGGGCGCCAAGCGCTCCCGCGTAACCAAGTCCGCCCAAGGCATCAAAGTTTCGATGCCAAGCAAAAAGAAGAAGTAGCTACGCGCCCTGGCGATGTTGAATTGGTGCCTTGCTCCTGTGGGGCCGTGGCGATGTTATGCTCTAACCTCGATTGTTTGAATTGCTTCGAAAAGAGGATGCCGTGATCTGCCCGCATTGCCTTAAGACTATCGAGGACGGCGCCTCGTTCTGCCCCTACTGCAACGCCTATGTGGGTCCGGGCGATGGTCCCGAGCACACCGAGTTCGTGTTCTGTGAGGGCTGCGGTGCCCGTCTTTCTCCGCATGATCGTACGTGCCCCAAATGCGGACGCCCCGCTCCGGGTATCCTCTCCGAGGATGCGGCAGCATCCGACCTGGCTGCGGGCCGCACGGCGGGCTTTCCGCGCCTAACGCAAGAGCAGATCGATACCGAGGTGCCGCATGCGCCGGCCTCTGCCGCTGCGGTGCTTTCGGACGCCGCCGACCCCAATGAGACCTGCGTGCTGCCAGCTTTCGATAAGGATTTCGGTATCCCCAAGGTCGATATTCCCACGCCCGTTTCCCTGCATGACGATGCTCAAAAACCCAAGCGCAAGGTGCACCCCGACGAGGACGCCTATCACAAGCATAAGCGTCATATTCCCAAGCCGCTCATTATCATCGCGGTCCTTGCCGTCGTGTGCGGTGGTGCCTATTGGTTCGTGACGACCGATCCCATGGGTGTTATGCCTGGCTTCTACGACCAGTTTGGCCAAGCTGCACAAACCACCTTCCCCACGCGTCAAAAGTGCGAGGCGACTGAGGACGATACCAAGCAGGGCGATTCTGCCGAGGTGGTTCAGGAAGAAACCGTGCTCACCGATGATCAGCTCTATACCAGGCTCGACGGTCTGTATCAGACCATCGTGTCCTACGCTGACGAGGACCAGATCGGCGAGGTCATCGATTCCTTTAACAACGGTTATCTCCGAACGCCGCTGTCCACCCGTCAGGAGCTGTCGCAGAGTGCCTACGCCCTGCGCGACCAGATCAAAAAGACGCAAGATGAGCTTAACAACCTGAAAGTACAGGACGATACGTTCTATGCGGATGACATCGCCCACTTAAAGCAGCTTGCCGAGTGGATGTATGAGCGCGTCGACGTGATCTGCCAGAGCTGGGATATCTCGCTGGCCATTCCCGATGGCGAGTCGATGAGTTCCCACCAAAGCGAGATCCTGGCGCCCATCGCGCAGGGCGGCAACAGCGCGCTGAACCAGTACGATGCCAATGTGGGTTCCTGGAAGCCGCAGCGGCGTTCCTTAAATTAGTTCGCCATAGTCGGCATAACCTACGTGCGCAATTGATGTAAGCCCGTGCTTATTGCTACAATTCGTACAAATATGCTTTAAACGCACGAGGAAGGAACCACATGTTTGGTTTTAAGAAAGAGCTCTACACGCCCGAGTATCAGCTTGTCGGCGACGAGTGTGCCGTAATCGAGACGTCGAAGGGTACCATCAAGGTCAAGTTTGACGGCGAGGGCGCTCCCATTCATGTCGCGAACTTCTGCGAGCTTTCCACGATGGGCTTCTATGATGGCCTTAAGTTCCATCGCTATGTGCCCGGCTTTGTGATCCAGGGCGGGGACCCCAATACCCGCGACATGTCCGGCGCCGACGTCGCTGCCGGTCTTGAGGGCCCCGACGGCATGCCCGGTACCGGTGGCCCCGGCTACTGCATCAAGGGCGAGTTTGCCACCAATCCGCGCAACAGCCATGTCGATGGCGCCCTTGCCATGGCACGCTCCATGGACCCCGATTCCGCGGGTTCGCAGTTCTACTTCTGCCTGGGTGCCCAGCATAATCTCGATTCCGGTTACACCGTCTTTGGTACCACGGTCGAGGGTCTCGATGTGATTTCGCAGCTGCGTGCCGGCGACGAGATCGTCCATGTCGAGATCGTTCACGAGTAAAGGGGACTTCCTTGAATAGCCAGCTGATCCAACAGGGCCGCGCCGCTTACCGCGCGGGTGATTTTTCCGCTGCAGCCCAGATGCTTGGGGCGGCAAAGACTCCCGATGAGATTATGGGCGAGGCCGATCACCTTCGTGGCAACGCCTTGATGCACCTGGGCATGTATGCCGAGGCCGCCGAGGCCTATGCCGCCGCCCTCAACGACGGTACCTACGGCAAGCGCGGCGCGCTGCTCACCAACCGCGGCAAGGCGCTCGCCGCCGTGGGCGACTACACGACGGCCGCTCAGGCTTTCTCTGCCGCTACGCAGGATGCTTCCTATGCCACGCCGTTCAAGGCCTATCTGGGCCTGGGCAATGCGCTGTTCCAGTCGGGCGACTATGCCAACGCGGGAACCGCCTTCCGTCAGGCTGCCATCGACGGCGCCAATCCGGCTCCTGCCGCCGCACTCGGCGAGCTCGGTCGTTGCTTCATTAAGCTCGGCCGTCCGGCGGATGCCGTGGAGACTTACCGCACGGCTATCGACTTTGCCGGCCCCCGCGACGACACGCGTGCGCTCAACGCCGGCATGGGTCAGGCACTTTCTGCCGCCGGCCGTCCCTCCGACGCACTCGACGCCTTTAATGCCGCTACTGCCGATGGCATCTACCAACTCACCTCCGAGCAGGCCGATGAGCTTGCCCGCGTGCAGGATTCGCTTGCCGCGCTGTCTGCCCAGACGGCTATGGCCACGGCTCCGGCGCCCGCGATGGACGCTCCTGCCGTCGATCCGCTCGATCCTACGGGCGCGACCGGTCAGTTTATGCCTGATCCCTCGGACACCGGCTTCTTTACGCTGTCCGAGTCTGAGATGGTCCAGCAGGACCGTCAGGATCGTAAGCAGGCCAAGGTCCGTCGTCGCCATCGCCATACGGGTCTCAAAGTCTTCATCGTGCTGCTTCTGCTTATTTTGATCGCCGCGGGCGGTCTGGGCTTTGCCTACACGCGCGGCTTTGGCTTCCCGTCTCAGGAGTCTGTCGTTACCGATCTGTTCCAGGCTGCCAGCGACGGTGACGCCGCAAAGGCCGAGTCTTGCCTGGCCTCGAGCCTGTCCGAGGACGCTAAGTCGATGATCATCTCCTCGATTCCGCAGGGTGCCACCGTGTCCGTCGAGGGCATGGATCAGTCCATGACCGAGACGACCGCCAAGGTGAAGGCATCGCTGTCCAAGGGCGGCGAGCAGGAGTACACCGTCAAATTCGTGCGCTCCGACAACCATATCGGCTGGGCCGTTTCTTCGCTCGATATGGATTTCTCGGCTGCTGACAACCAGTAGTGACCTTATGGGATTTAGCTTTGCCCGGCGCTTCACCGCAAGTGAGGTGCCGGGCTTGCGCTAGTATGATGAGCTAGTAGTTTTCCAGCAATCATCCAACACATCAGGAGTTGCGTTGTTTTCTTTGATGGATATGTTCTTCGGTAGCTATGCGGGCGATCTTGCCATCGACCTCGGCACCGCAAATACGCTTGTCTCCGTGCGCGGTAAGGGCATCGTCATTCGCGAGCCCTCTGTTGTCGCCATCGACAAGAACGACGAGCGCATCCTGGCGGTCGGTATCGAGGCAAAGCGCATGCTCGGCCGTACGCCCGGCAACATCGTGGCCGTTCGTCCCCTGAAGGACGGCGTCATCGCCGACTTCGATGTTACCGAGGCCATGCTTCGCTACTTTATCGACAAGGCGTCCGAGAAGCGCTATCCGTGGACTCCGCGTCCGCGTGTCGTCGTCTGCGTTCCCTCCGGTGTCACGTCGGTCGAGAAGCGCGCTGTCTTTGAGGCCACGATCCAGGCCGGTGCCCGCCAGGCCTATCTGATCGAAGAGCCTATGGCAGCCGCTATCGGCGCCGACCTGCCCGTCGAGGAACCCACCGGCTCCATGGTCATCGACATCGGCGGCGGTACCACCGAGGTTGCCGTTATCGCTATGGGCGGCATCGTCGTCTCGCAGTCCATCCGTATTGCCGGCGACGAGTTCGATCAGGCCATCCTCACGCACGTTCGTGATGCCTACAACCTGGCCATCGGCGAGCGTACGGCAGAGGACATCAAGATCAAGGTCGGCTCCGCCGTGCCGCTTAAGGACGAGCTCGACGTCGAGGTCAACGGCCGCGACGTGATTACCGGTCTGCCCAAGACCGTGCGCATCGAGAGCGAGGAGATTCGTCGCGCGCTCAACAAGCCGCTCGACGAGATGGCCAAGGCCGTCAAGGACGCACTCGACGCTACGCCTCCCGATCTTGCCTCGGACCTTATGTACTACGGCATTTTGCTGACCGGTGGCGGCGCGCTGCTGCGCGGTCTCGACGTGCGCCTGCGCGATGAGACCGGCGTTTCGGTCAACGTCAGCCCCACGGCGCTCGATAACGTTGTTAACGGCTGTGCCCGCGTGCTCGAGGCCAATGCGTTTGATGGCGGCTTCGTCCAGACCAATGCTTAATTTCCAAAAGGTGGATTCCATTTGGCACGATCTTCGGGTTTCTCCACAAATCTGAATACCAAGCGACAATCAACGGGTATGCGCCCGTTGATTGTTTTCAGCCTGATTTCGGTGTTGCTGCTCACGTTTTACATCCGCGAGGGCGAGGCAGGACCGATTCATGCCGTGCGCTCGGGCGTGACGACGATTACCTCGCCGGTGCGCTTTGTGGGCTCGGCTGTGGCGGCTCCCTTCAATGCGATCGGTAACGTGTTCTCTAACCTTACGGCGTCGCAGGACACGCTTGACGAGCTTAAGAAGCAAAACGAGGAACTGACCTCTAAGGTTGCCGAGCTCTCCGAGGCTCAAAAGACCGCCGAGCGACTGGAGGGGCTGGTCGGCCTGCAGTCGACCTACAACCTCAAATCAACCGCAGCTCGTATCGTCGGCGCTTCGGGCGATGCCTGGACCTCGACCGTCACCATCGATAAGGGTTCTGCCGACGGTCTTACCATCAACATGCCTGTGACGAGTTCTGCCGGTGTCATAGGCCAGATTATCGAGGTCTCGGCCAAGACGTCCACCGTGCGCCTGATTGGCGATGAGAACTCGGGCGTGTCCGCTATGGTGCAGGACACGCGCGCCCAGGGCATGCTGCAGGGTCAGGCTGACGGCACGCTGCGTCTTGAGTACGTGAGCGTCGATTCCGACGTTAAGGTTGGCGACATCATCGTGACCTCGGGCATTGGCGGTGTGTTCCCCAAGGGTCTACCGCTCGGCACCGTCTCGTCTGTTGAGAAATCGGCTAACGACGTGTACTACACCATTGTGGTGCGCGCCCAGACGACGGCCGAGAACAACGAGGAAGTGCTGGTCATTACCTCGCTGACCGACGAACAGTCGGCCTCGGATGAGGACGTGAACACGGCCAACAGCACGCCGCAGGGAAGGTCGCGCGATGCTGCGACCAAGACGAAGGACGAGAGCCCGGATGACAGTTCCGACACGTCCGAGACGACCGATTCCGGCTCGAGCGAATAGGGGGCATGTCCATGGATCTACACGAGCAGGGGATGAGCTCCCGCACGTTTGTAATCGCCGCCATTGTGTGCGTGCTGCTGCAGGCAGGCCTGGCACCGCAGATCTCCATTGCGGGCGGTCGCGTCAACTTTATGATTATCCTGGTGTGCCTAAGCGTGTTCTCGGGCGACCCGACCCGTGCCGTCGTGTGCGGTTTTTGCAGCGGCTTGTTCTATGACCTTTCCGCTGCCGTGCCGGTGGGCGTTATGTCGCTCCTGCTGACCGTGGGTTCTTTTGCCCTGGTGCATAGCGCTGCCGGTCAGACGGGCGGTGCCCCGAGTGCGCGCGGCATCACGGTGGGCGCCTTCGCGTTCGTCATTAATGTGATCTACAGCATCATCTTGCTGTTTATGGGTTTGGAGACGAACTTTGTCGTGGCGATCTTCGGCCATGCGCTGCCGTCTTCGATCCTGACGGGTCTGGTTGCCATTCCGTTTTTGATGTCCGGCGTCGTGCCGCAGTCCGGTTATGGATTCTCCGCACGTGGCGGACGCCAGACGGGCATGCGCTTTAAGCCCAAGACCCGTAAGCTCAAATAGGGGAGGCTCGTAGATGTCTTCCCAGATGACGGTTATTATCGCCGGTATCGTGCTGGTTGTGGCCATCGTGGTCGCACTGGTCATCATGCGTCGCGGCGATTCTCGTTTTACCTACGATACGCAGCATGGGACGGCCCCGCGCGCCACCGAGGGCGAGGGCAATACCGCGGCGACCGCCTTTAAGGGCCGCTTCTCCATCCTCACCACGGGTGTGGGCGCGATGTTCGCGGCGCTTGCCGTCAAGCTGTGGGGCATGCAGATGGTCTCGTCGGACTATTACGAAAAGCAGGCTAATAGCAATCAGACGCGCACCGTTACCACACCCGCTGTGCGCGGCCGCATCCTCGACCGCAATGGCGTGGCGCTTGTCCAGAACCGTCCCTCACTTGCTGTCGTGGCCTACCGCGACCTTGCCGAGGATGAGGTTCTGGTTCGCCATCTTGCCAACGTGCTCGGTATGCCCTATGTGGCGGTGCTGCGCAATATTCAGGACAATTCCGAGGGCGCTCAGAGCCTGCATACCATCGCGACGGACGTCCGTCGCTCCACGGTTGCCTATATTCAGGAGCACGCCGGCGAGTTCCCGGGCGTCAAGATTGCCGAGCGTACCGAGCGCCAGTATCCATATGGCGAGACGGCATGCCATATCTTGGGCTATACCGGCACCATTACCTCCGAGCAGCTCGAGGCCCAGAATAAGAAAACCTCTGGTGATGATGATGCTTCTGCTGGCCGGATTACGTACCAGTCGGGCGATATCGTGGGCCAGGCGGGTGTTGAGAGCTACTACGAAAACCTGCTGCAGGGTATTCGTGGCGAGCAGACCGTCAAGGTCGATGCCTCGGGCAATGTGACCGGTCAGGCCGGCGCCGTGCCCGCCAAGGCCGGCTCCGACATTAAGCTCACGCTCGATCTTAAGATCCAACAGGCCTGTGAGACGGCGCTGGCGAGCGCCATCGAGCTTGCCAAGACCACTGGCTACAGCAATGCCGGCAACGGCGCTGTGGTGTGTCTCGATCCCAACAATGGCGAGATCCTGGGCATGGCGAGCGAGCCCAAGTTCGATCCGTCCGTCTTTATCGGCGGCGTCTCAAATGACGTGTGGACCGAGCTCAATGATGACAAGGGTTCGCACCCGCTGCTCAACCGCGCCATTAGCGGACAGTACATGTCGGCCTCGACCATCAAGCCGCTCTCGGCACTGGCCGGTCTTGAGTTTGGAACCTACACTTCAACGCAGACAACCAACTGCACGGGCTATTGGACGGGCCTGGGCAAGGCTTGGGGCAAGCGCTGCTGGCTGACGTCTGGCCACGGCACCATGACGCTGCAGTCGGGTATCGCCAACTCGTGCGACCCCGTCTTCTACGACATGGGCAAGGCCTTCTTTTATGACGAGCAACATTCCGAGGGCCTGCAGGAGGTCTTTCGTCGCTGGGGCCTAGGCAAGACCTGCGGTATCGATCTGCCGAGTGAGGGCGCGGGCCGTATTCCCGATGCCGAGTGGAAAGAGTCGTACTTTACCGACGCCTCTGCCGAGGACCGCAAGTGGAATGCCGGCGATATGACCAACATTGCCATCGGCCAAGGCGACATTTTGGTGACGCCCCTGCAGATGGCGTGCGCCTATATGGGTCTTGCCAACGGCGGCAAACAGTACGTGCCTCACGTGTTTTTGTCTGCCGTGTCGCGCGATGGCGACGGCGATGCCTATAAGTACAACGGCAAGGGCAAGAAGAAGCGCCTGGAGGCCAAGATCAACAGCGATTCGGATTTGACTCTTGTTCGCAACGGCATGCACGACGTGATTTACACGGCATCGATGTCCCTGGCGGCTCACTTTGGCACCCTGACGCCGCAGGTGTACGGCAAGTCGGGCACGGGCGAGAAAAGCGGCGAGGACGAATACGCGTGGTTCTGCGCCTATGCACCGGCCGATGATCCCAAGTATGTCATCGCTACTGTCCTGGAGCAGGGCGGCGGTGGCTCAGATACCGCGATGCATGTCGTGCGCGACGTGCTCGGCGTGATTTATGACGAGCCCGATACCTCTTCGGCCTCGGGCGATTCTTCGGTTCGATAGGAGGTTGCGATGGATCTTTCTCCGGCGGATCTGTTCCGTTCAACCAAGACCGGCTCTCGCAGCAGCCTGGACCGCGTCAACAAGCAACTTTCGGCCTCGCGCGGCACGTTTCGCCAAAAGGTGCATATCGGTGTGCTCGTGGCTACAGTGGCGCTCGTCGCCTACGGTGCCATCATTATCTGGTCGGCTTCGCAGTTTAAGGCCGATGCCTCGTTCTCACGTCATCTTCTGGGAATTGGCATCGGGGCGGTGCTGGCGGTGCTGGTCTGGCGTACCGACCTGCGCGGTATTTCCAATTTCTCGACGGCGTTGCTCGTCATCGACCTGATCGTGATCTTCTCGCCCAAGATTCCGGGTCTGTCCTATACGGGCGGTCTGGGCATGACGGGCTGGATCAAGATCCCCGGTATCGGCTTGACATTCCAGCCGGTCGAGCTTGCCAAGCTCATCACCATCTTCTTTATCGCCACGCTTGGCTCGCAGTATAACGGCCGCATCGATACCGTTCGCGACTACGTCAAGCTCTGCGGCATGCTGTCCATCCCGTTTTTGGCCGTCGTTGCCATGGGCGACCTGGGCTCGGGCCTGGTCGTGCTGGTCTCGGGCGCCATCGTCATCTGCATGAGCGGTGCGCGCCGCGAATGGGTGCTGTCGACCCTGGCCCTGCTTGTGGGCCTGGTGGCCCTCGTCCTGGCGCTCGATTCGGTCTTTGATTCGTTGCTCGGCCACGATGTGCTCATCAAGCAGTATCAGATGAACCGCCTGACGGTCTTTATCGACCCCGATAATGCCGATTCGGACGATGCCTACAACCTGCAGCAGTCGCTTATCGCCGTTGGCTCGGGCGGCTTCTTTGGTAAGGGTTTGGGCCATGCGACGCAGTCGGCCGGCGGCTTTCTTCCTGAGTTCCACACCGACTTTGTCTTCGCCTTCCTATCCGAGACCTTTGGCTTTTGCGGTTCCTTTTTGCTCCTGTGCCTCTACGTGCTGCTGATCTTTTCGACGATTCGCGTCGCCTTTAAGTGTGAGTCGCTGTTCTTGCGTCTTTCGTGTGTGGGCATCGTTGGCATGTGGGCGTTCCAGACCTTCGAAAACATCGGCATGTGCATCGGCATGATGCCGATTACCGGTATTCCGCTACCGTTTATTAGCTTCGGTTCGTCTTCGATGATGATTCAGCTGCTGACGGTGGGTATCGTACAATCCATATGGCGGCATCGTTCTGGCGCCGCGTAACCGCTGGAGGGGTTTGCTATGAAAATTCCCGTAGATAAGCTGACCCGCGCTTTTAAGATGGGCGCGTCCGTTAAGAAGGATTCCGATACGCCGGTGCGCGTCTCGGTCTATCTGGATTCGTCCGCCTCGCGCTTTCTTGCTGAGACGGTGCGTGACGCCTTTGTGCCGCAGACGACCTCGGGCATTGTGCGCGTCGAGCGTCTGGGGGAGGAGCGAATTGCTCCAAAGACCGATACCGATGTGGTACTGGTGCTCTCGTGTGGTTCCGACCGCCTGGAGAGTGCCGTGCAGGAGCTCGTGATCGCCGGCGCGCCCGTGTGCGTGCTTGCCGAGTCTGCTGTGGAGGTGCCGTTTATCGAGGAGTCCACGCCCATGCTCGGCGTGGTGGCGGCAACCGATAAGACGTATCTGCTCGAGACGCTTGCCCGCTGGATTCTCGATCGCACCGACAAGGAAACGGCTTTTGCGGCGAACTTTGCCTTTATGCGCATCGCGGCAGCTAATCGTATCATCACCTCGTGCGCGCTCACCAATATGGCGACCGGTGCGCTGGTGTTTTTGCCGGGCGCCGATTATCCCGTTATGGCGCTGGCGCAGGTGGGCATGCTCTTTGAGCTCGCTGCCGTCTTTGGACGCGGCATTAAGCCTGAGCGCGGCTACGAGGTCGCGGGCGTGCTTGCCGGCGGTCTTGTGATCCGCGCGGTCACCCGCGCGCTCGTCAAGCAGACGCCGCATATTGGGTTTGCCGTTAAGGCGCTCACTGCTGCCGCGGGCACCTATGGCATGGGCCGTGCGCTTGTTTCGCTCTACGAGCGCGATGTCGACTACAGCCGTGCCAACGAGGTGGTCACTGCCACGTTCTCCCGCGTTCGCGATCTGGTGACCACGGTCGCGGGCGCTACCCGTCCTATGGCGTCCTACCAAGACGCATCCGATCTCGCTGCTTAGGGGTTTTCTGTTGCGCGTTCCGTATCAAGACTGCTTTCATTTAATTGAGCCGCTGCTCGCCAAGGTCGAAAAGCCGAGCCGCTATATCGATCACGAGTGGGGCACGCTTTCCAAGGCCGATGCCGACTACCGTTGCTGCCTGATCTACCCGGATGTGTACGAGGTTGGTTTGCCCAACCAGGGCATCGCCATCCTCTACAACATCCTTAACCAGGCCGAGGGCATCTCCTGCGAGCGTGGCTATGTGCCGTGGCCCGATATGGGTGACGCCATGCGCGAGGCGGGCATTCCGCTGCTGTCGCTCGAAGGTGCTGCCCCCGTTGCTTCGTTTGATATCGTCGGTCTGCATGTGCCGCACGAGATGGCGGTGACGAACTTCCTCGAGGCACTCGATCTCGCTGGCATTCCGCTGTTAGCGGCCGACCGAGGTGAAGACGACCCCATCATCATCGCCGGCGGCCCCTCGGTGTACAACCCCGAGCCGTACGCGGCCTTCTTCGATGCCATCCTCATCGGCGAGGGCGAGGAATCGCTGCTCGAGACCTGCCAGCTGCATCGGCGCCTGCGCGACGAAGGAGTCCCGCGCGCGCAGATTGTTGAGCAGCTTGCATCCATTGCCGGCAACTACGTGCCGTCGCTCTATGAGGTTCGTCACGACGAGCCCTGCTCGCCGCACGGCTACACCGTGCCGCGCGAGGGCAAGGATGCGCCGACCGTGGTCTGCAAACGCGTCGTCGAGGATTTCGGCGCCACGAATCCGCTGTCGCAGTCGTGCGTGCCCTATGCGCAGCTGGTTCACGACCGCCTGTCTATCGAGATTCTGCGCGGCTGCGCTCGCGGCTGTCGTTTTTGCCAGGCCGGCATGACGTATCGCCCGGTGCGTGAGCGTTCGGCCGACCAGATCGTCTCGTCGGTGATTCAGGGTCTGGAAAAGACCGGCTATGACGAGGTGTCGCTGACCTCGCTCTCCACGACCGACCACTCCTGCATTCGTGACGTGCTTGACAGGCTCAACCGTCGCCTGGAAGATACGGGTATTCGCGTGTCTATTCCGTCGCAGCGCTTGGATTCGTTTGGCGTGGATATGGCCGAGTCGGTCGCCGGCGAAAAGAAGGGCGGCCTGACGTTCGCGCCCGAGGCCGGCAGCCAGCGCATGCGCGACATCATTAACAAGAACGTGACCGAGGAGGACCTGGACCGTGCGGCCAAGGCGGCCTTCGAGGCCGGCTGGAACCGCATGAAGCTCTACTTTATGATGGGCCTTCCCGGCGAGCGCGACGAGGACATCGTGGCCATCGCCAATCTGGCCGATCACGTGCTGGAGCTCGGTCGTTCCGTGGTGCCCAAGGCTCGTCGCGGCTCGATCTCGGTGTCGATCTCGGTTTCGGTCTTTATCCCCAAGGCTGCCACGCCGTTCCAGTGGTGCCCGCAGCTCGACTACGACGACGTCAAGCGTCGCCAGAAGCTGCTCATCACGAGCGTTCGCAACCGTGCCGTCCGCGTTCATTACCACGATGCCGAGACCTCGCTCATCGAGGCCGCGCTGTCCCGCGCCGGTCGTGACATGACGCCCGTCATCATCGACGCTTGGCGCTCGGGCTCTCGCTTTGACGCCTGGGTAGAGCATTTCTCGCTCGATAACTGGAAGGAGGCTGCTGCCAAAAACGGCATCGACCTCAATGAGCTCGTGCACCTGCCCTACGAGTTGGACTGGCGCCTGCCGTGGGAGCATGTGAGCCCCGGCTGCACGCGTGGCTTCCTCGAGCGCGAGTACCGTCGCTCGCTCGAGGGTGTCACGACTCCCGACTGCACCCGCACGTCGTGCACCGGCTGCGGAATCTGCCCCACGCTCCACGTCAAGAATGTATTGATGGGTGATCGCGCATGAGTGAGCGCCTGACCGACAACCCCACGCTCTTTAGGCTTCGTGTTCGCTATGGCAAGCGCGATCGCCTTAAGTACCTGGGCCATCTCGAAGTAATCCATACCATTGAGCGCATCGTGCGCCGTGCGGGACTTCCCTATGCCGTCACGCAGGGCTTCTCTCCGCACATGCGCGTGGGCTTCTCTTCGGCGCTACCGGTGGGTACGTCGTCGACCTGCGAGTGGTATGACCTGTTTATGACCGAGTTCGTGGCGCTCGACGAGGCGTTTGGGCGCCTGGCTGCGGCGTCACCGGCCGATCTGGCGCCCATCGAGGCGGCGTATATCGACGTGCGCACGCCGGCGTTGACGGCGCAGCTCACGCGTCTGTCGTATCGCATCGACCTGCACTTGGATCCCGAGGCGCCCGTAAGCGCCGACGAGGTGCGTCGTGCGATCGACACGCTGCGCGCCGACCATGGCATCGACTACGCGCGCGGCAAAAAGAGCAAGCGCTTGGATTTGGATCACACGCTCGTGGGCTATGAGCTCACGGCTGGGGAGCGTCCGGACCATCTGGTGCTCATGCTCGACACCCATGCCGACAACGAGGGCTCCATGCGTCCGGAAATTTTGCTTTCCGCTGCTGATGTTTTGTTGCAGGGCTTGACCCCGGGCGTGGATGCACCTATTGTTTCCACCGGTATGCAAGACCTCGTGACCATCTGCTCCTACGATGTCGAGCGTCAGAATCAAGCATGCGAGGACGACGAGGGCCGACTCGTCAGCCCCATACCTGTGCGAACTTGTGGATTTGCTCCACATACTCGTTGACGGGGGTATTTTCGCCTGCTACTATATTCGGCTGTTGCACTAACTGATGCATGAAGGGCAAGTAAACATGTACGCAATCGTTAACACGGGCGGCAAGCAGTACAAGGTCGCCACCGACGATGTCATCACCGTCGAGAAGATCGAGGGCAATGAGGGCGACAAGGTCACCCTGCCGGTCATCTTCCTCAACGATGGTAAGAAGATCGTCACCGATCCCGACAAGCTGGCCAAGGCCAAGGTTACCGCTCAGATCGTTGAGCAGTTCAAGGGCGAGAAGCAGCTGGTCTTCAAGTTCCACAAGCGTAAGCGCTATCGTCGTCTGAAGGGTCACCGTCAGCAGCTCACCAAGCTGAAGATCGTGAAGGTCCAGGCTACGTCCCGCGCCAAGAAGGCTGTCAAGGCAGAGGCCGAGGCTGTTGCCGAGGCTCCCGTCGCCGAGTAGATTACACTCGTAACGAAAGAGTAGGTATACACAATGGCACACAAAAAAGGACTCGGTTCCTCCCGTAATGGCCGTGACTCCCGCGGTCAGCGCCTTGGCACGAAGCGCTATGCCGGCCAGACGGTAACCACGGGCACGATTCTCGTCCGTCAGCACGGCACTCACATCCACCCGGGTGAGAACGTTGGCCGTGGCAAGGACGACACGCTGTTCGCGCTGGTCGACGGTACCGTTGAGTTCCACAAGGGTATCAAGCACAGGGTCAGCGTACGCCCGCTCGCGAACGCGTAATTCACCCTTCATAGAGCACATATGTGGGAGGCACTTGAGTTTTAGGATTCAAGGGTCTCCCTCTTTTTGTAGGAGGCGATTCTGTTGTCACAGTTCACCGATATCAGCCGCATTAACGTGTGCGGCGGCGACGGCGGAGCCGGATGCATGTCGTTTAGGCGCGAGGCATTTGTCCCCAAGGGCGGCCCCGATGGCGGCGACGGCGGTCGTGGCGGCAATGTCGTCATCCAGGCCGATGCTCAGCTGTCTTCGCTGATCGATTACCGCTTTAAGCATCACTTCCGCGCCGAGCGCGGCACGCACGGCCAGGGCGCTCGTCGCAATGGCAAGAGCGGCGAGGACCTGATCCTGAAGGTTCCCATGGGCACCGTGGTACGCGAGCTCGATCCCGAGACGCAGACCCCGATGTTCGAAATTGCCGATCTTGTGCACGACGGCGAGCGCGTTGTCGTGGCGCCCGGTGGCGCCGGCGGCCTGGGCAACACGCACTTTGTGACGTCGGTGCGCCGCGCGCCCGCGTTCGCTCAGCTGGGCGAACCGGCCGAGGAGCACTGGATTGAGCTCGAGATGAAGCTTATGGCCGATGCCGCACTCGTGGGCTTTCCCTCGGTGGGCAAGTCCTCGCTTATCGCGCGCATGAGTGCCGCCCGTCCCAAGATCGCCGACTATCCGTTTACAACGCTCGTGCCGAACCTCGGCATGGTGCGTGCCGGTGAGTATTCTTACGTCGTTGCCGACGTTCCTGGTTTGATCGAGGGCGCGAGCGAGGGCCGTGGCCTGGGCCACCAGTTCCTGCGCCACATTGAGCGTACGGCCCTGATCATGCATGTCGTCGACATGACGGGCGGTTTTGAGGATCGCGACCCGGTTGAGGATTACCGCATCATCAACCGTGAGCTCGAGCGGTATGGCGCCGAGCTTTCGGAGCGTCCGCAGATCGTCGTCGCCAACAAGTGCGATGCGCCGGGCACGGCCGACAAGATTGCCGACCTCAAGCGCGCCGCGCTCGACGATGGACATATGTTCTTTGCCGTGTCCGCCGTGACGGGCGCCGGCCTCAACACGCTGATGCTTGCCGTGGGCGAGCAGGTGGCTAAGCTGCGCGCCGAGCTGGCGGTCTCCGATGAGCCGGTCGATCTGCGCGACGAGGAGTGGGAGCGCCGCCGTCTGCAGCGCGAGAAGCGTTTCCGCATTGTCCAGGAGGAGCCCGGTGCCTTCCGTGTGGTTGGTCGCGCGATTGAGCGCATGGTCATCCAGACCGACTGGGAAAACGAGGAAGCTGTCATCTACCTGCAGCATAAGTTTGCGCGCATGGGTGTCGACGATGCGCTCGAGAAGGCCGGCTGCCGTGCGGGCGACGAGGTCCGCATTTGCCAGCGCGCCTTTGACTTTGAGGGCGCTGAGGACTTCTCGGAGTACGAGGAGCTCGAGGACGCTGGTGAGGACGTTGCCGTTGAGGCCATTGACGTGGCCGATGCTGCGGATGAGGGCGTCGAGGCTATCGATGCGGCTGATGCCGCGGACGATGCCGAGACCTCGGAGGGCGAGTAAGCCATGTCGCTGCGCGGTGGAATCGGTTTGCCCGAGCTGCCCATAAAAGAGGGCAAAGAGTTTCGGCTTGGCATTATGGGCGGCACATTCGACCCGATTCATTACGGGCACCTGGTGACTGCCGAGCAGGCGCGCGAGTCGCTCGACTTGGACGCCGTGCTCTTTATGCCGGCGGGCTCTCCCGCCTTTAAGCTTGACAAGCCGGTGACGCCTGCCGAGGACCGTTATGCCATGACGGTCCTCGCCACCGCCGCGAACCCGGCCTTTTTGGCGAGCCGGTTCGAGATTGACCGTCCGGGCGTAACCTATACGGCCGATACGCTTCATGCCCTTCGCGACTTTTACCCGCCGCAGGTAAAGCTCTACTTTATTACGGGCGCCGATGCGATTATCGATATTGTGACCTGGCATGATGCCGAGCGAATCGCTGAGCTTGCTACCTTTATTGCGGCGACGCGACCTGGCTTTGATATCGATACGGCGCGTGCCCGAATCAAAGAGTCGGGGCTGCCGTTCGACGTGCGCTATATTCAGATTCCGGCGCTGGCGATCAGCTCGACGAACATTCGTAAGCGAGTTGCCCGCGGCATGAGCGTGCGCTATCTTACGAGCGAGTCCGTGCTCGGCTACATTCGCAAGCGCAGGCTATATGCCGATTTGGGCCAAGAAGATTTTGAGTGATGGGGGCTACGTTGTCGGTAGAGGATCAGTTTGAGGGCGATGAGCGCGCGCTGCTCAAGCGCATTCAAGAGCTGCTCGATGTTCGCATGAAAGATAAGCGCAAGCGCTATGTGCATTCGCTGGGTGTTGCCGAGACCGCACTTCATCTGGCCGAGGTCTACGGCGTTGACCGCTTTGATGCGGCTGCCGCCGGCTTAATTCACGACTGGGACAAGGTTCTTTCCGATGACGAGCTCGTGGCCCGCGCGCTTCACTATGGCATCAAGGTTGCCGGCTCTCCTTCCGCCGCGACGCCGCTTTTGCATGGCCCTGTTGCCGCCTATGAGCTTCCGCAGCTTTTTCCCGAGCTGTCGCCGGCTGTTTTCCAGGCTGTCGACCGTCACACCGTGGGTGCCTGCGACATGACGCCGCTCGATATGGTGGTCTTTGTGGCCGATGCCATCGAGCCCAACCGCCACGGCGACTATGCCCATGCGCTGCGCAAGATGGTGGGGAAGTCCTCGCTCGACGACTTGTTCTTCTCCTGTTTTGCGCAGGGTCTGGTCTATGTGATCCAGTCCGGGCGCTATCTTTATCCCACGGCTATTACGATTTACAACCATTACGCCCAGCTGCGCTAGCTCGGGTGTGTCTAGAAAGAGGTATTCCATGGCCGACGAGACCATGACTGACGAGCAGATTCTTGAAGGTGTGGAGCACAAGAGCTTCGCCGCCACGTCCGACCGTACCGCCGCCTCGCTGTCCGCGAGCGGTGTCGCCGCCGAGGATGTCGCCCGCGCCGCCGCGCAGGCCGCCTACGACAAGAA
>JAHYYO010000017.1:0-32660 GCA_019424925.1 Collinsella sp.
CCGAGACCTCGCCCAGCAGCAGCGTGACGCTCGAAACGCGACTCACGCCATTGGCGCGCGCCACGTTCTCGACATCGCGAATGATGTGGTAAACGATTCCGAGCTCGTGCACTTTTAATTCCTTCCGCCGTTCCCGTTATGACTACTTACTTGCGACCGAATTTGATTTTGATGGCGCGCTTGAGCGCGTACTTACCCAGGCTTGGGAGCTTTTGCTCGTATTTGACCATCGTGGAGCACTCGGGGCGATCGCGATCCAGGTGGATGGCATCGAACGCGCACTTGGTGGTGCACAAGCCGCAGCCGATGCACTTGTTGGGGTCGACGATCGAGGCACCGCAGCCCAGGCAGCGGGCGGTCTCGGCGCGCACCTGCTCCTCGGTAAAGGTCTCGACGTGCTCGCTAAAGGGTGCAGCCTTCTCGCGCTCGCGGTCGACATGCGCCACCTCGCGGCTCGCGTTGTCGTAGCTCTCGATCACGACATCGTCGCGGTCGAGCGCGGTGTAGTGGCGCTGGTTGCGGCCGATGGTGAGCGTGGATCCCGGCTGCACAAAGCGATGGATGGACACGGCGGCCTCGTGACCGGCGGCGATGGCGTCGATGGCAAAGCTCGGACCGGTGTAGACGTCGCCGCCCACAAAGATGTCGGGCTCAGCGGTCTGATAGGTCTGGGGGTCGGCAAGAGCACCCTGGCCGCGGCCGAGCTCCACCTTGGAGCCAGCCAGCAGGTCGCCCCACACAATGGACTGGCCAATCGACATGACCACGCGGTCGGCATCGACGCGGCGCAGATCGTTCTCGTCGTACTCGGGCGCAAACCGGCCCTCGTCGTCAAAGACACGCGTGCAGCGCTTGAAGGTGATACCGCACACACGACCGGCCTCGTCCAGGTGAACCTCCTTGGGGCCCCAGCCGCAGCTGATGTGAGCGCCGTCCTCAACGGCCTCGCGACGCTCCTCCTCGCTGGCGGGCATCTGGGCCTCGCTCTCCAGGCAGAACATCTCAACGTGCTCGGAACCCAGACGGCAGGCGTTGCGCGCGACGTCGATGGCCACGTTGCCGCCGCCCACCACGATGGTGCGGCCGGGCAGCGCGTCGATCTTGCCACTGTTGACCTCGCGCAAAAAGTCGACGGCCACGGTCACGTCCTCGGCATCCTCGCCCGGAATACCGGCGAAGCGGCCGCCCTGGCAGCCGATGGCAACATAAAAGGCCTTAAAACCCTGCGCGCGCAGCTCGTCGAGCGTCACATCGCGACCGACCTCCACGCCATAGCGGAACTCGGCGCCCATCAGGCGAATGATCTCGACCTCGGCCTCGATAACGTCCTTCTGCAGCTTAAAGCTGGGAATGCCATAGGTGAGCATGCCGCCCGGGCGCTCGTTCTTCTCGAACACGACGGGCTTGTAGCCCTTCTCGGCCAGATAGAAAGCACAGGACAGACCGGCCGGACCGGCACCGATGATGGCGATCTTCTGGTCGAAGCCGCCGGCACGCGTCGGGGTCACCACGGGTGGGACATAGCGGGTCGCGGCATCAAGATCGCGCTGGGCGATAAACTTCTTGACCTCGTCGATAGCCACGGCGGCGTCCACACGGCCGCGGGTGCAGGCATCCTCGCAGCGGCGGTTGCACACGCGGCCGCAGATAGCGGGCAGCGGGTTCTCGCGCTTGATGAGCGCCAGCGCCTCGTCATAGCGCCCCTGTGCCGCAAGCTTCAGATAGCCCTGAACGGCAACGTGCGCGGGGCAAGCCGTCTTGCAGGGCGCGGTGCCGGACTCGTGCGTCTCGATACGGTTATCGTTGCGGTAGTTGGGCGACCACTTGGTGTGGTCCCACTTGGTGGCATCGGGCAGCTCCTGGCGCGGATACTCGGGCACCTGTCCGCCAGCCTTTTTGCTACAGAGCTTCTGGCCCAGTTTGGCGGCGCCGGCCGGACACACCTCAACGCAGCGACCGCAGGCCACGCACTTGTCCTTCTCGACCTTGGCGACGTAGGCCGAGCGCGACAGGTTGGGCGTGTTGAACAGCTGCGAAGTGCGCAGGGCGTAGCACACGTTGACGTTGCAGTTGCAGATGGCGAAGATTTTGTTCTCACCGTCGATGTTGGTGATCTGGTGCACAAAGCCGTTGTCCTCGGCCTGGCGCAGGATGTCGTAGACCTCCTCGCGCGTCACATAATGGCCGCGGTCGGTCTCGACCACGTAGTCGGCCATATCGCCCACGGCGATGCACCAATCGGCCGGGTCGTCGGCGCAGCCCTCTCCCATCACGCGACGGCTCGCGCGGCAGCTGCAGGTGCTAGCGGCATACTTACCTTCGTATTTGTCGAGCCAATGCTCGATATGCTCGATCGGCACCGAGGTGCTCGCAGCATCGATGGCCTTCTCGACCGGAATGACATGCATGCCGATGCCGGCACCGCCGGGCGGCACCATCGGCGTGGCCTTGGACAGCGGTCCCTTGGACGCCTGCTCAAAGAACTTGGCATAGACCGGATGCTCCTCGAGCTGGCTCACGCGCATGTTGAGGAACTCGGCGGAACCCGGCACCAGCATGGGCAGCACCCACTGCTTGGCGCGCTCGGGGTTTTCCCAGTTGTACTCGAGCAGACCCGTGTAGCTCATGTCGTCGAGCATTTTTTCGATATCGGCCTCGGGCATGCCGGTGAGCTTGACCATCTCGGGCAGCGTATAGGGACGGCGCATCTTCATCTTGCAGAGCACTTCGGCCTGCTCGTCGGTTGCGGCCTCGGCAAACGACCAGTACTCGTAGCCCAGCAGCTCGTCGCGGTGCAGCAGGCGGTTGGTGCAGTGCTCACACAGTTTGACGATGGCCTCGCGCGGATGCTCCGGTATCGGCGGCACGAACTCCGCGCCGATATCGGGCTCGGTATAGCTAATCCCCGGTCCGCTGAGAATCATAGTCGTCCCTTCTCTTGCCACAGCCCGGCGAGACCGCGGCGCCCCTCTTTGTACGGGTTCGACATGCCCCCATGCCGTTCACCCGCTATTGTTGACATTGTGTCAAAAACAGTATTGACGAACCGTCAACAATATTCAAGACTGTTAGGCGAACGGTCAGGCAAAAGAGGATGAAAGGCGGCAAAACATGGGCAACAACGCAGCAGATATCTCTGTGGTCGATGCCGTCCCCGCATCCGATAGCGCGGCAAAACGCCTGACGGGCGACGAGCGCCGTCGCGAGATCCTCGCCGCTGTGCGCGCCGTGAGCGCCGAGCTTGGTGTGTCCCATCTTTCGGTATCGGCCGTGACCAAGCGGGCTGGCTGCGCGCGTTCGCTGTTCTACCACTACTTTGCCGATATGGATGCCGCCGTCACCGCCGTTATGGACGAGGCAATCGACGGCTTTATCGCCGAGCTCGAGCAGTGGAACGCCAGCCGCACGGTTGGCGACATCGAAGGCGCACTCGACACCGTTGCTCCGCTCTTTAAGCGCCTGGTCGTGAGCGGCCACGAGTTGCCGAGCACGCTCACCTCGAGCAGCGGCGCGCTCTACGGCGGCTTTTTGCACAACGTGGTCCAGCGCGTGGCGCAGTATATCTGCGATACCACCGTGGTGGATTTTGTCGCCCATCACGAGCTACGCATCGACCATGTCTACGAGACGTTCTACACCCTCATCATGGGGCTGCTGATGTATATCCGCACGCACCCCGATGTGCCCGACGAGACAGTCAAGGAAATCATCGCCTCGACGCTCCATATCGAGGGCTATACCGCCAAGTATCAGGAGCGCAAGCCCCAGAACTGACGACATTTGGCCAAACTGCCCGCGATCAGAAGAGGGGCCGCGGGCTTGTGAAAGGAGAGCAGCATGCTGTTCGATGTTTGGGGTAGCAATACCCTTATCCACTGGGCCGGCTGGGCCATGGTCTTTATTGGCCTGATCGTGCTCAACGAGGTCGGCCGCCGCACCAAGCTGGGCGCGGCCATCATCTTTGGCGTGGCTCCGCTGGCCATGACCATCTACTGCGTCGCTATCGCCATCGGCGTCTCACAGGGTGCCGAGTGGGCGCTCACCAACCCCACCCATGTGTACCAGAACAGCTGGTTCCACTACGCCAAGGTATACGCGGCGCTGGCCGGTTGCTGGGGCTTCATTGCCATTAAGTACCAGTGGGGCAAGATCGGCAAGGCGCATTGGTTCCGCGCGTGGCCGTTTGTGATCGTCGCCATCAACATCATGATCGCCGTCGTGTCCGACTTTGAGAGCGCCTATCACTTCTTTGTCCTGGGCGAGTCCACCTGGGTCACCTCCGAGGGCGCCACGCAGCTCGCCGGCTGGAACAACGTGTTCAACGGCATCGCCGGTATCATCAACATCTTCTGCATGACCGGTTGGTGGAGTGTCTACGCCTCTGAGGACAAGACCGACATGCTGTGGCCCGACATGACCTGGGTCTACATCATCGCCTACGATATCTGGAACTTCTGCTACACCTACAACTGCCTGCCCACCCACTCCTGGTTCTGCGGCTTTGCGCTGCTGCTGGCGCCCACCGTCGCCGCCTTTATCTGGAACAAGGGCGGCTGGATCCAGAACCGCGCCTTTACGCTGGCCATTTGGTGCATGTTTGCCCAGGTGTTCCCGTACTTCCAGGAGGAGTCCATCTTTGTGACCCACTCCACGCTCGACCCCGGCGCCGCTACCGCGGTCTCGATCGCCGCACTGGTCGCCAACGTCGCCGCGATCATCTACATCGTCTACCGTGCCAAGAAGCTCGGCCGCAATCCCTACAAGCAGGACGTCTTTGAGGGCACCAGCGATTG
Source organism: Collinsella sp. (assembly GCA_019424925.1). Lineage (GTDB taxonomy): Bacteria > Actinomycetota > Coriobacteriia > Coriobacteriales > Coriobacteriaceae > Collinsella. The sequence continues at coordinate 4,794 of JAHYYO010000017.1, forward strand.
GGAGAAGGCTACCGCTCGCCGCGCCAAGGTTGATTACGCGCACGCCGAGTAACGCGCTCGCTGCCGTCCGCATTTGGATGTAGGCGCGTCTCTTTGGCTCCGTAATCTCGCGTTATGCGCAGCCCCCGGAAAGCAATTCGTTTGCTTTCCGGGGGCTTTTTGCTGTCGCGCGTGCATTCATGCACATATTCACAATGTATCGCGCAGATAAAATCGAATTTCCGACTGCACGCCAGCTCTATGTGACCTTAATTTTGGGTACATTGTTGTCCCGATATTGAGCTTGGGGGATATATGGAAAATGAGACGAGGGGCCAAGAGGACGCGGCCCAAGATGCAGCGGCGTGCGCCGAGGCCTTGGAGAGCCTAGACCGGTTTTCGCTGGACGAAGTTGCGTTTGACGAGACAATCGTCGACATGCAGGACGCGGCGGGCGATGGCATACCGGATACGGGCGACGACGTCGAGGATGCTCGCGATGAAGCCGATGTCGAAAAAGGCGATGACGAGGGCAATGGCCAACCGGAACCCAACGCGGGAGATGAGACCTCCCTGCTTGGCGACTTGCCCGTCGACGAATCGCTCACCCGCGAGCTCCCCGGCTTGGGCTCTGCGCCAGTCGTCGACGAGACCATCGCCATGGGAGATATTCCCCTGCCGTCCGTTCCCTCGGCACGCGAGGCCGAGGTTCGCCATCGCAAGATGTCGCCCAAGCGCCGCAATCTGATGGTCGCCGGTGTCGTGGCCGTCGCGCTCGTCGCCGGTGGTGCAGGCTATGCTGCCTGGAACGGATATCAGCAAGAGCAGGCTGCCGCTGTCGCCGCCAATGCCCACACGATGATGTCGGTGCAGATTGGCGTACATGCCGCGGGGCTCGACTGTTCCACCGGCTCCAAGATTCCCGTACAGGTAAGTGGCCAGGATTCTGACGGATCCTCCGTAAGCGAAACACTCTATGTTGACGAGCACGGCCGTGGCATCAAACTACTACCCGGTGACTACACGCTCTCCATCGCTGCCTCCCCCATCGCGGCCGACGGCACCATCTATACCGTCCCGACCACCAAGACGCAGGTCACCGTTAAGAGCGATGGACAGGATTTAAGTGCCCAGGTCACCTTTAAGCTCAAGGTGCCTTCGGCCGACACGGTAACCGACGACCAGATCGATGCCGCCGCCAAATATGCCGAGGAGGGAGGCGCGAGCTCCTCCGCCACCGCCAAGGTGCTCCAGCAGGCGGCAACCGCGCGGCGCGACGCCGCCGTCAATGCCCTGAGCGCGCAAAAGGCACAGGCAGCCCGTGATGCCGACGCCCGTCACAAGGCAACCGACCTCTACCAGCTCGATATCCCCGTCGAATGGTACGGCAAGGTCGAGACTTGGCAAAATGGCAGCACGCTATGCATCTATCTTGCCGGCGACAGCGATACGCCGATTGTGACGCTCGTCGCGGTGCGCGAGGGCGAGAGCTTTACGCCCGATGAGGGCGATACGGTTTTGGGTGCGGCCAATCTAGGCAACGGTTATACCGTCTACGCCAGCGGCCCCGTCTATCCGTACGTGGTGCCCCAGACCATCAACGGGCGCACGCAGAACCCCGTGTCGACCTATCCCATGGACACAGCCATTGAGCTTGTCGAGCTTACGACCGGCAACCGCTACACCTACAGCCAGATCAAGAGCGTGCTGGTCGGCAAAGACGGCAAGGCCGACGCTGCCACCAAGCTCGAATGCGACTACATCGCCCAGATTCTGCTGCCGAGCATCAAGGCCCAGGACTAGCCGGGCGCATCATGGTACTCCCCAACCGTGATGAAGGGGCCAGGAGGTCCTGGCCCCACAGATCCGTAGATGATTAGGCAAGGAGCCACTTCCATGCGGGCACAGCGTGTACCACACCGTGTTCACATGGAATATCGGCCTGTTCATCCATAGTAACGATTACCGACTCGCCAAGATCAAACTGGGCCATCGAGGCATCGAGGGCTGCAATTTCGCGTTCGCGCGTTTTCTCGCTTGCCATATCCACACTCACCTGAGTCAGGCTATAAGCCTGCATGAGAAGTGCATCCCCAGCCACAAAGTCAACCTCATGGCTTTTATTCTTCTCCTTGACCAGTAGGCGGCAGACCGAACCGACCCGCACCGCAGGAGTCCTTCTTCTGAGCGCATTGAACACCGCAGTCTCGAGCCTCTGGCCCTGGTCCAATGCCGATGCGGGAGAGAATGCTCCAAACATCGCAGGATCGACAGCGTAGACTTTAGACGCAGACCGCGTATTATTTGCAAGTGAACGCGTAAACTCCGGCACAGAAAACAGCAGGTAGGCGTCCTCGTAATACTCAAGTAAGTCGCTGAGCGAATTACGACTGACGGGTATCTGCCTGCTCTTGAACTCGTTGTACACCTTGTTCACCGACAGCTCTCGTCCCGAAGATGCCATACACCGCGTCAGAAACAGTGAGGCCAAACGAGGGCTCTTGACGTCGTAACGCTCCACAACGTCCATAGCGACCGTTCGCGACGCATATTCCTGTAGCAGCTGAATCGCGTCTGCGGGCGTCTGCTCAAGTGTCGCGATGAATCCCCCTCGCTCGAGATATCCGACCAGATGGTGTCGGAGCAACGCTGCAGCGCTTGAGGAGAAGGGCGCGTTCGACTCAGGAACGCTCCCCGTCTTATATCGGACGTATTCCGAAAAACTCAACGGAAAAAGCTCTCGCACAAGAGAACGGCCCCTGAACTCGCTCTTAAGTTCTGAGGACAGCATCTTAGAAGAAGATCCCGTCACGTAAACGGTCGCCTTCTCCGTATCGACCACGCGTCGCAGAAACGCACCCCATTCGGGTATTTCCTGGATCTCGTCAAAGAAAAGGTAGGCGCCCTCGCCTCGAGCAGCAGGATATAGTGCATAGAATGTATCGAGCACGTCCGCTAGTAGCGATGGCTCATACGGACGCAAGCGCTCATCCTCAAAATTGAAATATAGCATCCGGTCAAGCTCGACGCCTTGGCCCTGAAGCCGCCGTATCTCCTGATACAGGCGATACGTCTTTCCACAACGACGGGCGCCCACAATCACATATACGATGTTGTCGCGCTTTGGCTCCTGCGGGTTGCCCAGATCAAGGTCGCGCTCAAAGACCTGCGGAATCCCCTGTTGCTCAAAGTCCTTTATTTTTTGAGCCACCAAGTCGTTGAATGCCATAATTCTCCAATCTTGCTCTCCTGCTAATCAAGATTATAACGATTCTTGATTAGCAGGAGAGCAAGATTATGCGTATCTTGATTAATGGATAAGCAAGTTTTCTATTAGTGGCCCCTCCCGGAGGATATCGAGCGGCCGAGGGGGCAGGCATGAACGCCTCTAGCCGAAAACAAAGTAGCTAAAAAAGCCCCGTCCCAAATCAGCTACTTAACGCCAGGGGTCGGCTTCGAAGAGGGGCTCGCGCTCGGGGCGACGATCGCTATAAGGATCGTAGCCGTCGTCATCCTCGTTCTCGGCACGAATGTAGGGATCGGTGGGCTTTTTCGTCTCCCTCTTCTCGCGCAGGGGCTGCTTGCACTCGTCCTTGCTATCCATGGCATGCACCTTTCCGTGTGGCTTGAATTCCATTCTTACACTATGACTGATTACGGCCATCGTAATGCATGGATACCGCGGGATGCGGTATCCAGAGCGCACACGTGCTTACGAATCGTCTACGCGTATCGGCGCAGACAGTGTATACATTGCTTTAAACCCAACGCAAGCCCGCCCGAGCGCACCTTAGGCACACTCGGGCGGGTAAACATCGTCTTGAAACTTGCAGCAACTAGCAAATCCCCGTCAGGCCAAGCACCAGGCCAATGATCATGGTGCCGATAATGATCCAGTTCACGTTGGTGTTCTTCTTGAGCAGCTTGAAACAACCCAGGGTGTACAGCAGCGGAATCAGGCCGATGAAGATCGTATCGAGATACGTCTGGATCATGACCGGATCGCCCTCGGGCATCGGAATTGAGATCGCGCAGTTGAACTTAACGAACGAGGCAGCCATGGCGCCGATCATCAGCAGGCCGAGCGTGCTTGAGAGTTTGGTTACAATACCCATCAAGCCGCTCTCGTAGATCTTGGTGATGAAGCTCGAACCGACGCGATACCCAAGAACCGTCAGCACCCAACGCGTAATCCACGACGGAATGTTGTAAATGAGCAGAAACGCGATCGGACCCAGAAGCGATCCGTTCTGAGAGCACAGCGCCATACCGACCGAGGCCGCGATAACACGGATAACGCCCCAGAAGATTGCATCGCCGATGCCCGACATGGGACCCATGAGCGAAGCTTTGACCGAGTCGATCGAATGCGTATCGAAATCAGGCTCGGCCGCGTTCTCCTTCTCCATCGAGGCAACAAGGCCCATGCAGAACGTACCGACATTTGACGTGATGTTATACCAGGTCGAATGGCGTACCAGGGCATCGCGACGCTGTTCTTTATCCGGGTAGAAACGCTCGATGGCAGGCCAGATGGACCACATGAAGCCTGAAGCGCCTCCGCGAGCGCCGCCGCCGTAATGGGCAAAGACGTTGAACGAGTGGAAGAAGATGCCGCGCAGCATCTTACGGTCTTCAGCGGAAAGATCCTTAGTGGAGATGCTGATCTTCTCGCTTGCGGTATCGGTGGTACTCATGCGAAGAAATCCTCCTCTTCGAGCTCGGCGACGGACTGGGCACCAGCTGCGACGCCCGATTCGCGCAAGGCCTTAATCTGGTTGCGCAGGTCGAGATTTTCAAGGTCACGCAGGGCCGTAACGACCAAGATCACTGCACCGACGGCGGCAATTGCGACCATGGGCATGTTGAGATATTGGAAGAGCACGAAGCCGAGCAGGAAATAAATTGCAATCTTGTTATCCCAGAGCATGCGCAGAAGTAGCGCCATGCCCACGGCGGGAAGCAGGCCGGATGCAGCATTGAACCCGTTCAGGACCGCCTGCGGCACCATATTCATAAGCTGCGATGCCGGCTCGGCACCGACCCACACCGCCAAAAACGTCGGGATGGCGAATAGACCGTTCATGACTACGGCGCCGCCAAAATGGCAGATGAAGAGCTTCTTACTGTCACCCGAGTTCGCGGCCCAATCAATAACAGGAGCCCAGAAAGACATGAGCACGTTGAGAACGAGCGAGTAGATGATGTTCGCAAAAATAGCCGCAGCCACCGCGAGCGGAATCGCTACGCCCTGCTCCATGCCAGACACGACCACGAAGCACACAGCGAGCACCGTTCCTGCCACCGTATCAGCCGAAGTCGCACCGCCCACGTTGACGCTTCCGATGAAAATAGCCTGGAGCGCAGCACCGATGATAATGCCTGCGGTAACATCGCCAAAGATAATGCCCGCCACAAGACCCACGCCCAGGGGCTGGTCAATCATGGGCTGTCCAAACGTCCATTGGACGAAATAGCAGATAAAAGCTGCCAAATATGCCAAGAGCGCAGTCGTCAGCATATCAATCCCTCCTTAGAGCTTTGCCAGCAGGTCGGAAACCTTGACCTTACCGTCTGTAACGCCGACCTGATGAAACACCGGCAGATCTTGCTCACACAGCTCGCGCGCTGCAGCCACCTCGTCTGGATTGAGCGTTACACCCGTTGTCAGCAGCACCTTGGCTGCATCGTCGCTTCGATCGAAGCGGCCGACATTCGCAACGTTCACGCTGCCGATCCTACCGGGAGCCCCTTTCACTAGTTTGAGTGCATCGGCGATGTTCCCAGTAAGGGCGAAGATGCGCATCTCGCCCGCACGCGGATCGTTAGCAATCTTGATAGCGTCGTCTATTGTACGGATGAGAAGCTTCTGCCCACTCGGGCAAGCCATCTTGAGCGTCGACGACTGGGTTTCATTTTGGGCCGCAGCGTCATTCGCGACTAAAATACCCTTGGTGCTCAGCTCCTTTCCCCACATGAGCGTGACCTGTCCGTGAACCAGGCGGTCATCCACTCGCAGCTGAACGATCATTTCGTTCTCCTTTCGTCTTCGCTCCGCCCGCCAAAGCGGACCACTTCCTATCCAAAGAAATCGTCATCGGTATCTGTCGCCCCGCCTGCCCGCAGGACCACACGCCGCATGGAGGTCGATGCCTGCGCGATTACGCTGTCGATATACTCGGGCGTGAACGCCTCGCCCGTAATCAGGCATTCGAGAATTAACGCGATGTTGAAACCGGTCACATGTACGATGCCGTGCTTTTCCGGCTGCATGGCCGTAACCATGTTGCAGACGCTCCCGCCCAAAAGATCGGTAACGATCAACGCATCGTCCTCTGGCCTCACGCCATCGATAAACTCTGCGATCTGCTCATTGGGATCCGATTCGTCCACATAGCAATCAACGACGGTTATGGCGCTATCATCATGAAGCAGCACCTCAGCCACACTTTTGACGCCACTTGCTAGGCGTCCGTGGGTTGCAACTAAAATTTTCTTCATAGCACACCCCTTAAGCCAAAGGAGCCGCGCCATTGGCGAATACTCGCACGACATGCTCGAATGTGCTGCGCAGGCTCTCGAACGCGACTGCCGTCATATCGTGCCAATAGATCGGAGCATCCGGATGTCCCTCAGTCTTTTCATCAACCATGGCGCGCACGGCATCGCCGGCATATTTAACGCCATACGTGTAGTAGTTAATCTTGCGGATGCCGGCATTGATGGCACGAGCGTAATCCTCGTCGGAAACACCGGAGCCACCGTGCATGACAAGTGGCACGTTCACACAGCTGCGAATGTCGGTCAGAACGTCAATGTTCAAATGGGGCTCGCCCTTATACAGGCCGTGCACCGTTCCGAACGAGCAGGCCAGGATATCGAGCCCCGTGGACTCAACGAAGTCACGCGCCTGGTCAGGATCGGTATAGATGGCGCCCGCCTCTTCCGCCGTGGACCCAGCATCAGGATCGCCACCCTCACGCGACCCCATAGAACCAAGTTCGCACTCAAGGCCTGCACCAAAGTCGGCGCACATCTGGGCAGCGTACTGGGAAAGCTCAACATTACGTTCGTAGGAAAGTGCAGAACCGTCGAACATGACGCCCGTGAAACCGAGCTCCAACGCACGACGAGCATAGGATAGATTCTCACAATGATCCAGATTCAGGCAGATATGCGCACTCGAGCGCTCAGCCAGTGCTGTAACCAGCGGAGCCACCACGTCAATCGGCACCAGCGACTCGTGAACCTCGGCATGCTGGATGATAATCGGATAACCTGTTTCCTCCGCCACGTCCACAGCGGCGCGGACGGCCTCAAGACTCGCGGAATTTACTGCAGCGACCGCCATATTGTTCTGTTCGGCGATGTTGCAGATATCTCTCATACTGACGAGCATCTGTTCTCCTTTCCTCAGGCAGACCATCGCTGTTTGGCTTTCTCCAAACGCAACATTTTGCGAGTTCATTATATTGCGTTTTGTTTTGCTTTGTTTCGGAATTGACGTCTGCTACCGCGAACGGTCGAAAACCTGCCCCGAACGTTCGATATGTTTTGTTTAGAGTTGTTTTATTTCATTTCAGGAATTGTTGTTCTGGTAAAACTGAAGGTAACAAGCCTTGTCCCACAACAAGCCCTGGGAGTTCTTATGAGTGAACCGCGTCCCTATTACCTGGAAGAACGGCAGGAAGAAATACTCGACTTACTCAATGCGAACAGCACTGTTCGCATTGTTGACCTCAGCGAGCGCTTCGGTGTTTCGGAAGCGACCATTCGAAAGGATATGCGGGCTCTCGAAGGCAGAGGACTTCTCAGGCGAACCCATGGCGGCGCGATCTTACCGAACCCCAATTCTCGCGAACTTTCGTTTGAAGACGCTTCTTCGACGGCCCAAGACGAAAAACGCCGCATCGGTTACGCTGCGGCGAAAATGGTGCGCGACGGCGACACGTTCTTTCTTCAATCGGGAACAACAACGGGCTGCATGCTACGCGCTCTCAAGGGCCGCAAGAATCTCACGGTTCTCACGAACGACCTATCTCACGCGATACTTGCCGAAGAATTGCTGGTGGACAGCGAGGTCATTCTCCTGGGCGGACAACTGAGATTTGGCTATCACTACACACAGGGCAACGAGACTATCCGGCTGCTTAACGAGTACTTTGTTCCCACTGCTTTCATGGGAACCAATACCTTCTCGTTTTCAAAAGGATTTATGGCGCATCGATTGGAGCAGGCGAACATGGTGAGCGCCATCGCGAACGCTGCCGACCGACGCATAACCCTCATGGACTCATCGAAAATCGGCGTCATCGGCTTGGTTCACGCCCTTGACCTCAATGAGATTAACTGCCTGATCACCGACACCGGTGTCGATGCGGACACGAGGCAGCGACTTGCCGAGCTTGCCCCCAACTTGGAGATCATCTACGCCTAGACTGCCCGGCACATTCGACGCAGCATGAAAAAGGGGCGACGGGTAAATCCCGCCGCCCCTTTGCTTGAGCTCAGCTATTCCTCGGGCGCCTCGTATATCGGCGTCGGCGTGTTGTCGCACACGACGGTAAAACCGCCGTCCTTGTCGACATCGACCGTCACCTGATCGCCCTCGCGCACCGTACCGTCGATGATAGCGGCGGCAATGGCATCCACGACCTCGCGCTGCACGAGACGCTTGAGCGGACGGGCACCAAAGACCGGGTCCAGGCCGCCCACGGCGAGCATCTGCTTGGCCGCCGGGGTGATGGCCAGCGTCATGCGCTCCTTGGCCAGACGCGCGCGGACGTCGGCGAGCTGGATGTCGACGATCTTCTCGATCTGCGCCATGCCGAGCGGATGGAACACCACGATATCGTCGATACGGTTGAGGAACTCGGGGCGGAAGGTTTGAGCCATGGCCCCGTCAACCTGATGGCGCATCTCCTCCTCGTCCTTGCCGGACAGATCGGCGATAGCCTTGGAGCCCACGTTGGACGTCATGATGATAATCGTGTTCTTGAAGGACACTTGGCGACCCTGACCGTCGGTCAAACGGCCGTCGTCGAGCACCTGCAGCAGCACGTTAAAGACATCCGGATGAGCCTTCTCCATCTCGTCGAGCAAGATCACGGAGTAGGGACGACGGCGCACGGCCTCGGTGAGCTGGCCGCCCTCGTCATAGCCCACGTATCCCGGGGGCGCACCGATCAGACGCTGGACGCTGAACTTCTCCATATACTCGGACATGTCGATACGCACGAGCGCGCGCTCGTCATCGAACAGGCACTCGGCCAGCGCCTTGGCGAGCTCGGTCTTGCCTACGCCGGTGGGGCCCAGGAAGAAGAAGCTGCCGATGGGCTTGTCTGGGTCGGAGAGACCCGCACGGCTGCGACGCACGGCCGCGGCTACAGCGGAGACGGCCTCGTCCTGACCGATAACGCGCTTATGCAGCTCGCCCTCCAAGCCCTTCAACTTGTCGAGCTCGCCCTGCATCATCTTGGACACGGGCACACCGGTCCAGGCGCTCACGACCTCGGCGATCTCGTCGGAGGTCACCTGTTCGTTGAGGCCCTCGCCGTCCTGCTGCTTTTGCGCCTCGAGCGCAGCCTCGGAATCCTGAATCTGCTGCTGCAGACCCGGGATCACAGAATAGCGAAGCTCGGACGCACGGCCCAGATCGCCGTTGCGCGTCGCGCGCTCCTCTTCGCTCTTGGCCGCGTCAAGCTGGCCCTTAAGCTCCTGCACGTGGTCGATGGCGTTCTTTTGGTTGAGCCAGCCGGCCTTTTGCACGTTGAGCTTTTCCTGGACTTCGGCAATCTCTTGGCGCAGAGCCTCCAAACGCTCCTTAGAGGCGTCGTCGGTCTCTTTCATGAGCGCCTGCTCCTCGATCTGCAGCTGAGTGAGCTGACGCGTGGTGGCGTCGATCTCGACCGGCATGCTATCGAGCTCCATCCGTAGGCGGCTTGCCGCCTCATCGACCAGGTCGATAGCCTTGTCGGGCAGGAAGCGGTCGGCGATGTAGCGATCGGAGAGGTCGGCGGCGGCCACAAGCGCGCTATCGGTGATGTGCACGCCGTGGAAGATCTCGTACTTCTCCTTGAGGCCACGAAGGATCGAGATGGTGTCCTCGACGGTGGGCTCGGAGACCATCACGGTCTGGAAACGACGGGCGAGCGCCGCGTCCTTCTCGATGTACTTGCGGTACTCGTCGAGCGTAGTCGCGCCGATCGCGTGCAGGTCGCCACGAGCGAGCGCCGGTTTGAGGATGTTGCCGGCGTCCATAGAGCCCTCGGTGGCACCCGCGCCCACGATGGTGTGGAGCTCATCGATGAACAGGATGACCTCACCTTCGGACTTTTGCACCTCCTTGAGCACGGCCTTTAAGCGGTCCTCGAACTCACCACGGTACTTGGCGCCGGCGACCAGCGCGCTCATGTCGAGCTCGATGAGGTCGCGGTCGCGCAGCGTGCTCGGCACGTCGCCGGCCACGATACGCTGGGCGATGCCCTCGACGATGGCCGTCTTGCCGACGCCCGGCTCGCCAATGAGCACGGGGTTGTTCTTGGTGCGGCGGGACAGAACCTGGATGGTACGGCGAATCTCATCGGTACGGCCGATGACCGGGTCGAGCTTGCCGGCGCGGGCGAGGTCGCAGATGTTGCGACCGTACTGCTCCAGCGCCTCAAACTGCGTCTTGTCCTCGGCAGACGTCACGCGGTCATCGCCGCGCAGCTCCTCGTAGACCTGCTCGATGCGCTCCTTGGTCACGCCGGCGTCGCGCAGCACGCGGCCCGCCTCGCCCTTGTCCTCGGCAAGTGCCATCAGCAGATGCTCGGTCACCACAAAGCTGTCGCCCATCTTGGTGGCCTTTTTCTCGGCCTTCTCGATCACGCGGGCGAGCTCGTTTGACAGGCCCATCTGCTGACCCTCGCCCGAAACCTTGGGCGCGTGGTCGATGGCATCCTGCGTGGAGCGTGCGAGCTGAGCCGGGTCGGCACCGATGCGCTCGATGATCACGGAGATATTGCGCTCGCCGGCACCGAGCAGGGCAGACAGCAGGTGGATCGGCTCCACCGCGCCGGCCTGCGCATCGGCAGCCGTGCTCATGGCGGTCTGCAGCGCCTCGCGCGACGTCATTGCTAGCTTATCGATTCTCATGGAATCACCTCTCTTGGGGCAGCCGCCCTACGGGGCGGCTTCGCGTTGTTCGAGAAGTATTGTTGCCAGCTTTGTACGATCTTATACACAAATCTAAGTCTCTATATATAAGATTTTCTGAGTGATTGAGAGATAGGATGCAGGCACGCTCACCCGCTGCGGCCTCGTCCCCTTACTATCTCAATCTGTAACAACTACTCGGAAAAACAGAGTCCAGATGTTACAGATCGAGACGAAGCGCATGACCCCGTCCGAAAATCTCAATCTGTAACATTTAGCGGCCCTTTTCGGTCCTAGGTGTTACAGATCGAGACAAACCGCGAAATCTCGTACGGAAATCTAAATCTGTAACACCAGGCCCGCTTTTAACAGACCAGCTGTTACAGATCGAGACAAACCAAACCACCGCAAAGGTGTCTGCCCCCCGCGCCGCTTGCGGCCTCCACTCTTTTGCCGAGCCCGTACATCCCAAATCGGCGTTCCAGGGCATCTCATCCTCGAACAGCCATGTACGGGCAGACCCACTATCGCGCGCAGTCTGCGGGTCGGGCAAACAGGTCTGTTCATAGGCGTCTTGGATGCACTGATCCATAAAATTGTTGAGGTCGACCTGTTCACCCTCCATGACATAGGCAACATCACCGTCCAGGATGTAGATGCCCGGACCCTCGTTGCCCTCGTAACCCGGATCGTACGAGACATCGCACAGCTTATCGCCGCTCGCGGTGTCTAACTCGATGGACGAGCGACACCCGCCGACCATGTCGTTCGCCTTTACTCGATAGGACGCATACCCGTACCAGCGCTTAAAGGTTTTGCCCTTGAGCAGCTCGGACGCCTTGTCGATCAGGCTCGCATCCATGGTGTAGCGCGTGGCCCCAAGCTGAATGCGTGGATAGTTGCTAATGCCCAGCGCAATCGGCTGGCCATCAAAATCAACAGCAATAGTCTCGGGCTTATCGTCTCCTGTCAGGAGTTCGACAGATTGAGTTACGGGCTTAACCACCGGTTCCGTCACCGCAGCAGGCAGCAACGCCATGCCGACAGCGCCCATGCCAATCACGGCGATAACGAGCGCCAAAACAATCAATCCGATACGGGCAGAACGTCTCACGGCAAAACACCTCGCAATGCAAATCTGCGCCACATGCGCCATTGACATCGCCAGCCACCAGTTTTTTTGAGATAGACTACGCCACATAAGGGACACAGGCATCGACCGGTGTCGAGCGCGCTCTCAATATCCGCTGTTCCTGCTCGTATTGAGAGCAAAATGTAATCTAAGTATATTCGTTTCTCTCGTTCTCGACAGTTCTTCGTCTCAAGGATCACACATGAAGTCGTCTTATTCCACCGGTCGCAACGTCATTGTCATGCTCGCCATACCCATCGTGGTGATCTTCTTTATCGTCGTCACGCCCTTTTCCCTTGGTATCGCCTCGCCCTTCGATTTATGCGGGATGGTCGGCGCCGGCTCACGTGCCACCTCGCTCTCCTTTATTTGCCGCGGTGTTCTACGAAGATAGAATTCCCACCGGATTATGGCAGTCAAAGTTACCGCTGCTCGGTCAGGTCGACGGACGCTCTCCCCATTTCGTCCTTGAACCTCAAACGATGAACTATCTGATCGATGACCAGCCCCTTGCCTCCATCACCCTCGCTTACGACTATGCTCCAAACACCGATGAACGCCACATGAACCAAGTCCTCGACAAGCTGCTTGGGCAGTGCGGGCTCACCGATGAGGCCGGTCGATCCATGGAAAACAACCAGGAATTAAAGCGAACAGAACTTCGCCGCATCGGAAAGATCAGAGGACGAGGCAAAGCTGCCTATTGGCAGGCCTGGGCGATACGCGACAAGAGCAAATTTGGGCACAGCACCTATACGGTCACCGTCTACACCAAAGATGGAATCAAAGACAATGTCGACGATTACGCGTCATCTAAACTCGGCATTCCCAAAACGATTAAACCCGCTGGCCTGGACGAAGTCCTGTAGGGGCATTCATTGAAATGTCGCTCAACACGCGCGCCGACATCGAGCTCACTCCCCACCACCGCAAAGGTGCCTGTCCCCTTTGTGGTGGCTCTACGGGATTCAATGCCTTGGCTACCGCGCCTACAACCCGCTCGAGGAGACCGCGCGCAAGCACTGCGACAACGTGCAGGTCGTGGGCTGCGCCATCAAGGCCGGCAACGCGCTCGTCGCCTCGCGCGAGGGCTACGAGGCAGGACTTGCGATTTAATCGCAATCGGACATATCCGCCCTACGATGCAAGAAGCCGCCGCAGGAACCATTCCTGCGGCGGCTTCTTTGGGTTGGCAGGGACCAATCGCCGGCGTTGAAGGCCGTTTTTAGTCTCTGGCGTTGGCTTTTGGCCCCTTCAAGCTATCCGACAAATATCAATATCTTGATAGGATTTCGCTCGAGCTCTTAAGCAGATATTCGCGCAACAGCGGAATCGAAAATCTCACCACGCCGCGCGAGGGCGCATCGATAACCTGCGCCTTGATAAGTTGCCTTCGTGTCGCTGTCAGGCTCGCAGGAGGCAAGGACAGCTCCGCCGCGATCTCTTTAGTCGGCACATTCCCCTCGTGTTTGGCCATGACAATGAGGTACTCGATCGCACGAAGCGGCAAATCGGCAAGGGCAACGTCGAGCACGGAACCCTCAAACTCACCATACGCTTCTTCAATGCCCTTCCGGGCATCCTCGAGCGATATCGACACATCGCGGTCGGCATGCTTGCGCGCATTCGCGAATACGCGATAGCCCACGAGCTGCACAAGATACGCATATCCCCTCGTAGCGCAAGCCGTCATCTCAAGCACTTTTCCATTCAAGTGCAATCCGGCACCTTCCACGGTTGAAGCCATCGAATCCGAGACATCCGACAGCGGAATCGAGGCGAGCTCTTCAGCCTTAGCCCGTTGTAGAAATGTAAGGGCACGGCCATTGATGAGGTCCATTACGCCCATGGTCAAGCCAGCAAATACAAACGCGATATTCTTGCGTTCGCGGATAAGGTGCTGCACGGCCGCCGCAATGAGCCGCACATCATCAGCATCTGCATCCTGTATTTCATCGACTGTCACCAGCAGACCGGCACCATGTTGCGTTTCCTGAGACGCCACGCTCGTCAAGACGCCCCGTAGCGTCTCAGGCCCGGTCGAGGACTTTGATACGCCCGCTTTAACCACACCAAGACTTGCTTTCAAATGAACCTCGGTATTGCCTGAGGTACGCGCGAGCTCATGCTGGACGGCGTCAACGATGCTGCCCGCCGCGGTCACGTCGACCACATGCCAACCATACGACTTCGCGATATCGCCGAGCTCTGTCAGCAGGGCCGTCTTGCCCGACCCGCGCGGACCGGTAATGCGCATGAGCCTTCCGGGGGCACCCACGCCTTCTTCGATGCCGTCCCTAAAATCATCAATAACCCGCTCGCGTCCGATAAGGACCGGAGGTTCAGCGCCAGCGGTCGGCTTAAACGGGTTGATTATCGTGCGCTTCAATGTCCCCACCTTCCTACTGTCATCGCTATCGTGATTATAGTATCAATAGTGCAAATAGTGAAAGTAGTGAATCTAGTGAGAATAGTTCGACTATTTAATCATGCGGCCGTTTCCCGCCGCTAACAACTAAAGGTGCCAACAGCCGGCGTTGGGCTCTAACGGGAACATTTGGCCCCTCAAAAACCACCGCAAGGGGCTTTCGTGGTGGTTTTCGGCTCCGACGCTCCACTGTCTCGATCTGCCACATCCAGCGGCCCTTTTCGGCCCCAGGTGTTACAGATCGAGATGAAATGATCGACGGCGGACGTTTATCTCGATCTGTAACAACTACTCGGCAAATTGGGGCCTAGACGTTACAAATCGAGATTGACCGCGAAGCCTTATCCGAAAATCTCAATCTGTAACGGCAGGCCCGCTTCTAACAGCCGAGATGTTACAGATCGAGACAAACGGAACCACCACAAAGGCGCCCGTCCCCTTTGTGGTGGTTTTCGACAAAAAGAAGCCGCCCCGATAGCAGAGGCGGCATCAAGCAAGTCTATTTATTAGCGTCCCTCAAGACCCAACGAGAACATTGCGGTAGCCCCGGCCACACCTTTCCCTCGGGCGACCCTCGCGAAGCGCGTGAGCACGGGGGAAAGGTGTGGCCGGGGCGTACGGCAGCGTTACTCGGCAGCGGCCTTGAACTTGTTGTAGTTGATCAGGCAGCCGGCCTTGACGATGGCACGCTCTTCGGCCGTCATATCGGCAATATAGAGCTTAATCTGCTCGACCGCACCATCGGCACGCACCACGTAGGCGGCGATATTCTTCAAGTCGCCATCGAGCGCGGCACGGATACCCGGCACAAAGACGTAGTCGCCCACCTCAAAGTTGGGCTCGGCCTCCATCTGGAAGGGCACCATGCCCCAGTTCATCACGTTGGAGCGATAGCGCTTGGTGGCGTACTCGTGGACGATGTTGGCCAGGCCGCCAATTACGCGCTGGCAGCTCGCGGCCTGCTCGCGGGCGGAACCGTCACCGGGCTTCTTGGCATAGAGCATGGAGCCGTACTCGGTCGCCTTGGCATCGGCCGCAACGCCCGCGCCGGCCAGCGCCTCAAACACGCCGGCAAGCTCGGCATCGAGTGCTGCCAGGTCGCCTGCTGCCTCGCCGGCAACGCGGCGCTTTTCCACCGCGTCGACCTCCTTGGAGCGACCCACGTAGGCCGGATCGCGGCGGCTGAGCGTAAACTCGGCCAGGCCCAGCGGGTTGGAGCGGAAGGAGCTCGTCTCGCCCGAGGGAATGAGCTCGTCGGTCGTGGTGACCGGGTCCATGATCTTGGAGCACACCTTGAGCAGGATATCATCGCCGAGGGGCTCCATCGCGGGCCACGGCTTGATGTTGGGACCCTCGACCAGCTCGTCGGCAGGCTCCGCCTTGCCAAAGCCCCAGTACACGCGCTTTTTGTACGGCGCGTCGTCAAAGGTGTACTCGCAGGCCTCGTCCCAAGTCTCCTCGGGCAGGTCGGTCGCCGGCGTCAGGACGCCGCCATTGGCAGCCGTCGCCGCAATGGAGCGAGCGTCCATCAGGGCCACGGCGCTCAGCTGGCCATTGCCCGGCTTGGAACCCTCGCGGTTGGGGAAGTTGCGCGTAGTGTGTCGGATGGACAGGCCGTTGTTGGCAGGCGTGTCGCCGGCACCGAAGCACGGGCCGCAGAATGCCGTGCGCACGATCGCGCCGGCCTCCATAAGGTCGTAGATGTAGCCGCGGCGTGTAAGCTCGAGTGCCACGGGCTGGCTCGTGGGGTAGATCGACAGCGAGAATTCGCCGCAGCCGGTGTTGGCGCCCTTGAGCACGCGGGCAGCCTGGACCACGGAGTCGTAGTTGCCGCCCGAGCAGCCGGCGATAACGCCCTGCTGCACGTGAAGCTTGCCGTCGACGATCTTGTCGAGCAGGCTAAAGTGCGTCTTGCCCTCACCGATCTTAGCGGCCTCGAGTTCCACCTCGTGCAGGATGTCCTCGAGGTTCTCGTTGAGCTCGTCGATCTCAAAGCCGTTGGAAGGATGGAACGGCAGCGCGATCATGGGCTTGATGCTCGACAGGTCGACCTCGACGCAGCCATCGTAGTAGGCGACATCGGCGGGCTTGAGCTCGCGGTAGTCGTCACCGCGGTCGTGCATGGTCAAAAACGCGTGCGTCTCCTCGTCGGTGGCCCAGATGCTCGACAGGCAGGTGGTCTCGGTGGTCATGACATCGACGCCGTTGCGGTAGTCGGTCGTCATGCTCGCAATACCGGGGCCCACAAACTCCATGACCTTATTCTTGACGTAGCCCTTAGCAAAGACGGCACGGATGATGGCGAGCGCCACGTCATGCGGGCCGACGCCGGGGCGCGGGGCACCCGTGAGGTAGATGGCGACGACGCCGGGATAGGCAACATCGTAGGTGTCACGCAGCAGCTGCTTGGCCAGCTCGCCACCGCCCTCGCCCACGGCCATGGTGCCCAGAGCGCCGTAGCGGGTGTGCGAGTCGGAACCCAGGATCATCTTGCCGCAACCGGCGAAGTTCTCGCGCATAAAGGAGTGGATGACGGCGATGTGCGGCGGGACGAAGATGCCGCCGTACTTCTTGGCCGCGGAAAGGCCAAAGACGTGGTCGTCCTCGTTGATGGTGCCGCCCACGGCGCACAGCGAGTTATGGCAGTTGGTGAGCACGTAGGGCAGCGGGAACTGCTCCATGCCCGAGGCGCGCGCCGTCTGGATGATGCCGACGAAGGTGATGTCGTGGCTCGCCATGGCATCGAAACGAATCTTGAGTGCCTCGGGGTCGCCGGACGTATTGTGCGCCTGAAGGATCGAATACGCGATGGTGCCACGCCTGGCATCCTCAGGTGTCTGCGTAATACCGCGCTCGGCAGCCTCGGCCGCAGGCACAACCTCGCTGCCGCCGCGCAGGTAGATGCCATCCTCGTACAGCTTGACCATACTGTCTCCCACTCTGCCCGAAAGGCTCGGGCGCATAGCATACATTCATTCAATATCGTGCCATAGAACAGTTGCCAGCGGGTTACGAATCTGCACGTTCACTTTATCTCGGTAAAGCATAAGACGAGCCCGGTGTGGGGCCGGCAGATCTGGCGCAAGAGTGTCCCTTTCGACTAGTCATTTAAGAACGTCCCCAATGACTACCCTACCGCATCCGGAGCAAGGCAGCGCCGCAGGTAGAGGACGGACAGCGAGCGACGTCCAGAGCGAACAAGTTGGCATGAAAAGGGCAAGGCATAGACCTTCTGGTCATGCCTTGCCCTTTGAATGACAAATTGTCGCTCTGGGCGGCGCGCAGCGTCGACCGGTCCGCCGTTCGTTAGAACGGCGGACCCTAGAGATCCCCGCCCGTGCCCAGCAGCTTGCGCATGACTTGCTCGGGGTTGACCGAGCCGTCGCGCGGGGCCAGGGCGGTGATTTTCTTTTGCATCTTGTACTCGTGCAGCTCGTCCTCGAGCTGGCGAACGCGGGCGCGAAGCTTCTCGTTCTCGCGCTCGCGCTCCTCGGCACGCTCCTTCATATCGAGGATGCGCACCACGCCGGCGAGGTTGATGCCCTCGTCGGTCAGTTGGTTGATGAGCTCCAGGCGCTCGATATCGGCACGCGAATACAGACGCGTGTTACCGCCCGAGCGCTGGGGGTTCACCAGGCCCTTGGACTCGTAGACGCGCAGAGTCTGCGGGTGCATGCCGGTCAGCTCGGCCGCCACGCTGATCATATACAGCGGTTTGTTCCTATTGTCCTCGGCCATGCTACCTGACCCCTTTCCGTCTCGTTATCGTCCATCATAAGCCCGCGGGCGCGGGTGTGCGCCACGACCGCCCTAGTACGTCGCCTTGTAACGGTTGACCTTCTCGCGATAATCGCGCGTGTCGACCTCGCGCAGCTTGGTCATGGCATCGCGCTCGTCATCGGATAGGTTCGTGGGGACCTGCACCTTGATCTCGACGAGCAGCGCGCCCGTACGGCCACGGTGCTTAACGTCGGGCGCGCCCATTTCCTTAAAGCGGAACTTCTTGCCCGTCTGGGTACCCGCGGGCACCTTCAGACGAACCGTCGCACCACCGGGCGTCGGCACGTCCACCGTGCAGCCGAGCGCCGCCTCATAGACCGAGACCGGTACCTCCATGGTCACGTCGGCACCTTTACGCTTAAACAGTGGATGCTCCTCCACGTGCGTGGTCACGACCAGGTCGCCGCGCTCGCCGCCGGCAACGCCATACTCGCCGCGACGCTTGTAGCGCAGCTTGCCGCCGTCGACCGCGCCCGCGGGCACCGAGACCGTGATGGTCTGCTGCTCGCCCGTCGAGGGAATGCGGTAGGTGACCTTGTGCGTCACGCCGCGAAACGCGTCCTCGGCCGTCACATCGACGGTCAGCGACAGGTCGCCGCCCTTGCGCGCGCGGTTGCGGCCCACGCCCGCACCGGCATTACCCGCGGCCCCGGCAAAGCCCGAGCCCCAATCGCTGCCCCAGGCACCGTTGCCACTAAAGATGCTGTCGAAGATATCGCCCCAGCCGCTCGCGCCGGCACCGGCGCCGTAGCCACCGCTATACGCGCCGCCCGCGCCCGGCATGCCGCCGAACATGAGCATCTGGTCGTACTCTTTGCGCTTCTTCTCGTCCGAAAGCGTCTCGTAGGCCTCGCTGATCTCCTTGAACTTGGCCTCGTCGCCGCCGGCATCGGGGTGATATTTTTGCGCGAGCTTACGAAACGCGCTTTTGATCTCTTTGTCGGAGGCGCTCTTGGATACGCCCAGGATGTCATAGAAGGTTTTGCCTGCAGCCATCGTAGCTCCTCTCCTGTTACATCCGCCGTCCCTGCGGACGGCGGTTCATGCTGTCATATGGCACTAGGCCAGAAAGGGCCCCGGGTGTTGCCCCGGGGCCCTTCTCAATTACTCCTCGGTGCTCTCGGCCGTATCGGCCGCGGCATCCTCGGGCGCCGCTTCGGGCTCCGGTGCGGGGCGCTTCTCGCCACCGTAGGTCACCGTCACCATCGCGGAGCGCAGGATGCGGTCCGCCATGCGGTAGCCCTTCTGGTACACGTCGTTGACGGTCTCGTCGTACTGCGACGCGTCCTCGACACGCCCCACGGCCTGGTGCTCGAGCGGATCGAACGCCTCGCCCTTGGGGTCGATGGGCTCAACGCCCTCGTGCGCAAACACATCGAGCAGCTTGGCATGTACCGCGTCAACGCCATCGACGAACTGCTTAAAGTCGTCGGAAAGCTCTTGGCTGCGGGCATGGTCGATCGCACGCTCGATATCGTCGATCACCGGCAATAGCGCGGTGACAAGCTTCTCGGTCGCGCGCTCGCGCTCGGCGATGCGCTCGTTGGCGGTGCGGCGACGGAAGTTCTCCCAGTCGGCCTGTAGACGGGCGGTGCGCTCGGTGGCGTCCTTTGCCTTGTCCTCGGCGGCCTTCTGAGCCTCTGCCGCGGCATCGAGCTCACGGCGCACGTCGGCAAGCTCCTTTTGGGCCTGCTCGAACTTGAGCTTAAAGTCGTTGTCGGCGGCTTCCTCACCGGCGCGGATAGCAGCTTCCACCATCTCGTCCTCGGTCATCGTCGCCTCCTTGTTGGAATCCTCTACCTGGTTCTCGGCAGCCTCGGCGGCCGGGGCCTCGTTGACCTCGGTAACGCCTGCGGCCTCTACGGGAATCTTCACGTCCTTCTCCTCAGAGTCAACGGGGGCGGCACCAACGGCGGCCGCCTCCGTGCGAGCTTTACGGGCGGACATGATTACTTGTCCTCGTCGTCCACAACCTCGTAGTCGGCGTCGACAACGTCATCGTCGGCAGGCTGGGCACCGGCGGCACCGTCGGTCTGCTGCTGAGCGTCGGCGTAGACAACCTGGGCCAGCTCGTAGGCCACGGACTGCAGGGACTCGCCGGCGGCCTTGATGGCCTCGACGTCAGAGCCCTCGAGCGCCTTCTTGGCGTCGGCGATAGCGGCCTCGGCCTTGGACTTCACGTCGGCGGAAACCTTGTCGCCCAGCTCGTTGAGGGTCTGCTCGGTGGAGTAGCACAGGCTATCGGTCTGGTTGCGGACCTCGACCTCTTCCTTCTGCTTCTTGTCCTCCTCGGCATGAGCCTCGGCGTCCTTGACCATACGATCGACTTCGTCGTCGGACAGAGCAGTGGAGCCGGAAATGGTGATCTGCTGCTCCTTGCCGGTGCCCTTGTCCTTAGCGGAGACCTTGACGATGCCGTTGGCGTCGATGTCGAAGGTGACCTCGATCTGCGGCACGCCGCGGCGGGCAGCCGGGATGCCGGTCAGCTGGAACTTACCGAGCGACTTGTTATCGCGGGCAAGCTCGCGCTCGCCCTGGAGCACGTTGATCTCGACGCTGGTCTGGTTGTCGGCAGCGGTGGAGTAGACCTCGGTCTTGGAGGTCGGGATCGTGGTGTTGCGGTCGATCATCTTGGTCATGATGCCGCCCATGGTCTCGACGCCCAGCGACAGCGGGGTAACGTCGAGCAGCAGGATGCCCTCGACGTCGCCGGTGAGCACGCCGCCCTGGACGGCAGCGCCGTCGGCAACGACCTCGTCGGGGTTCACGGACATGTTGGGCTGCTTGCCGGTCATGGTCTTGACCAGATCCTGGACGGCGGGCATACGGGTGGAGCCGCCGACGAGGATGACCTCGGTCAGATCGGAGAGCTTAAGCTTGGCGTCGCGCAGGGCGTTGGTGACAGGCTGCTTGCAGCGCTCGAGCAGGTCGCGGGTGATCTTCTCGAACTCGGCGCGGGTCAGCGTGTAGTTGAGGTGCAGCGGGCCGGACTGGTTCATGGTGATGAACGGCAGGTTGACGGTGGTCTGCTGGGCGGCGGAGAGCTCCTTCTTGGCGTTCTCGGCGGCCTCCTTCAGACGCTGCAGGGCCATGGGGTCCTGACGCAGGTCGACACCGTTCTCCTGCTGGAACTTATCGGCCATCCAGTCGATGACGCGCTGATCCCAGTCGTCGCCGCCCAGGTGGTTGTCGCCCGAGGTGGACAGAACCTCAAACACGCCGTCGGCGAGGTCGAGGATGGAGACATCGAAGGTACCGCCGCCCAGGTCGAAGACCAGGATGCGCTGGTCGGAACCCTGCTTGTCCAGGCCATAGGCAAGGGCAGCAGCGGTCGGCTCGTTGACGATACGCTTGACGTTGAGGCCGGCGATCTTGCCGGCGTCCTTGGTGGCCTGACGCTGGGCGTCGTTGAAGTAGGCCGGGACGGTGATGACGGCGTCGGTGACGGTCTCGCCCAGATACTTCTCGGCGTCGGCCTTCATCTTGGCGAGCACCATGGCGCTCACCTGCTCGGCGGTGTAGTCCTTGCCCTCGATGTCGACGACGGCACGGCCACCCTGGCCCTCCTTGACCTCATACGGCACGGTCTTGATCTCGGAGGTGCACTCGGAGTACTTGCGGCCCATGAAGCGCTTGATGGAAAACACGGTGTTCTTGGGGTTGGTGACCGCCTGGTTCTTAGCGGCCTTACCCACGACGCGGTCGCCGTCAGCACGGAAGCCAACAACGGACGGGGTGGTGCGGTCGCCCTCGGCGTTCACGATAATGGTCGGAGAACCGCCCTCGAGGACGGCCATAGCGGAGTTAGTAGTACCAAGGTCGATACCAAGAATCTTACCCATTAGAAATTCCCTCTCTCTTTTGCGTTCGCGCCGCCTCGACGGTCTGTCACGCGGCGCTTCGGCTTGTCTTTCAGGATGTAGTGTATCCCCTTATGGGCCGGAATATACAAAATCTAAGTCAATTCATATAAGATTTCTTATTGCCGAGAGTTTAGGTTCTCAAATGCGCAGGTAGATGCACTGTTTGAGTTCTGGGCAGACCTATTGAGATCTATGTAGAGTTGACTGAGGTGCGAGCCTAAAGCCGTGCAGGGGACTTTGGAGCAACCCGGGGGGAAGCGCGACCCAGTCTGAGCGTGAATTCCGGGACGCAGTTTCCTCTTGAAGGCTCAACCGGAAACTACGTCCCAGTTTGAGCACCGATTCCGGGACGCAGTTTCCGACAGAAGGCTCAACCGGAAAGCGCGTCCCGTTTTGAGCGTCGATTTCGGGATGCGGTTTCCGCAAGCACGCTCAATCGCCCTATATTTCAAGTCACCTATAGCTAACATTTGCGCAGCTCAACGGCCCCACCTGCGCGTTTTTTAGTAAACCTCGGCATACTCGGCGAACGGTATGAAGATGCCGGCCAGAGGGTATTGCAAACGGTCGCTCCCGTGGTATGTTTTTGCCCGAATCAAACCGACGCACATCGCCTGTAGCGTCGGTCAACAGAGAGGAAACTACCATGGCTCATCCCGTAATTGATGCCGACGAGTGCATCGCTTGTGGCGTTTGCGTCGACTCCTGCCCCGCTGGCGTTCTGGAGCTCCAGGACGTCGCTACCGTCGCTGACGAGGATTCCTGCGTCGCCTGTGGCGCTTGCCAGGACGCTTGCCCCGCCGGCGCGATCACCGAGATCGTCGAGGAGTAACAACTCCCCCACTTGCACACTCACAAGTACACCGTGCACAAAAAGGAGGCCTCCGCATCGCCGCGGAGGCCTCCTTTTGTTTGTATAGGCAGCTAATTGGGGACGGGGCTACCTTGGCAGTTGCGGTGGAATAGTTCCCGATTCATTGCTTAGGTGCCGATTTTAGGAACTATTTCACCGCAACTTATAAAGACAGTATCGGGCTAAGAGAGATCGTCCTCGTAAGGCATCAGGTCTGCTAGGTAGCCTTTCTCCTTGAGCATGGCCTCGATCTCGTCGAGGGTTTGCTCGTCTTCCGCCGCAATGCGGTGGAAGTGATAGCCGCTGGTTACCGTCAGCAGCGGAAAGCTCTTGCCACTGGCAATGTCATGCAGATAGCGCTCGATATCGCGGCGGTTACGGATATCCAGATCGGCCGTGATCTTGCCGTACACGCGATGGTTGACGATCACGTTGAGCACGGCGCCGCCCGCGTCGACGATGCTCGTGAGCTCATCGCCCGCCTGCTCCACGCTGTGGCGTACCTTGACCAGACGCGTGGGCACAGCCGGGCTGCTCGTCGCCTCCTGTAGTACATAGCCGCGATTGGTGGCGACGATATCGTGCCCGTCGGCGCGCAGCAGGGCGATGTCCTGCACCACGACCTGACGGCTCACACCCACCTCGTGGGCGAGCGCACTGCCCGAGACAGGATCTTTGGCTCCCTCGAGCACGGCCATGATGGCACGGCGACGCTCGCGGGCGTCCATTATTTACCGTCCAGCAGACGCAGGTGCTTGAGCGAGAGGTCGAGAATCGGCGCAGAGTGCGTCAACGCCCCCGAGCTGATAAAGTCAACACCCAGGTCGGCGAGCGCGCGGATATTGTTGACGTCCACGTTGCCCGAGCACTCGGTCTTGGCGCGACCGGCGATAAGCTCAATCGCGGCAGCCATGTCGTCGTGGGTCATGTTGTCGAGCATGATGATGTCGGCGCCGGCCTCCACGGCCTCGCGCACCATATCCAGGTTCTCGCACTCAATCTCGACCGTCGTGGTAAACGACGCATGGGCGCGCGCCATCTCAATCGCGCGCGCCACGCCACCGGCGGCGTCGATGTGGTTGTCCTTGAGCATGACAGCCGTCGACAGGTTATAGCGGTGGTTGCTGCCGCCGCCGATCTCGACTGCGGCCTTCTCGAAGACGCGCATGCCCGGTGTGGTCTTGCGCGTGTCGACAAGCACGGTCTTGGTACCCTCGAGCGCCGCCGCCATGCTGTGTGTGTAGGTGGCGATACCGCTCATGCGCTGCAGGTAGTTGAGCGCCACGCGCTCGCCCGAAAGCAGCACGCGCGCGTCGCCGCGCACCTGGCCCACGTGGTCGCCGGCGTGCACCTCGTCACCGTCGGCAACATCAAAGAGCACCGAGCTCTGCGAATCCAGCAGCTCAAAGGTGCGGGCGAACACGTCCAGGCCGGCGATAATGCCGTCGGCCTTGGCGATGAGTTCCACCGTGGCGGGACGCGCCGTGGGGCACACGCTCGCCGTGCTCACGTCCTCAAACGTAATGTCCTCGCGCAAAGCCTGCAAAATCAGATCATCGACGACGAGCTTCATGGTAATGGGATTCATGGTCTACTCCTCCACGGCCTGCGTGCCGGCGGCACGGGCCAAACCATCGATTGCAAGGGTATCGGCGCTCAGGGCGCGGTGACGCCCGTCAAGCGCGGGCTCACCGGCCTGCTCCACGGCCAGCGACTTGCCGGTGCGCATGTACCACGCGGCGCGGCGGCCCCAAACCAGAGACTCGAGCAGGCTGTTGGAAGCCAGGCGGTTCTTGCCGTGCACGCCATTGCAGGCCGTCTCGCCGGCGGCGTAGAGCTCGGGCATCGAGGTGCGGCCGTCCTTGTCGACCCACACGCCACCCATAAAGTAGTGCTGTGTGGGCGTGACGGGGATGGGCTCGTCCAGGATGTCGCGACCGTCCTCAAGACAGCGCGCGCGGATGTTAGCGAAGTGCCCGGTCACCGCGTCGCGCTCGACGGGGGCAAAGCTCAGCCACTCGTGCTCGGTGCCGTCCTGCTTCATCTGCTCGCGAATAGCGGCGGCGACCACGTCGCGCGGCTGCAACTCGTCGGTAAAACGCTCTCCGGCGGCGTTGAGCAAAATCGCGCCCTCGCCACGGCAGCTCTCGCTGATCAGGAAGGTGCGACCCGGCTGCGGTGAGAACAAGCCCGTGGGGTGGATCTGCACGTAGTCCAGGTGCTCCATCGTAATGCCATGCTCCTGCGCGATGTAGCAGGCATCGCCCGTGAGCTGCGGGTAGTTGGTCGAGTGGTCGTACACGCCGCCGATGCCGCCCGTTGCCCACAGCGTATGGAGGGCATGGATCTTAAACGGCTCGCCGGCATGCACGCCCTCGGCGGCATGTGCCAGCTCGTCAGCGGGACGGATCGAATCGCCCTCGTCCACGCCAACGGCAACGACGCCGGTGCACACCGTAGCGCCGTCGCGCTCTGCCGTCAGGATGTCGGTCATGGCCACGTGCTCCAGAATCTGCACGTTGTCCAGCTTACGGACGGCCTGGAGCAGCTTGGTCGTGATCTCCTTGCCCGTGACGTCGGCATGGAAGGCAATGCGCGGGCGGCTGTGTGCGCCCTCGCGGGTAAAGTCGAGGCTGCCGCCAGGCTTGCGCTCAAAGTCCACACCCATGGCCAGCAGATCGTTGATGACCGAACGGCTCGAGCGGATCATGATGTCAACACTCTCGCGGCGGTTCTCGTAATGGCCGGCGTGCATGGTGTCCTCAAAGAAGGCATCGTAGTCAGAACCCTCGGGCAGCACGCAGATGCCGCCCTGCGCGAGCATCGAATCGCACTCATCGACGGCGCCCTTGGAGAGCATGACTACGCGCATGCTCGTCGGCAGATTGAGAGCCGCATACAGGCCCGCCACGCCGCAACCGGCAATGACGACGTCACACTCCATATCGGGGTATTGTTTGGTTTCCACAGGAGTCCTCTCCCTTGTAATGTGGCATAGGGGATGGTCCCTCATGTCACATTGGCTTAGCGCGCCGCGTACTCGAGCATGCGGTCGAGCGTGAGCTTGGCCTGATCGGCGGCCTCGTCCGACACGCCGATCTGCACCTCGCCCTCGCCCGTCTCCAGGCAGTGCACGAGCTTTTCGAGCGTGATGAGATCCATGTTGACGCAGGTGGGCTGCACCGCAGGGAAGTAGAACTTCTTGCCGGCGCCCTGGCAGCGGCGCTCGAGTTCGTAGAGCACGCCGCGGACCGTCACGATGATGAACTCGCTCGCGTCCGACTCCTCGGCATACTTGATGATGCCGGCAGTGGAGCCGATGTAGTCGGCCTCGGCCAGGACGTCGGCCTTGCACTCGGGGTGCGCCAGCACGAGCGCGTCGGGGTGCGCCTCCTGCGCGTCGACGATCTGCTCGACGGTGATGATGTGATGACGCGGGCAGTAGCCGTTGTTGAGGATGACGTGCTTTTGGGGCACCTGCTCGGCCACAAAGCGGCCCAGGTTCTGGTCGGGAATGAACAAGATGTGCTGCTGCGGCAGCTCGGAGACGATCTTGACGGCATTAGAGCTGGTAACGCACACGTCACTCCAACTCTTGATCTCGACCGTCGAGTTGACGTAGCACACCACGGCAAGGTCGTCGCCATACTCGGCGCGGGCGGCGTCGACCGTCTCGCGCTTGACCATGTGCGCCATGGGGCAGTCCGCGCCCGGCTCGGGCAGCAGCACGGTCTTGGTGGGATTGAGCAGCTTGGCGCTCTCGCCCATAAACTCCACGCCGCACAGCACAATGGTCTGCTGCGGCAGGCTCTTGGCGAGCTTAGCCAGGTAGAAGCTGTCGCCGACGAAGTCGGCAACGGCTTGGACCTCGGGCGCCACATAGTAGTGCGCCAGGATCACCGCGTCACGTTGGGTTTTTAGTCGCTGAATGGCCTCGACGAGCTCTGCGGGCACCAGTGCCGCGCGCTCCGTTGCCGTCGTTGCCGATGCCAGGCCAGCCGCGATATCGCGTGCAAGCTCCGATGCATCCATGTTCGCGCTCTGTGCCATCAAGGCCCCTCTCTTTTGGCGAATCTTGGGACTTTAGTATGACACCTGGCTTTACAGCTGACAAGACAGCTGTAAAGCCAGGTGTAAAGTTGGAATAAAGATTCAATCTTGAGGCGGGTCCATTTTCGAACTGGCAAGCTGAGGACAGCCGAGCTCTCGATAGCGCAGGAGGCATCTTTCGCCACCGCAATTCCGCTCGGCGCGAGTTGCACGCCGTGGGGCGCAAACGGGACACGCCTCCGCGAGCGGTCCGCACCCAATGTGGCAAAATCGAATTACTAAGGGGGCCGAATGCTCAAGATTATTGCCTGCGACGACGACGTCGCTTTTCTAGATAGACTGCACCGAATGATCGACCGTTGGTCGAGCGAGACGGGCACGGCGGTCGATGTTGCGCTCGTCACGCGCGGCGAGGACCTGCTGGCCCGCCATGCCACATCGCGCGCCGACATCATCCTGCTCGACATGATCATGCCGCTCGTTAACGGCATGGATACCGCGCGCGAATTGCGCCAGACCGATACCGCCGTGTGCCTGGTGTTTCTCACCTCATCGCCCGAGTTTGCACTGGAGTCCTACGAGGTCCGCGCTTTCGACTATCTGCTCAAGCCCGTGACTTACGAACGCCTGGCGCAGTTACTCGACG
>JAHYYO010000018.1:0-32279 GCA_019424925.1 Collinsella sp.
TTAATGGATGGAAACGGATGTTCTATCGGGACACACATTTTGTCCTATAAGCCGACAAACCGGCAGACAACGAAAGCGGCAACGCCCGTAATGGACGTTGCCGCTTTTCTATTGAGAGAACTAAATGATTTTGGCCTTGCCCCGTCGCTAGACCGTGATGACGTTGTCCATTGCCCGGTACTTTGCGGGCACCTCGCCCGCGGTAATAATTGTTGCGTCGCGGAAGTCCGCGAACTTGACGGGCGCCACCATGCCAAATTTGCTGGCGTCCGAGATTACGAAGCGTTTGGCCGTATGGCGCATCGAGATACGCTTGACCTGCGCTTCCTCGATATCGGGAGTCGTAAAACCCTGCTCGGCGGCAATGCCGTTGGAGCCCCAAAAGCCGCAGTTGAAGTTGTAGCGTTCTAGAGTTGCCAAGGCATCGGGGCCAACGAGCGCCTCGGTCTCGGGTTTGAGCTCGCCGCCCAGCACCACGGTACGCATGCCGCGCAAAGCGAGATGCTGAGCATGGAGCACGGAATCAGTCACATAGGTAACCCCTTCGAGATGCGGAAGATGCTCGATGAGCTTGAGGGTCGTGGAACCCGAATCGATATACACGAAACTATCGGGCTCCACAAGCGCCGCCGCACGGGCGCAGATGCGCTCCTTGTCGTCGTTATGGAGATCACTGCGCTCACTGATCGTTAAGTCGCGCGTCACGTGCGCGCGCTCAAGGCTTGTCGCGCCACCGTGCACCTTGGCGATGCGGTGCGCTCGGTCAAGCGTCTGCAGGTCGCGTCGAATGGTAGAAGCCGTCACACCTAGGGCATCGGCAAGCTCTGGCACCGTTACTGAACCAGCCTGCTGCACCATCGAGACGATCGCATTGAGCCTATCTTCCGCGAGCATCGCTTACTCCTCCTCGGGGTAGACGACTCCCCAATCGGCACGGAGCTTAGTCATCAGCTCCATAACATCAGAAGCATAATCCAGAAGCTCACGCTTGGAATCATCGCCGGCGACGGCCTTCTCGAGGTCAGCCATCTCGTAGCACAGCGCGTAGGCCTCGGTGCCGGCGTGGACCTCCTCACGGTGACCGTCTGCAGTCCACACGATGATCGCATGGTCGGCACGCGGATACTCGTTGACCTCGATATAGCACTTGTCAAAGCTGATGACCGAGCGCTTGGGCTGCTTCGAGTGGAGCGTAAGGCTCACGACGCCCAGCTGCTGCTCGGCGTTTCGGCAGACAATGCCGCCCGCGACGTCAACGCCAGTCTCACAGGTGTTGCCCAGAGACACGACCTCAGCGGGCTGGCTTGCCATAAAGAGGCGCATGACGGACAGGGCATACACGCCAATGTCGAGCATGGCGCCGCCGGCAAGGCTGCGGTTGTAGAAGCGGTTGGTCAGGTCGCCGTACTCCTTATAGCTGCCAAAGTTGAGCTGGGCGAGGTTCATGTGGCCAAAGTCGCCCGCATCCATGCGACGGCGCAGCTCCTGATACAGCGGCATGTGGAGCACCGTGGTGGCATCCATAAGGACCACGTTGTGCTCGTCGGCGATGGCGCGGGCCTCGTCGAGCTCGGCAGAGTTGAGGGTAATGGCCTTCTCGCAGAGCACGTGCTTGCCGGCGGCCAGCGCGGCACGCAGATAGGTGATATGCGTGTTGTGCGGCGTGGTGATATAGACAGCGTCGATGTCCGGATCGGCGTAGAGGTCTTCGACTGTGTCATAGACCTTCTCGATGCCATACTGCTCGGCAAAAGTCTGAGCCTTGGACAGCGTGCGGTTGGCGACGCCCGCGAGCTTGCGGCCGGCAAGAGCGAGGGACTGGGCCATCTGGTTGGCGATAACGCCGCACCCGATCACGGCCCAGCGGAGCTCGGGAGCCGTAAAGATGTCGTTAGGGAACGGCTTGTCCTGGACCGAAGCGAATGCTGCTTTGGCGGCTGCCGCGGCGTCGAGTGGAGCCTGCTTGGAATCTGCCATATGTGCCTCCTGGGTCATGGAGCGTCTAACATTTCTGCCGTCTCTATATTCGCACAAATTAGCGCGTATGTGCGTACTTTTGCGTATATAACCGCCAAATGGTCATAATACAGCAGCAGACGGCGCTTATACACGCATAGCCACGCAATCCTACGCACACGAATACGCACAAATGCGCACTAATCATTACTCAGAGACGGGGAATTCTGCTTAGAACTCGAAAGACAGGATGATCCGCTTCGCCTCGTCGCTCATGACGCGCTGCAGCTCTAAGGACCGTCCCAAACTGCCGACAGAAAAGGAACGTCCCAAACTGCAGACAGAAAAAGAACGTCCCCAGGCGCCGGCATTTCAAGAGCACTCATTTAAGTCTGTCCCCAATGAGTGCAATCACTCATGTAAGTCTGTCCCCAATGAGTGGGAGCAATCAGAGACTCTTTGCGAGGGAGGCCGGACGTGGCCTTCCTCGTTTTTATTCATGGATTTAGTCCGTGCCGCGCGGCACGCGCGGCATAGAAAGCCACCCGCTCAGCGGGTGGAGGCCAATTTCCGCTACGCGACAAAAACCTTCCCCCTAGCATGAGGATTGTTCAGGTCATCATACTAGGGGGAAGGTGATTGCCGTGGCCCAGAAAGCCAACAGCCTCGCGTACACGAAATGGCTGTGCAAGTACCGCATCGCACCGAGGTCAAGCTCATCGCCGCCATCGTCGAGAAGCACCCCAAGGTGCGCTTTGCCGCGAGCCGCACCTCGGCCCACGCCGACCTCTACGACCGCATGGAGCAGGCCCTGTGCGAGCGCGTGGCCAACGCGGTGGAGGTCGTCCGCTCCGACATCAGCCCCGCGCTTCTTGTCCACACCGGTCCAAACCTCGTGGGTGTGGCGGTCCAGGGACTCTAGCGGAGGCGGGGCGTCCTGCCCCAAAAACAAATGCAAAAGACGAGCACTTCTTGCCGCCCAATTGGCAAGAAGCGCTCGTCTTTTCTTAACGCGTTGTATGGCGGAGAGAGCGCAAGTTACGCGAGCGCCCTTCTTGCCAGCTCGGCCGCGCCGAGGATTCCTTGGTCGCCGCCGCAGCCCGGGGCGCAGATGTAGCTCTCCATGTCCTTAAGCTCGGCGGTCTGGATGTAGCCACCCAGATATTCGAGGGTCTTCTTGCGGACGATGCCGTAGAGCTGCTCCTGGTGCATCACGCCGCCGCCGAGGACGATGCGGCGAGGCGAGTACATGAGCACGAGGTTCGCGCACATCTGCCCCAGATAATCCCCCTCGAGCGCCCACACCTCATCGTTGTCCGCGAGCTCGGCCGCGGGCTTTCCCCAGCGCGCGGCGATGGCGGGGCCGGAGGCGAGGCCCTCGAGACAGCTCGCGTGGCTCGGGCAGACGCAGCGTCCCTCCTCGGTGGGACGGGTCCTTACCAGCATGTGGCCGGCCTCGGGGTGCAGCATGCCGTGAAGGAGCCTGCCCGCGCACATGACGCCCGCGCCCACGCCGGTGCCGATGGTCACGTAGACGGCGTCCTCGAGCCCCTTGCAGCAGCCGAAGACCACTTCGCCGAGGCAGGCAACGTTCACGTCCGTGTCGTAGGCCACCGGAATCCCGAGGGCGTCGGCGAACGCGGCGCGAAGACCATGGCCTCGCCACGCGAGCTTGGGCGTCTGGAGGATGGAGCCGTAGCGCTCGTCGTTGGGGTCGACGCAGGTCGGGCCGAAGGCGCCGATGCCCAACGCGTCCACATCGCGGGCGGTGAACCACTCGATCATCTGCGGGACGGTCTCGGCGGGCGTAAGCGTCGGGGTCTCCATACGGTCGAGGACCTCGCCGTCGCCGGACACCACGGCACAGACCATCTTGGTCCCGCCGGCCTCGAGGGCGCCGAGCCTCATTTGCTTTTCGCTCATGTGATCCTCCTTACAAAGGGACGCCCGCAGTCATGGTCAACCGCGGGCGCCCATAACGTTGGCTTGTTTCGAGGCGACCCTACCTGGGCACGCGGTCCTGCCTTGCGGCAAACGGGGCGAGCACGGCGTGCGGCTCGCTTTGGTACCAGTAGGCGACGGTGGAGATGTCGTCCTCGCGCTCGTAGAGCTTGATGTCGTCGTTGCCGAGGTCCTGGAACGTCACGCGCAGGTCCTCCTTGAACGAGATCGGGTCGGGAAGGTGCCACCTGTAGAGGCCGTGCCTGGGCAGCGCGTCGTCGTTAGTCGCGAGCATCGGGTTCGGGTTCGGTTTGCCCGCGCTGAAGCGGTCGCGCGTGGCGTCGCGCGTCGAGCGGTACGGGTAGCCGGCGAACAGCGTGTTGAAGCACTGCGCCTCGGGCAGCGCGTGGGGCGGCCTGTCGAGGAAGGCCCAGGCACCGCCGAAGTAGTCCTCGGCTCCCGTCGAGGTGACCGTGGGGAACTCCTCGTCGCCGTCGAGGAAGAACTTCATCTCGCCCTCGCCCCACCAATAGCGCTCCAGGGCGCACAGGGCCATGTAGGTGCCGACGTAGTAGCCCTTGCCGCGCACGCCGTCGAGCACGGTGTAGTCGACGCCCCTGCGGGTGCTGCGCTCGCGGTTAAAGCGGGCGTGGAAGTACATGGCGTCGTCCGGCACGTCGGTGAGCGCGTAGTTGAACGTGTAGAAGATGTACTTAATGAACCCGGGGTGCTCGCTCGTAAGCGTGACCTTGGCGTGCTTCCTGAAGGGCATCTCGAAGTAGCAGTTCATGCCGCCCGTCGGGTTCACGCAGATGGGCATCGAGTTGACGATGGCGCGCTCACCGAAGCCGTTGCAGAAGAAGTCGCCGACAGGGCACTCGACCGAGGGGGTCTCCTCGTCGTCCCAGTAGAAGCGCAGCACGAGGTCGCGCATGACGAAGCTGCCGGCGGAGGTCTTGTCGGGGACGGTCATCCAGATGTGGCGGATGATGCCGGGGCCCTCGATGTCCGCGAGCGTGATGGTCTCGCCGGACTCAAGGGGCACGCAGCACGAGCCCTTGCGGCCGACGCCGAGGTGGCTGGCCGACATGGCGGCGCGGCCCTTCTCGCCCGTGATGTTCTCGGGGGTGATGGCGCGGCTTTCCTCACCGCCGTGCATCCACACGTCCTTAAGGAACTCTCTCATCGTCGACCTCCTCTATTCGTCGTCGTCGCACTCGGCGGAACTGGCACCGTTCACGTAGATGATCTGCTGGCGCGCCTCGTTGACGAGGGCGTCGAAGTCGAGTTTCTCGTCGGGGCGCGCGAGCGCGACCGTCATGGCGAGCGGGAGGTTGACACCCGCGATCACGTGGATCCGGTCGGAGGCGAAGCGGGAAAAGCGCTGGTTCACGCTGCCGCCGTACGCGTCGGTGAGGACGACGACCTCGTCAGTGCCCGAAAGAGCCGCCTCGACCGCCGCGTCGAGCCCCTCGCCGTTGTCGTTCACGTAGGCGCACACGGCGTTGACGGCGTCGCCCTTACCCGTAAGGAACTCGAGGGTGTCCTTGAAGCCCTGGGCGAGAAGGGAATGGCTCGCCACAACTATCTTTCTCATTGATTCACCAATCTCTTGGGTCGAAGCTAGGCGAGGATGCCGGCGGCGGAGGCGACCATCGCGAGGACGATCACCACGAGGATGAGGGCCGTCATGCTCGCGTTCTTCTTGGTAAGAAGGTAATACGCGCTTCCCGTGATGGCGGCGGGGATCATGGCAGGCAGGATCTTGTCGAGCAGCGGCTGAATCTCCATCGCGACGTCGCCGAAGCTGAAGCTAATCGGGCAGGTGACGCCGATGACCGAGGCGATGAGGCAGCCGACCACGGTGAGGCCGAGCACGGAGGCGGCGGCAGTGAGGTTGGGAAGCTTCTCGCTGAAGTCGGTGACGAGCTTCACGCCCTGCTTGTAGCCGAACTCGAGGGCGTGCATGCGGACCCAGAAGATGGCCAGGATGAGCGCGAACCAGATGCCGGCTCCCACGGGGTTGCCCTCGATGGCCATGTAGGCGGCGATGGAGCCCATGATGGTCGGGATCATGGTCATGAGCAGGGAGTCGCCGACGCCGGCGAGCGGTCCCATGGTGCCGATCTTCAGGTCTTGGACGGCGTCCGCCGCCGCTAGGCCGTCGCGCTCCTCCATGGCCACGCAGGCGCCAAGGATGATGGCGGCGAGCCAAGGCTGGGTGTTGTAGTAGCGGAAGTGGTTGTTGAGCGCTTGCTTATAGTCCTCGTCGTTCGTGTAGATCTTCCTCAGGACCGGCGAGAGGGCGTAGGCGACTGAGGCGCCCTGCTGGGTCTGGTAGTTGAAGGTGCACACGCTCATGAGCCAGCGCCAGTTCGCGTTGCGCAGGTCCTTCTTGGTGACCTTGTAGCCGGAGGGCTTGCCCTCGGCGACGGCGGTGATGTTCTCGTTTTCCATGGTTACTCATCCTCTCCGATGAAGGCGTCTGCGGAAGCGTGGGCGGCGAGCTCGGTGTCCCTCTCGGCACGCTGGTAGAACGCAATCGCGAGGGCAACGCCGACGATGGCGGCGCCGATGATGGGCACGTTCAGGAAGGCCGAGAGGAAGAAGCCGGCGAGCAGGTACTGGAAGTACTTGGCGGTTGGCATGTAGCGGAGCAGCATGGCGATACCGACGGCCGGGAGCATCTTGCCGGCGAGGGTGAGGCCGGAGAGGAACCACTGGGGCATGACCTCGAGGAGCCAGTTGACGGCGGGCTGGCCGAGCGTCACGGAGACAAAGACGGGCAGGGCGGCGCACAGGCCGAAGAGCGCGGGGCAGACCCACAGGATGGCGTTCATCTGATTGAACTTACCCTCGTTGCAGAACTTCTGGGACTTCTCGACGACAAAGCCGTTGAGGATCTTGGCGACGACGTCGAGCTGGATGCCGAGCATGCCGACCGGCAGGCCGATGGCGAGGCCCGTGTCGGAGCCCAGGGTCACGCCGTAGGCGGTGGCGATGATGGCCATCGTGCCGTAGTCGGGAATGGAGGAGCCGCCGAAGCCCGCGACGCCGAGCTGCATGAGCTGAATGGTGCCGCCGATGACAAGGCCGGTCTTCCAGTCGCCCATGACGACTCCGGTGATGAGGCCCCAGAAAACGGCGTAATTGACGAAGATCATCGGGATGCCGTAGTAGTCCACGTGCTTGATGAAGGCCAGCAGGGTCAAAAGGACGACCTGCAGGATAGTGAAGTTGACCATATTTCCCCCTTAGATGAGGTCTGCGACGGAGACGGGCTTGTCGGCGGGCACGAACTGGGCCGTCACCTTGACGCCACGGGCGATGAGCGCCTTGTAGCTCTGGACGTTCTCGGCGGAGGCGTAGGCGCGCTGGGTGAGCTGGATGCCGTCCTCCTTGACGAGCGAGCCGCCGACGACCAGCGACGGGAGCTCGACGCCCGACTCGACCAGGCGAAGCATCGTCTCGGGCTCCTTGGCGATGACGAAGACCTTCTCGCGGTCGTACTTGCCCGCGGCGAAGTTCTTGAGCGCGGTCTGCTCGGAGATGATCGAAACGGCCATGCCCGCGGGGCGCGCCATCCTCATGGTGGACTTCAGGACCTCGTCGCCGGCGACCTTGTCGTCGATGACCATGACTCGGGTCGCGCCCGACACCGGGGCCCACTGCGTCACGATGATGCCGTGAAGCAGGCGATTGTCGATTCGTGCCATAACAACACTCATGTTTGCTCCTATCAAATGAAGTTTTACGTTCGGTACTGCCTCGGCGCTATCCGGATTCGCGCCGGGCAAGGGGTTATCGGATTATTGAGGACGCGCGGTCAGCTTGCGGCGGCGCGGGGAAGGTCACTCGTCGAGCAGGAGGTCCGAGGAGCCGAGGCGCTCTTCTCGCGCCGGGGCGGCGCTCACGCTTATGTAGTCGAAGACATATGCGATCTCGCTTACGGGAACCTCTACGCGATAGCGCGTCGAGATGCTCGAGAAGCTCTGCCTGAAGGACTCGATGAAATCGGCGCGTTCCTCCTCGAAGCGGTCCTGGCCAACGTAGGTCTCAATGGGGTTTCTGGTAACAAGGCGCTCGACGAGACAGCAGAGGTGAACGTAGAGCCCAATGATGGCGTTGCTGCCGATCTTCTCGCCTGTCCTGCGCTGAAGCTCGTGCACGGCGCTCTCGATCTCATGGAATAGCCGCTCCGGGTCGAGGATGGTGATGGAGCGGATGACGTTCTGCAGCGTCATGTTCGAGAGCAGCTTCTCGTGGAAAGAAGAGAGCTCGGAAGCGTCAAGCCACCTGCCGAACACGGCATCAACCTTAGAGGCGGACGCCGTCGACATGATGTCCTCGAGGGCGACGAAGGGGACGGAGGCGACCCCGGGGTCTCCCGTGCCGATGACGGCGCAGACGCGGTGCTCGGAGAAAACGGCGTCGTTCGACCCGTTCGCGACGAGCTGCTTGAAGGGCCTCGTGAGCAGGCGCGCGCCTATGGTGCGCGGGAGGCTCTGCGAGACGAGCTGGCGTATCCTCTCCGCGGCGTCGACCCCGGACTCGGAGCAGAAGACGATGGCGTCCTCACGGTTGACGCGCTCGATCACCTTGCAGTGCGTCACGCACGCGGCGGTCGCATCGCCAAGAACCTCGGCGATGGACTTGCCGCCGAGCAGCCCGACCCCGATCTCGAGCGCAAGACCGGTAGAGACGTTGTTCACCACGCCGATAGTGGAGTCGGTAACGTTCTCGAGGGCCTTATAGGCCTCCTCCAAGGAGCCCATGTCGACGAGGAACACGACCCCGGTGCAGTAGGAATGGCGGTCGACGAGGCGCTGGAGCGGACCGACGATGTCCTTCAGCTGCTGGTCGTAGGGCATGTCGACAGCCTCGTACACATGCATGCCGAGCATACGGTTCGCCGCGTCGGCGATGCTCGTCGCCGTTGAGTAGCCGTGGGACAAGATGACGCAGAGCGTCCGAAGGGCCTTCGCATCGCGAGACTCCGATGCGACGCACAGCGTCAGAAGCGTCTTCGTGAAGTGATCGAGCGAGATTCCCAGCGCCCCTTCCACGTCTGCGGCGACCTGATCGGAGACACTCGAGGCAAACGGCAATTCGGAGGTCACGGCACCGAGGAGATGGGAGATTTGCTCCGCACAGGCAGACTTTCGCTTAGCCAGGCCGATACCCGGCCACAACTGCAGGCAAATCTCCTGGGCCAGTAGAAAAGCGACCTTCCTCGAAAGCTCGATGCCATAAGAAGAGCCTGCGTCGGCAAGGACCGCGCCCACGACGCGCTCGAAGGCGCGCGACCTCGAGGAGGCGACGCCGTGGTCGAAGATCAAGTGATCCTCAACGCCGCGCACAGCGGAGACAGCTTGCGAGACAAGCTCGGAGACAGAGAGCTCCCCGGCGCAGAATCGCTCATCGAGGGAGCACAGGGCATCGAGCGCCTGCTCGACCGGCCCTGTGCTCTCGGCGGCATCCAGAGACGCGTCGATCAGAACGCCATCGTCGGGCTGTTGATCGATCTGCGCGGAGGAGAGGAGCCCGCTGGGAAGAAGATACGGGCGAACGACGACGTAGTCGCCCTCGCGATTGAGGAACGCTTTGGCACAGCAGTTCGTCACGCAGGCGCGCAAGCCGGCGATGTTATCGGAAAAGTCCGCGTTCACGAGGCAACGGTATGCGCCGCGGCTGATCTTCACATCAGAACCGATTCGGCACCCCTCGCTGCGCAGGAAGCTCAAGATGAGATCCTCGCGCTCCTCGGGGGTCCGCTCCTTGAGTGAGGGGACGCGGGCACAGATGGGCATTTTGCTGTAGGCCGAGGAAACCTTCAGGTCATCGGCGGAAAGCGTCGTCGAAAGAACGAGGCGAGCGCGCGGCGCATCCTGGGAGGCATCGAGCCCGAGGGCCGTCGCAAGGCAGTGCTCCATCGCAGAGGGAGAGAGTGCCTCGATGCCGTTGACAAAGACCACACTCCCGCGCGCTTTCGCGATCGACTCGTCAAGAAGCCCGTTGAACGAGGCGGCGTCCGGGACCCCGGCGCAGTCGATGCGCACATAGGAGGAGTCGCGGGACAGCAAGCCCTGGTTCTTGCCGTACTCGTACACAAGGCGAGAAAGGAAAGACTTACCGACACCCACGCCGCCGCTCAAGAGGATGGGCAGGCCAAACGGAGGGTACTGAACCGCAGCCTTGCACTGCTCGACAACGGAGCTGAGGCTCATGTCGAAGCCCACGGCACGCGCGAAGTCGCGGTGATCGGCGATTCCCGTCGCCTGGATGAGGTCGGCGAGCGAGGCGTACTCGCTTGCAGAGAGCTTTACCTGAAAACGCTTCTGGAACGCGCGGCGATGAAAATAACGGACAGGCCTGCCCGCCACCTTAACCACAAGACCGGCGCGAACAAGGTCGTTGAGGTACTGGCTCGCCAGGCTCCTGGAGATGATGAGCGTCTCGGCGATGTCGGAGGTGGACAGACGGGCAAGGTCGTCGAGCGAGACGGCAGAGGTGAGGGCCTCGAGATGCTCGAGAATCCTGTCCCTCATGTCGACGGGTTTCTTTGCCAAGCTGTCCTGTGTGGTCTTGTCCATGACTTCTTACCTCCTCGTACAAGGAGTATAAGGGGAGAACAGAGAACGGAAGGGGGCGCGTGGGGGAATCAACAGCTCCGAGGAAAAGTCCACCACTTGAGGGGCAGAAAACAACGGCCATTGAACATTCAGGGCCGACGCTCAACACTTCGGCTCGACACTTCGCTTTGGAAAGGGCCCCGGCGCGCAGGGCCTAAAGCTTAACCATGCGCGCGGCGATGCGGGCGCAGTCGCAGGCGGCCTTCTTCTCGAAGGTGTTGTAGTCGACGACCCGGCCCTCGGCGCAGGGCTTGTCGCTGATGGCGCGCACGACGACGAGGGGCACGCCGTTGAGATAAGCGGCCTGCGCGATGGTGCAGCCCTCCATCTCGCAGCACAGGTCGCCGAAGGTCGCGAGGATTCGCTCCTTCTGTTCCGCGGGCGAGACGAACTGGTCGCCGGAGACGACGCGGCCCTTGAGGACCTTAATGTCGGGGGGCGACGGCGGCCGCGGCGGCGCACGCCGCCAGCAAGGGCCGGAACGGATCGCGCAAGATCAAGGCGTCGCCCGGGAGGTCGGGCGTTACCGTCAGCCGGCGCCGCGTCTGCCGCATCATGAGGGAGAACGGCCTGGCCGGCGCATACGGCAGGAAAAGGTTCAAGGTGCACCCCGGGGCGGTCAACGAGGCCGACGTGTCGAACGTCGTCGCGCGCGGCTTCGGCGGCAGGGCGCCGTGCACCCATATATGCAGCGACTTGGCCTGCGTGCGCGTCGGGGCGTCGTGGAACTACGTCTGCCTGCTCGTCGACCTCTGCAACGGGGAGATCGTCGGCCACTCCGAAGGACCGAGGAGGGACGCGCGAGCTCCGAGCCAAGCTCTTGGATTACGTGCACTGGTACAACAACTTCAGGATCCACTCGACGCTGGGCTACATGTCGCCGGTCGAGTTCAGGGAGGCGGGGCCGTCCCTCCCGGAATCGTCCAAATAAGTGTTGCCAATCCATAGCCAATCCAGCCATCATCTTCGCGAAGGCGGACGTCAGGAAAAGCTCGGCTTGAGCTCGGTCGGACGCGGTCTGTGGGGCATCATTCAGGCTCAGGGGGTCTCCTTGTCTTCTTCGGTCGCAACCTGAATGATAGGGACGGCCCCTTCTCTCTTTCCCCTTCGTTTTCGACGCGTCACCCTCTCGGCGGGCTTAAGGCTCGCGCTCGCGGGTGCAGGGGCTACGCCCAAACCCCAAAAACGTAACGCCGTGCTCGAAGCGTTTCCGGACGTCAGCGTAATCTCAAATCCCGTTCGTCAACTCATGGGCAAGCCACCTGAGACTACTCATTTCTCCTACTGGCAATGAAGACCTGCGACCTGCAGTTTTGCAAACTGCTTGAAAGCCACCTGCGTTGATTCACTTCCTATTGCAGCTGGCGGCTTGCACGCGAAAAGGCATTTAAGTTTCAAAACGGGCGTTTTCGGCGCTATCGAGCCTCCAAAGGCATCCCGCCGCGCCCTTTGGGACAAAAACAAAAACTCAAAGCCCTGAGTTCGAAAATAGTTTTTGGAGTTGTCCCGACTTTTGTCCCCGAAGCCGACGAAACGCGACAGGGTGTCACCTGGCGGCACTCGATCCGAGACGGCACCGAAAACTGGATGCAACCGGAATGACGGGACGGCAGAACCGAAGCCATCGAGTGGGGATAGAAAAAGGCCCGGGTGCCGTGGGGCATCCGGGCCTTTGCTAGCAACTTGATGTTGCGGGCAGCTTAGAACTTGTGGCCGCACTTCTTGCAGACGCGCAGCTTGTTCTTGCCGTCCTTCTCGTGACCAACGCGGGTAACCTTACCGCACTCGGGGCAAACGAGATTGACGTTGGAGGCGTCGATGGGAGCCTCCTGCGAAACGATGCCGCCCTGCTGGTTGGCAGCGTTGGGCTTGACGGCCTTCTTGACGACCGAAACGCCCTCGACAACGACCTTGTTCTCGGCGGGGAGAGCACGCAGGACAACGCCCTGCTTGCCGCGATCCTTACCAGAGAGAACCTGGACCTTATCGCCCTTCTTGATATACATATATCTCCCCTAACTACAGGGTCTCGGGAGCGAGCGAGACGATCTTCATGTACTTCTTGTCACGAAGCTCGCGAGCGACGGGCCCGAAGATACGGGTGCCGACGGGCGAACCATCGTTGTTGATGACAACGCAGGCGTTCTCATCAAAGCGAATGTAGGAGCCATCCTTGCGGCGGATCTCCTTAACGGTGCGAACGACGACGCAACGGACAACGTCCTTCTTCTTGACGTTGGCGCCAGGGGTAGCCTCCTGGACAGCACCGATGAACACATCGCCGATGCCTGCATAACGACGCTTGGAACCGCCAAGCACCTTGATGCAGCGAATCTTGCGAGCGCCGGAGTTGTCGGCGACGTTCAGCATGGTTTGCATCTGAATCATGGTAGATGTTCCTCCGAACTAAGAACCGAAGAGAGGTGCGCAGCCTTTATACGGCCCGTGGTATGCAAGCCAGGCATACGCACATCTTCGGAAACGTACAAGTCGTAAGGGCGACTGCTTATTTAGCGCGCTCGACGACCTCGATGAGGCGCCAACGCTTCATCTTGGACATAGGACGGGTCTCCATAACGCGGACGGTATCGCCCACGCCAGCCGTGCACTCCTCGTCGTGAGCGTGCAGCTTCTTGGAGCTGGTCATCATCTTGCCGTACTTGGGGTGACGCTTGCGCTCGGTGATGGTGACAACAATGGTCTTGGCACCGGAGACGGAGGTAACGACACCCGTACGGACCTTACGCGAGTTACGCGAATCAGTCATGTTCTCTCCTTAGGTCCTACTCGGCGACAGCGGACTTCTCCGCTGCGATCTCGCGGGCGCGCTGCTCCGTAAGGACGCGAGCGATGTCCTTCTTCACGGTGTTGACGCGAGCGGTGTTGTCCAGCTGGCTGGTGGCCATCTGGAAACGAAGGTTAAAGAGCTCGGCACGCATTTCCTTCAGCTTCTCAACGAGCTGAGCGTCCGAGAGCTCACGAATCTCTGCGGGCTTCATTAGTTCTCCTCCTTGGCGGCGGCGGCGTCCTCAGCAGCCCACTTGGCCTCGAGAGCGGCCTCCTCAGCCATCTCCTTCTCGATGCGCTGCTCAGCGTTCTTAGCAGCAACAATCTTGGTCTTGATGGGAAGCTTGTGCTGTGCAAGACGCAGAGCCTCGCGAGCGACCTCCTCGGGCACGCCCTTGACCTCGAACATGATGCGGCCGGGCTTGACGACGGCCACCCACTCCTCGGGGTTACCCTTACCAGAACCCATGCGAGTCTCGGCAGGCTTCTTGGTGATGGGCTTATCGGGGAAGATCGTGATGTAGACACGACCGCCACGCTTCATGTAGCGGGTCATGGCAATACGAGCGGCCTCGATCTGACGGTTGGTGATCCAATGGGCCTCGAGAGCCTGGATACCAAACTCGCCGAAATGCAGCTCGGTATTACCCTTGGCCTGGCCCTTCATGGAGCCACGCTGCACCTTGCGGTGAAGAATACGCTTAGGGGCAAGCACTACTGACCCCTCCTCTCGGAGTTACGACGACGAGGACGGGAAGAGCCCTCGAGTGCAGGGTTGGGAACAGGCTGGCCCGGGAGCTTCTCGCCCAGGTAGATCCAGACCTTCACGCCGCAAGCGCCCATGGTGGTGCTGGCG
Source organism: Collinsella sp. (assembly GCA_019424925.1). Lineage (GTDB taxonomy): Bacteria > Actinomycetota > Coriobacteriia > Coriobacteriales > Coriobacteriaceae > Collinsella. The sequence goes on from JAHYYO010000018.1 coordinate 14,173, forward strand.
ACAGCCGTGCCGTAGTCGATCTTGGCACGGAGGGTGTGCAGAGGCACGCGACCCTCGCGGTACCACTCACGACGGCCCATCTCGGCACCGCCGAGACGACCGGAGCACTGGATACGGATGCCCTTAGCGCCGGCCTTGCGGGCAGACTGGACAGCCTTGCGCATAGCGCGACGGAAGGCAACGCGGCCCTCGAGCTGCTCGGCGATAGACTGAGCAACGAGGTTGGCGTCGAGCTCGGGGCGCTTGATCTCGACAACGTCGACGGAGAGCTGGCCCTTGGAGACGCCAGCGACCTTCTCGAGCTCGGTGCGGAGGGTATCGATCTCGGCACCCTTCTTACCGATGACAACGCCGGGGCGAGCGGTGAGGATGATGACCTTCACCTTGTCGCCAGCGCGCTCGATCTCGACGCGGGAGACAGCTGCGCGGGAAAGACGCTTCTCGAGGTACTTGCGGATCTCGAGATCGTTACCGAGGGTCTTAGCGTAATCCTTCTCTGCGAACCAGCGGGAGCGCCAGTTCTCGGTGATGCCAAGACGGAAGCCGGTGGGGTAGACTTTCTGACCCATACAGCTTTACGCCTCCTTTCGAGGAGCAACGACGACGGTGATGTGGGAAGTACGCTTCAGAATGCGAGAAGCGGAACCCTTGGCGCGGGGACGGATGCGCTTAAGCGTCGGACCCTCGTCAACATAGGCAGCGGCGACAACCAGGTTGTCGGCACGCAGACCGTTGTTGTTCTCGGCGTTCGCAACGGCGGAACGGAGAACCTTCTCGACATCCACGGCGACGGCGCGGTCGCAGAAGTGGAGGATGTCGAAGGCCTGAGCGACAGGCTTGCGGCGGATCAGATCGACCACCAGGCGGGCCTTGCTGGGGGAAACACGCACGTACTTAGCGACGGCGCGAACCTCGGTGGCCTCAGTTTCAATAGACTTAGTTGCCATTTACGGTTAACCCCCTATTTGGCCTTGTGGCCACGGAACGTACGAGTCGGCGCGAACTCGCCGAGCTTGTGACCAACCATGGACTCGGTAACATACACGGGCACATGCTTGCGGCCGTCGTGGACGGCGATGGTGTGACCAACCATCTCGGGGAAGATGGTGGACGCGCGGGACCAGGTCTTCACGACGTCCTTCTTGCCAGCCTCGTTCATCGCGGTGATACGCGAGAGAAGGCGAGTCTCCACGAACGGGCCCTTTTTGAGACTTCTGCTCATAAGTGCTTTCTCCTAAAACTCGGTATCCGAAATTACTTCTTACGGCGACGAATGATGTGCTGGTTCGAGACCTTCTTCTTCTTGCGCGTACGAAGGCCCTTCGTCGGCTTACCCCAGGGGGTAACAGAGGGACGACCAGAGGTGTGGTTCTTGCCCTCGCCACCGCCGTGCGGGTGGTCGACAGGGTTCATGACGGTACCGCGGACGGTCGGGCGCACGTTCATGTGACGCTTACGGCCGGCCTTGCCGATGACGATGTTGGCGTGATCGGCGTTGCCGACCTCACCGACGGTGGCGCGGCAGGTAACGAGGATGCGACGCATCTCGGAGGAAGGCATACGGACGATGGCGTACTTGCCTTCCTTACCCATCAGCTGGCAGGAGTTACCGGCGGAACGGGCGATAGCGGCGCCCTTGCCCGGCTGGAACTCAACGGCGTGGATGAGCGTACCGACGGGGATGTCGGCGAGGGGCAGAGCGTTGCCCGGCTTGATGTCGGCGTCAGAACCGGACATGATGGTCTGACCGACCTCGAGGCCCTTGGGGGCCAAGATGTAGCGCTTCTCACCGTCAGCGTAGTGCAGCAGAGCGATGCGAGCGGAACGGTTCGGATCGTACTCGATCGTGGCAACCTTGGCGGGCACGCCGTCCTTGTTGCGCTTGAAGTCGATCACGCGGTAACGACGCTTCACGCCGCCGCCCTGGTGGCGGGTGGTGATGCGGCCGTTGTTGTTACGACCGGCCTTCTTGGGCAGGGGCTCGAGAAGAGACTTCTCGGGCTTGGTGCAGGTGATCTCAGAGAAATCGGAGATCGTCTGCCAACGCCTACCAGCGGAGGTCGGCTTAAGGTGCTTTACAGCCATTACAATCCCTTTCAATAGGAATCCGTTAGCCATCGCAGACAGGGATTCGAGGTTCTGCCTCGGGTGCGATGACACCGGACGTATACACGGTTCCGGGCGTGTCCATTTTATACGCCCGAAACCTTGAGCTCTCGCCTCCCCTATTTGGGAGGCATGAGCTCACTCAACAGCAGCGAGTCTTAGGCCTGGTTGCCAAAGACCTCGATGGTGTCGCCCTCGGCCAGCGTGACGATGGCCTTCTTCCAAGAACGGGTCTTGCCGGCGACATAGCGCACGCGCTTGGTCTTGGGCTTGACCGTCAAGGTGTTCACGCGAACGACCTTGACGCCGAAGATCTCCTCGACAGCGTCCTTGATCTGATACTTGTTAGCATCCTTGGCGACCTCGAACGTGTACTTGTTCTGCTCCATGCCGGAGAAGGAACGCTCGGACACGATCGGACGGATGATGATCTCGTGGGCGGTCATTTATGCAAGCACCTCCCCGAAGTGAGCGGCGATGTCGGCGGGCATCAGCACAGCGTTGTTGTTGACGAGATCGTAGGTGTTGGCCTCGTCAGCGGTGATGATGAACGTCTTGGGAATGTTGCGGAACGACAGGTAGGCGTTGACGTCCTCATCGCGAACGATGATGGTCAGACGCTTGCCCTCAAGGCCGAGAGCCTTGAGCATGGCGACGGCAGCCTTGGTGGAAGGCTTCTCGAAGCCGTAGTCGTCGACGAGCACGAGCTCGCCATCGGCCAGCTTGGCGGACAGCGCGGAGCGCATAGCCAGCTTGACCTCCTTGTTGTTCATACGCTTAGCGTAGGAACGGGGCTTGGGGGCGAAGACGACGCCACCGTGACGCCACTGGGCAGCACGGATGGAACCCTGGCGGGCACGGCCGGTGCCCTTCTGACGCCAAGGCTTCTTGCCGCCACCGGAAACCTCAGAGCGACCCTTAGCAGACTGGGTGCCCTGACGCCAAGAGGCCATCTGGCACTTGACGATGTGGTGCATAACGTGGATGTTCGGCTCGATGCCGTACACCTCAGCGGCGAGCTCGGCCTCGGCGACCTTCTTGCCCTCGCTGTTCTTTACTTCAAACTTTGCCATTTAAGTGTTCTCCTTGGTATGACGCTGGGCTAAATGGGCTGGGCCCTTAGGCCATACGGATGGCGACGAGACCATTCTTGGCACCCGGGACAGCGCCCTTGACCAAGATGAGGTTCTGCTCGGCATCGATGCGGACAACGGAAAGGTTCTTGACGGTAACGCGCTCGTTACCCATGTGACCGGCCATCTTGACGCCCTTGAGGACGCGCGCAGGATAGGCGCACTGACCGATAGAACCGGGGTGACGCTGGAAGTGAGAACCATGCGTCATAGGACCGCGGCGCTGACCCCAGCGCTTGATGCGACCCTGGAAGCCCTTACCCTTGGAGGTACCGATGACGTCGACCTTCTCGACATCAGCGAAATCAGCGACGGTGACGACCTCGCCGACCTTGTGCTCCTCGCCGTTCTCGACGCGGACCTCACGAAGGAAGCGGACAGGCTCGACGCCAGCCTTGGCGAAGTGACCAGCCATGGGCTTGTTCACGTTCTTGGCCTTGATGTCGCCGAAACCGATCTGGACGGCGTCATAGCCGTCGGTTGCCTGAGTTTTAACCTGCGAGACAGCGCAGGGGCCAGCCTGGATGACCGTGACGGGAACGACGTTATCGTCCTCGTCCCAAACCTGGGTCATGCCAATCTTGCGGCCGAGAATCATGCTGATCAAGATATGATCCCAACTCTCGCGTGGTCTTGGGACAATGCGTACACCACCGAGCGTACGCCCCTAGAGGACCACTACTTACACGACGTGCTCCCCAGCCTTGTATTGTGTCCGAACTACCTGACAACCCTATTAAGCAGGCATTTTGTCCAGCCAGAATACTCCCCTGGTTTCACACAGCTGTTTAGTATACACGGCTGCGGGCGTATCCATCGAGATTCATATTTCACTCACATTGTTTACGCAGGTAAAGTGCGCGGAGTCGCCTGGGGCCGGCAGAGCGGCGGCGAAATATATTAAGGTTGCTGCTCTGCCGGGCTTGGGAGACGACACGTTGACGCCTGCTTAACTCTGCTCGCTCAGGCTAAAGACTTTGTTGGGGATCCACTATTTGTTGGAGGGTGAATTTGCTTTGAAGCGGTTTGCCTTCCGCCTGTGGCTTTTTTGAATTGGCGGCTGACGCTGCCGCGACTTATTGCCAAGAGGACTTCAACACCATCGGCGCTCATGAGACGAGCGGGACACGGCGACCTCCTCAAGGCAGAAGAGGAAGGCCCGCGCTCCAGCTCCATTATCGCGGCATCCCGTTTCGGGGCGAAGAACTAGAGCACCGAGAACCGGATGAAATTGTACGTGCAGATCACGATGATGAGCACGAGGGCGAACACGTAGAGCTTATCGACCGCCGCCGAGTCCATCCGGCGCAGCAGGCGGCGCCCCACGACCGACCCAAGCACCGCCATCGCCGCCATGCCCAGCAGGACCACGGGGAGGAACGCGGGCACGCTGCCCGTGGCCAGCGTGTAGATGAGGCTCGCCGTCTGCGAGAACGCGATGATGAACAGCGACGCCTGCGCGGCGGGCTTGCTCTCCATGGCGAAGAAGAAGACGAGGATGGCCAGGTTGAAGGGGCCGCCGCCGATGCCGAGGAAGGACCAGCACGCCCCGGCGCAGAACCCTATGAGCGCCTGCGCCCACGCATTCTCGAGCTTGAGGCCCTTGATGCGCGCCTTGTTGAGCGTGTAGGCCAGCACGAGGACGGCGAGCACGATGAGCACGGCGGCCTGGACCGCGCCGACGAGCTCGGCGTCGGGGAACACGGACCCCAGCCTGTTGAACAACATCTTGCCGATCACGCCGCCCACCGCGGAGCTGACGGCGATGGGCGACATCGCCCGCGCGTCGATATCAGACTGCCCGCTCGCCGCGTTCTGCGCGAGCGTGGAGAGCGACATGATGAGCACCGACATGCTCGAGAGGAAGCTCACCGTGCTCACGCTCATGACGTTCATCGCGTCGACCACGGGCTTGATGATCACGCCGCCGCCGATGCCACAGAGCGGCCCCAGAAGCGACGCCAGGAAGCATACCGCGAAGACCAAGATGTATTGAGGACCCATCCGAACAAGCTCCTATCGATCGAGCAACACCCTATGCAACGAATTGCAAGCGTTCGTATCATTCAAAACCGCAGCGTATGGTTGTGGACTTTTACATATCTCGAACGCTGCTGCGCGATATGTCCCTATTTACGCCGCTCATGCGGAGCACCGTTGCGCCAAGGGCTAGGCGTCCCCGCCAATCTGCCTGCCGAGTCCATCAATGGCCCGCGCACCGTCTCGACACGCCGCTAGTAGTTAGCGAAGTAATCCTGGTTGAAGATGCACGCGTAGACGACGTCGAGCAGCAGCGCGGTGGAAACGCTCATGGCGAAGTGCCCGATGTTGTCCTCGCGGTGCATCCGGACAGGAAGTTGATGGTCGCCACGTCGGCGACACCCACGGCGTCCATCACGGGCTTAATGATGATGCCCCGCCGACACCGCAGATGGCACTGATGGTAGAGGCGAAAAACGCAATGGCGAATACGATTGCTAGCATATGAAGCGCCTAGACTCTTCCCTACTTGTCAGGCATGGCTGCTGCGAGCGTCCGCTCAGCGCGCTCGCAATAGGACGCGGCGCGCCCCTCGTCACCCTTGTTCTCGTACTGAACCGAGAGCATCTGGCAGAGCAGGGCCTCTTCCATGCCAGCCGCCTCCGACAACGCGCGCTCCATCTCGTCGATATAGGCATACGAGCCCTTGAGGAAGACGTCATAGGTGCGACGGTCGGCACGCGCAGCCTCGCAATCACCGTGCTCCTCGAGGTAGGAGAGCACCTCGCGTGCGTGGGGCTCATCCCCGATCTCCACGTAGAAGGAGAACGCCTTTGCCGCCAGCGCGAGTGTCTGCTCCTCGCTCATCTTGAGCGAACCCATCTCGCGGATGATGCGCTCGGATGCCTCGACGTCATCCATGGCAAGAGCTGCGTTCAAGCGCATGAAAAGCACGTTGTACTTGGGGTACAGCACGCTAGTGAGCGGGCGGTTCAGGACCTTGAGGTAGTTGTTGAGGTCGCCCTCGCGCAGGTACGCCTCGAGCTTGGCGAAGGTTGTGCGCTTTTGGACCTCCATGTAAATGGTGAACCCGACCGCAACCACTACGACCACAATGCCGATCGTCTTCATATCCATGGATAGGCCTTTCTCTTAACGTTGGAGGCGCGAGGGCCGGGGGCGCTCAAGCATAACGGCGGGCGCACGTCCCGCCACCAACTCGCCGTCACGAACATATCCCTCTTCGCGACCAGCGAGCTCCTCAATCAGGCAGGCACGGAGCACGGCGATGCGCGCGGCGCGCTCCGGAGCGTCGATGAGGTCGTGCTCCTCACGCGGATCGGCGTCCAGGTCGAAATACTGCTCCACCCCGGTCCGTGTGAACCAGATGTACTTGTCATGCGGGGTCACGATCCACTGGTTGGACTGCTCGCGGCTGCCGCTGTGCTCGCCGTGCAGGTATGCACGGTTCAGCGGCGCGGCGCCGGTAAGCTCGCCCATGAGCGAGGCGCCCTCCACGCCCTCGGGCACGGGCAGGTCGCACGCCTCGAGGATGGTGGGCATAAGGTCCATGAGTTCCACCGTGCTCTCGCTCACGCCGCGAACGCGCTCGCCGCCCGGCACATCGACGTTTTTGCCCACGTGCACGATGAAGGGGATGCGCGCGGAGCCCTCGTAGGGCAACACCTTGCGAAAGAGACTGTGGTCAAAGAGCATCTCGCCGTGGTCGGAGCAGAACACGATCACGGTGTCGTGGTAGGTCTCGTCGTTCTCGAGCGCCGTGATGAGCCGGCCGATCTGGTGGTCCATATGTGTGATGCAGGCATAATAGCCCGCCATGGCCTCGCGGCGCAGCTCGGCGTCGCGGCAGCCGTGCACGCTGTCCAAGATCATGCCATCGCGCTCGGTGGCATCGGCGTCATCCCAATCGCCAGCGGCAGGCGCGCGCAGCTCCATGTCGCGGTACAGATCGAAGTAGGTCTGCGGCGCGTCGAAGGGCGGGTGGGGCCGCACGAAGCTCGTCATGAGGAAGAACGGGCGCGTGCGATCGCGGGTCTCCAAAAAGCGGATGGACTCGTCCACCACCCAGTTGGTGGGGTGCAGGCGCTCCTCGTAGGCCCAGGGATGGGTGATCCAGGAGTTGTTCTCAACGCCCGAACCGTTCACGTCGGCGAATTCGCCCAGTTCATTTTTGAGGAAGCGCATGTAGTCGTCGGAGACGTTCTGGTGCATCCAGTACGGCAGGTTCGCCTTGCGGTAGTGGCCGATGTAGCCGTCATGCAGGCGCATGTGCTCGAAGCCGCAGCCCAAACGCGGCGGATGCACGTGCATCTTGCCTACCACGGCGGTCTGGTAGCCGCCGTCGCGCATCTCCTGCGCGAGCATATGGTCGTACTCCCACGCGATACCGTCCTGGTAACCCACGCGGCCCGTGCCCGCGGGCGTCTTGCCGCAAAAGAGGGCGGCGCGCGCCGGGATGCAACTCGGGCAGGCGGAGTAGGCGTTCTCGAACAGCATGCCGTCGGCGGCGAGCGTGTCCAAGTAGGGCGTCTGCACGTCCGGATGGCCGTCGATACCCAGGCAGTCGCCGCGCATCTGGTCGCACATGATAAGGAGAACGTTGGGTTGCTGGGGCATAGGGAACTCCAAACTCACGGGAACGGGATGAAGATTGAGTGGTCAAGGCGGGAGGGGCGCAGAGCCCCACACAACTACGACGAGGCAAAACCCGGGCAGGATCAGCGCCGCGTGAACATGCGAGCCACGCGCTGCAGGCCGGGATAGGCGTACTCCAAAAACTCACGCAGCCCGCAGTAGCCCGCATCGTAATAGGCGATGTTCAGGCGCTTGCAGTTGCGATGGCAAATGCCCTCAAAGGGGCAATCGGCGCACCGCGCGCAATCGCGACGCGGCTCGTTCAAAAACATGCGCATGGTCTCACAGGTCGCCATTGCCTCAAGGGAATCGACGCGAATATCGCCCACGCGGTACTCATCCAGCGCATAGAAGTCGCACGGATACACCGAACCGTCGCTTTCCACCACGAACTGCGGAGCGCAGCGGCCGAGCATACCGCACTGCGACGGAAACTGCCCGAGCGCCATCTGCATGACGTTCTCGAACAGCCAGATGCTCACATAGCGCCCAGCACCGAGCTCGCGCCACCACAAGTCGAACAAGCGGCGGTAGAACGAGGAGAAGGCACGCGGGTCGAGCGAGAACGTGTCCCGCTCATCGTCGAGGCCCGGCAGGCACGGGATGAACTGGATATGGGTGATCTTCTCCTGCTTGATGAAGGAGAAGACGCGCTGTGGATGCACCGCCATCTGCGAGGTGAGGACCGAGAGTATGTTGACGTCCACGCCGCGCTCGCGCAGCAGGCGAACGCCGCTCATGACGCGCGCGTACGTAGCGGCACCGTGCGCATCGGGACGCATCGAATCGTGCAGGTCGCGATAAGCGTCAACCGAGACTCCGATGAGGAACCCGTGCTCGCGGAAGAACTCGGCCCATTCCTCTTCGATCAGGTAGCCGTTGGTCTGCAACGCCCAGCTCACCCGCTGGTTCTCACGGCGCTCCTCCACCCGCGCGACGAACGAATGGAAGAAGTCAAGGCCGGCCAGGGTGGGCTCGCCGCCCTGGAAGGCGAAAGAAATGTGCGCATCACTCGCCACGGCGAGTGCACGGTCGATGATGGCACTTGCCACGTCTTCGCCCATGACGCGGGCGCTCCGCTCCTCGCGATGAGCAGCGACATCGCAGTAAAAGCAGTACCTGCACCGCATGTTGCAAGCACTCGATGCCGGTTTTATCAAAAAGCCAATATGCTTCGCGCACATGGCACATACCCCCCTTCGCACAGGCTAGCCCTCACTCATCGGGCCGGAAACCACCTCCTTACCCGAGGCGGCGCATCCGGCCCGCACAATCACCGCATGAATCTTAGGCCAAGCCCAGGCGCTCCTTTTGCTCGGCCGGGGACTCATGCTCCTCCAGGCCGCGCAGCAGCAGGTCAATCATGCGCTGTTCGGCGTGGTCGTCCTTGCCGGCGAGATTATTAACCTGGCCGTAGTCACTCTCAAGGTCGAACAGCATCGTCTGCTCGACCTCGGCGAGCGGCGTGGCTCCCTCGATCTGGGCCGGCTTCTTACAGGGGATCTTGAACAGCGGGTACTTGGTGCGTTTGAAGTAGCGGCCACACTCAATCTCCTCCGGGCAGTCCGAACCCATCTTTTTGCGGATGGTGTGCGGCAGTGCGGTGTACTCGAAGCACGGCTGGTTGCCGGCGACCGGCGCGCGGAAGTAGGTGTAGCGGCCGTCGGTGACGTTGACGGTCATGGCGTGCACGCCGTACAGGGCGTAGCCACGCGTGGGCGCGTCAGCATCCGTCATGAGCGGCACGAGGGAGGTGCCGCACACATCTGCGGGAATCTCGCAGCCGTGGGCTTCAAGCACCGTGGGCATGATGTCGATTGCCTGAGTGAGCTGGCGGGCATGCTCGCCGGCGCGGGCGTTACCCGGGAAGTGCACAATGAACGGCAGATGCGCGAGCTCGTTATACAGGTGCATGTAGTTTTTGCCCATGTAGTCGCGCTCGCCCAGGAAATAGCCGTGGTCGGTGGTGACCATGACCATGGTATCGTCCAGCATCCCGCGCTCCTCGAGCTTGTCGATGAGCCTACCAAACCAGCGGTCGGTCATGGTGACGAGGGCCTTGTAGCGGCGCTGCAGGTAGTCCTCCGCGCCCTTGTTGACGTCGGTGGCGGAGACGCGCTTGTACTCAGGAATCTCGAAGTAGTCGCGGTCGAGCTCGCCAGTGCCGCCGTACATCTCCATGTACTTGTCGGGCACATCGAAGGGCTCGTGAGGGTCGAAGGCCTCAACCATAAGGAAGAAGTCGTCGGCCCCAGCATTGCCGTCGATCCAGTCGCAGGCGGACTGGAAGGTCTTGGGGCTCGGCATGTCCTCTTCGTTGGGCCAGAGCTGACGGTTCTTCTGGTACTGCTCGCGCACGCGCCCGTAGAAGGTCTCGGGCATGTTATTCGGCTCATCGATGCGGCTGACCCACGGGTCGCCCTCCTGGCCGCGGTAGTAATCCCAGGTGTTGAACTCCTGGAGGTAGCCCTCGCCACCGGTGCGTAGGTAGTGGCAGTGGTCGGTGGTGATGTGGCAGAAGTTGCCGTTCGCGCGCAGGCAGGCCGGCAGCGTCACATCGAAGGGCTCGATGGGGCCCCAGGGGCGCTCGAGGAAGTTGTAGCGACCGGTGAGGATGTCGCGGCGGGCAGGCATGCAGGGAGCCGAGCCGATCCAGTGGTTGTCGAACACGCAGGAACGCTCGGCAAAGGCATCGAGATTGGGGGTCTGGACGTCGGTTGCGGGGTTGTAGCACGACAGGACGTCGCGACGCAGAGTATCCATGAGCACGAGGACGGTTCTCATTGGCATCCTTTCGATAGTTGGATTTGCCAGATGGCGATACGCCAAAGGCACATGGGCATAATGGAGCGCACCCCGATCGCGCACGATGGAGAGCACATGAGACAACGAGGCCCGCGCCCGGCATGCGGGGCGCGGGCATCAAACGATTTGCCTTTTGATAAGCTCGCGATTAGGCGAAGATCTTGAACGCCGGGAAGTAGAAACCGATAGCGGCGAACACAAGGGAGAACACAATCAGACCGATGATGATCTGGGCGGAGTTCTTGCCCTGGCCCTTCTTGAGCAGGCGATAGCAGATGAAAGTCAGAACGACAGGCAGCAGGAAGGGCAACACCTTATCGAGCTGGTCCTGGAGCACCAGCGGGTCACCCTCACCGAAGGCGAACTGCACGGCAAGCTTGAGCTTAACGGTCGTGGCGATCAGGCCGCCGGTGACCATGACGCCCAGCACGTTGGCGAGGTTGCCCAGACGGTCGAAGACCTGGACGCCCGCCTTCTCGACGAGCTCCATGCCCATCTCGTAACCCTTGTGCAGGCCGAAGTACTTCAGCGGCCAGTACAGCAGGTTGATGAGCAAGAACATCACGAGCGGACCCACAATGGAGCCGTTGTCGACGCACATAGATGCGCCGATGGAGCCGGCGATCGGGAACCAGGTGAGGTTCAGCAGGGAGTCACCAAGGCCGGCGAAGGGACCCATGAGGGAGGTCTTGATGCCGACGACGGTGTCCTTCTGATCCTCATCCGTGGTCTCCTCCAGGGCGGCGGTGATGCCAAGGATGAAGGGGATCGCGAGCGGGTGGGTGTTGAAGTACTCGAGGTGGCGCTTCATGGCGTTAACGCGCTCCTCCTTGGGGGCGTCCTTGTAGAGCTCCTCGAGGACAGGGGCAAAGCAGTAGGTCAGGGACAGCGACTGCATGCGCTCGTAGTTGTGCGCGAATTGGCAACCCTGGGTGCGCAGCAGGACCTTGTTCAGGGTGGAGTTGGAGATCTTACCCATTAGAGATCGTACTCCTCGTCATCATCGGAGCCGGCGGCAGAGGCGGCGGCAGGGGCGGGTTGATTCTTCTGGCCCTCGGTAATGACGTCCCACACGCCGGCGGCGGCGCAAGCGGCGAGCGCGATGCCCACGGTCGGGACGTTGAGGAAGGCGGCCATGATAAAGCCGAGCAGCAGGAAGATCCACATGTTCTTCTTCATCATCATGGTGAGGAGCATGGCCAGACCGACGGCGGGCATCATGCCACCGGCGGTGGAGAAGCCGGTGAGGACCCACGGAACCTGGTTCTGCAGGAAGGCCATGATGTCCTCGATCACGAAGGAGCCGATGCCCGTGGCGATGAAGACGGGAACGGCGCGGGTCAGGAAGAAGCACAGGGCGCCGGTCCAGAAGAACTTGTTGACGGCGTTGAACTTACCGGACTCGATGGCCTTGTCGGCACCGTGGACAAGCGAGACGTTAGTGGTCATGACCAAGATGTTCAGCTGCTGAACCAAGGTGGCGGTGGGGATGCCGATGGCGACTGCCAGGGCGATGGCGCTGGCGGTGTCGGTGGAACCCATGATGCCCAGGGCGGCACCGACGATGGTGCCGGAGATGACATCCGGCGGAACATAAGCGCCGATGTTGTTGACGCCGAGCCACATGAGCTCCATGGTCGCGCCGATCATGATGGCGGTCGTCATGTCACCGAGGATGATGCCGACGCCGACGGATGCCAGCAGGGGCTTGCGGAAGCCCAGGTGGGGACCGAACTGGTCCCAAGTGCACAGACCCGCCCAGATGGCGAGCAGAAGTGCCTGAAGCATAAGCCTCTCCTTCCTTATTCGCCCATCGTTCCCTCCGATGGGCACGCCCCGGGTTCACATGCCCGGAGATGGTTACTTACTTAGTAGTTCTTGAGGAGCTCGGACACGGGCTCCTTGGAATCGCGCGTGGTGGTCTGCATCCAGCAGTCGACGCCGAGGCCAATGAGCTCCTCGAAGGCGGCCTTTTCCTCGGCGGTGACGGACATGTTCTTGTGCAGGCGATGACGCTGCTCGTTGAAGCGCATGCCGGAGACGTTCAGGTAGTCGAACGGCAAGCCGTTCTCGTGCAGCTTGAGGGCGTCGATGGGGTTGGTGAAGAGCACCATCGTGGCCTTCTTGAGCTCGGTCTTCTTGAGGACCTCAATGAACTTCTCGACACCGAAGACGGAGACCTTGATGTCGGGGGCGGCGAGGCCGGCGACGGACTTCTGGACGGGGTCGTTGGCGACCTTATCCGAGACAATGATTGCCGATTCGATGCCGAAGTCGGGAATCCAAGTGGTGGCGACCTGACCGTGGATCAGGCGGTCATCGATGTCGACGAGTTTGAGTGCCATGATGTTCTCCTTTTCGTTTGCGCGTTCCTTCAGTACCGTTTACGAATGCTCTGCTCGATCGAGGCGCCCACTCGGGGGATACGGGTGAGCGCCACTCGAATCGACGGGCTAACGAGCCTAGAGGTCCAAATCGTCCTCGTCTGCCTCCACGGCCGGAGCGGGAGCCTTGATCTCCTGCTGGGCCCCGGCGTGAGCGGCAGTGAGCTGGGCACGGACCGCGTCGGCGGAATCGAGGCCATCGCGGGTGAGCAGGAGCTCGACCGCAACGGGCATGGACAGGCCAGTGTAGGCAACCATGTTCATGCCGTTGAGCAGGCAGCGGGTAGTCACGTTGAATGGGGTGCCGCCGTAGATGTCGCATAGGGTGACGACGAGTTCGCACTCGGCGCTGAGGGTCTCGTAAGCCTCGCGCATCTCGGACTCGAAAGACTCCAGGCTCTTCTCGGCGGTGAGACCAAGAGCGATGACATCAGGCTGCTTGCCCGCAATCATCTCGACGGCGCCGAGGGCGGCCTGAGCGAACTCTCCGTGACTTGCAAGGATGACACCGATACGCATCTTCTGTCCTTTCATACTTATTAATTCTCTTCGTTCTGTTCGTTCTGTTCGTTCTGTTCGTTTATGTTCGTCTATATTTGTTTATTGGTCAAGAGATGATTTTTGGAATGAGCTCTATTTACCTCCTATTTGATGGTTTTTTCCGTGAGCGTTATGTTTTGACCGGTGAAAGGTAATGTGCCTTCGTGAACGGTTTGCGTTTATTTATGTTGTTCGTTTACATTGAAATATGAACAAACGCTCGATGAGGGAGTCGGCACTCATGAAATCCGAACGCCAGCAGGCCATTCTCGACTTGCTCGATCAACATCATTCGGTATCGGTAAACGAGATATCTAATACCCTATCTGTTTCGGATATGACCATCAGGCGTGACCTGGCCGAGCTTGCCGACAAGGGCCTTCTTGTGCGCGTACACGGAGGGGCTCAGCTTCCACACTCCGCCCACGGAACAGCCCTTTCACGTTTGACCCCGCATGAGGAGAAACGTCGTTTTCAAGTTGATCAGAAACGTGCCGCTGCTATAGCCGCCGCCCAAACCGTCTCAGCCGGCGATACGATCTTTCTCGGTGGAGGCTCCACTCTCGAGCTCATGTGTTCGTATTTGCCCCAGGAGGACATACGCGTCGTCACCAACAGTCTTCCCGTGCTGAACCTGCTAGCCGACAATCCACATATAGATCTATTCTTTGTTGGTGGCATGATGCGTCACGACACGCGAGTTTTCACCATGCCATACAACGGCCGCGGCCCCTACGGTCTATCCGCTCCCAAGGCCTACGTCTCGGCAACCGGTATTTTTGGAAACGAGGTCTTTGGCTCTCGTCCCGATGCAGCCATGGTCCTCTCAGACGCTCTTTCTCGAGCTCAGGAGCGTTATCTTGTTGTAGATGCTGAAAAAGTCGGAAGGCGCGACTTCTGCCTTTTCACCACACTGGAGGATATGACCGCGGCATTCATTAACGAGGACGCAGACCCCCGGACCATCGAGGCCCTCCGCGCCTATACCTCCGTCATTACCGCATAATCCAATTGGCAAGCCATGCTTAAACCCGAACGTCACGAACAATTACTTGAGCTGTGCGCTCAGCGCGGAATGGTCACTGTTGCCCAAGCCGCAACAATCTTTGGTATATCTGAAATGACCGCTCGAAGAGACTTCGATGAGCTCTCGCGACGCGCTGGCATCATCCGCGAGTACGGTGGCATCCGACTTTCAAGCGGCTCCCCCATTGCCGAAGAGGTCCCGTTTTTTGAAAAGCTCTCAATCCGCTCCCCTGAAAAAGAGCATATCGCACGCACCGCTGTCAACCTCATCAGAGAGCGCGACACCATCTTCCTCGGACCCGGTTCGACTTGCGCTCTCATCGCCCGTGCGCTGCCGCGCATGCGGCTGCGCGTCATCACAAACAGCATCATCGTGCTGAACATGCTCCAGACGCGTAACGATGTGGAGATCTGGGCCCTGGGAGGACAGTATCGCAAACGATCGGGTTCTTTCGTCGGGCCCATCGCCGAAGATGCTCTCGCCCCGCTCGGTATCGACACTTGCTTTATCGGCACCAACGGCGTACTCGCCCAATCCATCTCCTGTTCTAACCTTGAGGAAGGACGCTTACAGGCGCTCGCTTGCGATCGCGCCGCCAAGCGTTACCTTGTCTGCGATTCAAGCAAGATCGGACAGATGGACTTCTTCGGCTTCTTCAATCTCGATCAAATGGACGCACTCATCACCGATGCAAATGTCAACGACAAACAGCGTTCCATGGTTCTCGAATCAACTCGCATCATCGTCGCAGAATAGGCCTGTTTTGATTTAGCTGGACACCACAGCAAAGACCCCGATTCGATAAAGCCGAATCGGGGTCTCATTATTCGCATCAAATCGCAAATAGGTCAGCAGCTACTTCTCAGTGTAGACGCTCTCGCCACCGAGATAGGTCTCGACGAGGGATAGGTCGGGGTTGAGGACGACAACCTCACCCACGTAATCGGAGGTGCCGGCACCGGTGAGCACCACATTGAGGCGACCGTCGCCCATGGCGCGGGCGTCGGCCAGGAACGCCTCGACGGCCTCAAGGTTATCCTTGTAGATGTTCAGCGTGTCAAGCCAAAGCTCGGGAGACGACACGTTGATGCCTGCTTAACTCTGCTCGCTCAGGCTAAAGACTTTGTTGAGGATCGATGATCTGCTGCAAGGTGAACTTACATTGGGACGTGTCGCATTCTTCTTGCGAATCCTCAAAATCAAAGATCATGATGGCGCAGTTGGGGAGCTTTGCTGGGAGTTCGAAGCCCTCTGGGGCGGCGGCTTTGATGAATTGGCGGCTGGCGCTGCCGTGGCTTACTGCCAGGACGGTTTCAACATCATCGGCGCTCATGAGATTAGCGAGCGTGCTTACCATACGCTCTTGCAGCGCCTGACTTCCCTCCCCTCCGAAGGGGATTAAGTCCTCGCCCGGATCCCAGACGTCGGTAGGCAGTGCGTCGTGCGGGCCCCCTTCAAAGGAGCCATAGCAGCGTTCGATGATGCCTTCGCAGGGCTCGACGGCGGCGTCCGGGCCGAGGAGCTCGCCTGCGACGAGCCGAGCCGTGGCCATGGCTCGGCTTAAAGGAGACGAGACTACCTTGTCGGGGGTGACGTCGCGGGCTTTAAGCCATGCGGCGGCCTTTGCGGCCTGCTGACGGCCCAAGTCCGTTAGCGGTGAATCGCAGCGGCCCTGGACGAGCTTTTTGACATTGAACTCCGTCTGACCGTGACGGAGCAGATACAGTTTCTTCATATTCTCCCCTTCTGTATAACTAGCTTTACCGGCGCGGCCCTACTCGTGGGTATGGCCTACGTAGTCTTCGTCGATCGTAATCTTGGCAATTGACTTGGGATATTCCGATTCGACTCGTTGTGCCAGCGCGTGCTTTACGTCTTCGGCACTCACCTGCAGATCCGAGGGACGCACGCAGTCAAAGATCACGTTGGTGTGCGTAGGACCCGGCACACAGCGTAGGTCATGAATCGAGAGGCGGTTATCGATCTCCTGAGCCATGGCGTGAATGCGCAAGCGCATGCTCGCCACCTTGGGGTCATCGGTCACGATGGGATCGTAGTGAAGCGTGACGATCATGCCGTCTTCGACCCTAAACGACTGCTCGATGTTGTCGAGCGTGTCGTGACTTTCCAGCGGGCTGGCCTCAGCCGCCATCTCGGCGTGGGCACTTGCGAACTTTCTGCCTGGGCCGTAGTCGTGAACCATCAAATCGTGAACGCCCAAAACGCCGGGGTAGCTCATGATTTTGTCTCGAATGTGCTTGACCAGCTTAGGATCGGGCGCCTGGCCCAAAAGCGGGCTCACCGTATCCTGGATGAGTTCAAAGCCGCTCCAGCCAATATAGGCGCCAACGGCAAGGCCGACCCATGCATCTAGATTGATATGCGTCACCTGCGAAACAATCGCGCACGCCAACACGGCGCCCGTGGCTAGAACATCGTTCTTGGAATCCTGCGCGGTCGCATGCAGCGTCTCGGACTCAATGCGATCGCCGAGCTTTTGGTTGAGGGCCGCCATCCAAAGCTTAACGACCATCGAAAGCGCAAGGACTGCCACCAGGGCAAGCGAGAACTCGACAGGTTCGGGGTGGATGACGCGCTCAACCGAGGACTTGATAAGCTCAAGGCCGATCAGCAGCACGAGCGCCGCCACGACCAGACCCGAGAGATACTCGTAGCGGCCATGGCCGTAAGGATGCTCGGGGTCTGCCGGCTTGCCCGCCAGCTTAAAGCCCAGCACGCTCACGATGTTCGAGCTGGCATCAGACAGGTTGTTCATAGCGTCCGCCACGATTGAAACCGATCCCGACAGCACGCCAATTGCACCCTTCGCAGCGCATAGTGCCACATTGGCGAGAATACACACCATACCCGTCAACGTTCCCACGCGTGCACGGTCGCCCTGCGCACGACGAACAATCCACTCGACCATCTGCATCCGCCCCCACGGTACTACCTATATATCTATTGCTCAAACGGATTGTAGTGTAGCCACTTTGTCTCCCAGATACAAAAAGGCCGCAACCCACACGGGCCACGGCCTTGGAATGCGACATGCGGGACCGTCCCTTTGTCGCACAGGTTTATGCGCTTGCCTCAGCCACGCTCTTCGAGGTTTCGGGCAAATCGGCTCCGTCCCCCGTCACCTGCCCCTTCGCCGGCACCACGCCAAAACAGCAGCTCAGCGCCGCAGACACCGCAAATGCTGCGCCGCCGGCAGCGCAGCACCACAGCAGATTCGAGATGCCGCCCGTGGCAAAGCCAATGACCATAAGAACATTCGTCATACCGATGGTATAAGCCGTAACGTGGCCTACGGCCGCAACAAGTCCTCCGACGGCGCCGCCAACGGCCATGCACGTCAGACACCTGCCATATTTAAAGCCGCATCCGTACAGCGCTGGCTCGCTTACGCCGCCAAGAATACCCGAGATTGAATAGCCCAGCATGAGCGCCTTCTCGTCCTTATCCGCAACGCGG
>JAHYYO010000019.1:0-29109 GCA_019424925.1 Collinsella sp.
ACCCCGGCATGCCGCTCATGACCTCGGAGGACATCGAGGCCACGGCGCGCGTGTATTACCTGGTGCCCGCGATTGCCAAGCATCTGTGCCTGGGCGATTCCGGTCGCGAATTCCAGGACTGCATGGGCCAGACCGAGCTTTGCCATCTGCTGGAGCACGTGACAGTCGAGCTCATGAACGAGACCGGTCTCGCTGGCAGCATTTCGTGCGGCCGCACCCGCGTAAGCGAGCACGACGAGCGTGTCTTTGAGGTCGAGCTTTCGTGTCCCGACGACGCGCTGGCCATCGGCGCGCTGTCTTCGGCGACCTTTATGATGGACTGGGCGTACCTGCACGCCGACCAGCCTGCCCCCGACGTGGAAGGTACGGTCGCGGGCCTGCGCAACCTGGTGCTGGGCATGCGCGCCGAGGCCGAGGGCAAGGATCCTCACGAGGCCGTCGCCGCTGCGAACGGCGAAGATGCTGCCGAGGACGAGGGCGCTGACGAGGGCGCTGACGAGGGCGATGCGCCGGTCGACGCCGAGCCCGTTTCCGATGCGACCGCCGAGCCCGTTCCCACCGAGCCCCAGGGTGTCCCCAACTTTGACGACGAGCCCCAGGTGGCGATTGATACCGAGGGCGCGGTTGCCGAGAACCACGAGGCCTCCGCTGCCGTCTTTGGCGGTGCGGCGACGGTTCCGGCAGGACCTGCGCATGAGGGTGGTCTGCCGCTCGTGGACGGCGCCGGCGAGGACCCGGGTGCCACGGTGGCCATGCCGGCTATGCCCCAGGAGTAGGTCTAGGCGTTTATCACCATCACATACCTGCGCCTTTGCCGTACGCAGATGAGCGGAGCGGCAAGTGATGCGCTGCGGGTATAATGGACAGCATTCAAACGGTGGGCACCGACGTGCCCGCAGGAGAGGAATGATCATGGGTAAGACTTTCAGCTTTGTCTCCGGCGCACTTTTTGGTGCCGCTGCCGGCGCTATTGTCGGCGTTGCTCTGGCCCCGCGCTCGGGCGCCGAGACCCGCGCCATGGCTGCCGATATCGCCAACGACGCCTGGGACAATATGCGCGACACCTACGAGCACAGCGCCGAGGAGGCCCGTGCTGCGGTGAATGACTTTGGCCCGATGGTCGACGCCAAGACCGACGACCTGCGCGCCAAGGTCGACCTGGCCCGCGAGCGCATGGACCAGCTGCGCGAGCAGCTCAACGACGCCATTTCGGGCGGCAACGTGACGCCTGCCGCCGACGTCGTGGTCGAGAACGCCGTCGAGGCTGATACCGAGGCTGCGGAGCCCTCGACCGAGGCATAATGCGCGCCGGGGATTTTGTCGGCGCCAAGATCTATCGCAAGCCTACCGAGGACAAGCGCACCAAAAAGGACGGCACACCGCGCAGCCCTAAAAAGCTCGGAAAGATTCACTTTCCGGTCTTTACCCCGGGCGGTACGCGCGTGGTCGGCTTTATGGTCCGCCAGTCCGATATCGCGGGCATGATCGAGCGTCCCGATCGATTCGTAGCGCTCGACGCCATTGGTGTCTACGAGGGCGCCATTGCGGTCGATGACGTCAAGGACACGTACGATGCCGCCGCCGCCAAGCGCCTCGACATCAACCTGGACGATTGCATCATCTGGGTCGGTATGGACGTGCGCACGGAATCGGGCGACGTCGTGGGCTATTGCTCGGACGTTGAGTTCAAGCCACGCTCGGGCATCGTGCAGGCATTCTATGTGACCGCCGGTGCTGCTTCGAGTGTTTTGGTTGGTGACACGCAGGTGCCGCCGACGATGCTGCGCGGCTACGAGAACGGCGCGATGGTCGTCTCGGACGAGGTCAAGTCGCTCGGGTATTCGGGCGGCGCCGCCGCAAAGGCTGCCGAGGCAAGCGTCGTGGTGGGCGATAAGGTCAAGAAGGGCGCCAAGGTGCTCGATGACAAGGGATCGGTTGCCGTGGACAAGGGCAGTCGCGCACTGGGCAAGCAGCTCGGCAAGACGCGCGGCATGTTCAAGGCCTTTAAGGACGAATACCAAAAGGCGAGCGGAGGCTCGTCAAAAGCTACAAAATAGCGACGTACCAAATGATGGGAGGCAAGCCGGAGACCTGTTGCTCCGGCTTGCTGTGTTTATGGGGGAGGGCATATGCGCCAAAACGGATCCAACTTAAACGGGCGTTCGGGTGCGCGTCCGACGGCGCGCCGCGACCTGGGGCAGCTGCCCAGCGGTCAGCGCAAGCGTCACCGTAAGCCCGGCGCGATGTACCTCAACCATAGCCGCGGCTTTAGCGACCGCAGTGCGCGCATCGGCAACAGCCGCACACCCCGTCGTTCATCTCGCCTGCCCTATGCGCTCATCGCCGTGGGTTGCGCGCTCGTGCTGTTTATCGCTGCCGTCGTGGGCTACGTCAACCGCAGCGTGGACGTGGAGCTCAACGGCCAGAAGACCGCAGTGCGCGTGGGCTCTACGCTGCAGAATCTCATCGACGAACAGGATTTGACTGGCACCTACGACGCAGGCGACCTGCTGGCCGTCGATGACAGCGTGCTCAAGCGCCATGGGGGCGAAAAGCTGTCGGTGAAGGTCGACGGCAAGCGCGTGAAGCAGGGCAAATGGGATAGCCGCGAACTTGAGGGCGGCGAGAAGGTGACGGTCAAGGATGGCCGTAACACCTACGAGAAGCACGAGGTTCAGGCTACGGTTATCGAGCCCAAGCTCAAGGTCGAGGGCACGGGCGCTATCGAGTATGTGCAGACGTGGGGTGCCCAGGGCCGCTCCGAGGTGTGGGTTGGTGAGCAATCGGGCAAGACGCAGGACCGCGGCGAGGTCGTGCCCGCCACCGATTGCGTTGTTGCGTGCGCCAGCGTGGCGCCCAAGGGCAACAAAAAGTACGTGGCGCTGACGTTTGACGAGGGTCCGAGCGGCGCCACCAAACAGATCTTGCAGGTGCTCAAGGAAAAGGGCGTCACCGCGACGTTCTTCCTTTCGGGCGATGCGGCCGAGGCCTCGCCTGCCACGGCCAAGGCGATTGTCGATGCCGGGTGCGAGATCGGATCCAACAGCTACAGCGACGATTCGCTCAAGGGTCAGGACCTTGAGGCGGTACGCGAACAGATCACGAAAGGCACCGATGCGATTAAGTCGGCGACCGGCGTGAAGACGATGCTGCTGCGTGCTCCCTACGCTGCCTTTGACGAGCAAAACTGGATCGATGCGATGGACCTGGTCTCCGCCGTGGTCTCGTGGAATATCGACTCGGGCGACTGGCTGCTCAACGGTGTCGACGAGCAGGTCTCGACGGTGCTCGATTCGGTGACGCCGGGCAATATCGTGCTGCTCACCGATAGAGACGAATGCGCCGAGCAGACGCTCGAGGCGCTGCCGCAGATTATCGACGGCCTCATTGCCGACGGCTACAAGATCGTGACGCTCAGCGACCTGGTCAAGACGGACACGGCATTGAGCAAAAAGCTCACCTCGCTGACGAAGGTCACCATGCCCAAGGACGCCGTGTTCCCCCAACTTGCCGAGGACGAAGATACCACAGAGTAGTCATTGGGTAGTCATTTAAGAACGTCCCCAATGACTATGTCACGGATGCGTCAGCGTTTGGTATGCCTGCAATGTGCAGCGCATAAATTCGATGCCGCAGGGCGATGCTGATGCTATAGTTACTGCGGTTAATGAGGGTCAAGAGAAAGGTTACAGGTGAAATCCAAACCTCGACCATACAGTCGATGACCCCATGCAGGTGCTTTCTGCGCATGCACGGGGTGTAAGCGTCGAGCGGCGTACCGCCCGCGCATGCGTATACATATCCAGAAGCCCCCGGACGCCGCATGTGCGGCCGCGTCCGGAGGAATAATGATGGGGAGCACCATTGAATTATCTGAGTGAGATGCTCAAATTGCCGGTCTTGGACGTCGACGGCGAAAAGCTCGGCGTGGTCAACGATTTTGGTATTGCTACCGGCGAAGTTTTTCCGCACGTGACGTCGCTCGCGTTCCGCGGACCCGGCAAGACGCCGTTTATGATCAGTTGGCGCAAATGGGTCGACCGTATCGACGAGACGGGCGTGTACCTTAAGGCGTCGGCCACCGAAATCCGTTTTTCGTACCTGCAGCCGACCGAGCTCTTGCTCGCACGCGACGTGCTCAACAAGCAGATCGTCGACACGCAGGGCATGAAGGTCGTGCGCGTCAACGACATCAAGTTTTCCATGTCGGGCGAAAATCAGCTGCGTCTGCTGGGTGCCGAAGTTGGCGCCCGTGGTCTGCTGCGCGCGATCAGCCCCGCCCTCGAGCATGTCGTCGAGAGCTTTATGAAGCACCTGGGCAAACCGCTCGGCGAGGACATCATCGCCTGGTCCTACATGGACCTGCTCGACCGTTCGACTAAAAACATCCAGCTTTCGGTGTCGCACAAGACGCTTGGCGAGCTGCACCCTGCTGACATCGCCGACATTATCGAGCAGCTCGACCCGCGCCTGCGTGCGCAGGTGTTCGCGCAGCTCGACACCGCCCAGGCCGCCGAGGCCATCTCGGAGTTCGACGACGACGAGCTTATGACCGAGATGCTCGAGGGCCTGTCCGATACGGACGCATCGTCGATGCTGGCCATGATGGACCCGGACGACGCCGCTGACCTGATCGACGAGCTCGATTACGAGAAGGCCGAGAAGCTTCTTCGCCTGATGGGCGTTCAGGAGGAGAAGGCGATTCGTAACCTGCTGGGCTATGAGGACAACACTGCCGGTCGCATCATGACCTCGGAGTTTGTCTCCCTGCCCGCCACGGCGACGGTCGGTGACGCCATCGAGGCGATCCGCAAGCTCGACGAGGACTTCGAGAGCGTCTACTACGTCTATACCGAGGACCCGAGCGGTATGCTCACCGGCGTCCTTTCGCTGCGCACGCTCATCGTGGCCGACCGCGACGCCACGCTGGGCCAGCTGGCCTATCGCGACCTGGTGTATGTGTCGCCCGACGATGACCAGGAAGACGTAACGGACGAGATGACCAAGTACGACCTGGTCGCCATCCCCGTTTGCGACGAGAACCGTCACATCTTGGGTATCGTGACCTTTGACGACGCCATGGACGTTATCGCCGAGGAGCACCAGGAGGACCTGCAGATCGCAGGCGTCGGTTCGGGCGATAGCGCGTCCGACGACTCGACGAATGTGCTCAGCTGGTTTGCGCATCGCCAGTACTGGGTTGTCGTGTGGGGTATTGCCTCGTGCATCATGGCAACAGTGCTGGGGACGGCGCTGGGCTCTGCGCATCTGGTGGTGTTCCCCATGTGCGCCATGCCGCTCGTGCTGCTGGCTGCCTCGCGTATGGTGTCGTTCGTCAAGAACTACTTCCTGGAGTACGACGGCCATGACGATGAGCCCAAGCCGTATCTGGGATTTTTCTTCCAGAGTACGGGCATGGGCTTGATTCTGTCGCTCGTGACCTACCTGTGCGCCCAGCTGGTGCGCACCGCCGCGTTCCTCGACGCGCCTATGTTTGAGGAGCAGCTCTTTACCGGCTGCTTTAACATCGCGGCCATCGTCTGTCTGGTCGGCAACATGAGCGCCGTGATTTACCTGATGGTGCTGTTCTGGCGTGACGAGCACGACCTCAATACGTCGGGTACCGCCATGAACGTCATTGCCGTCATGATCTCATGCGTGGCGTACTGCATCGCCGCGGTGCTGCTCACCATGTCGGTCATGGGTTAGGTGGTCGCGTGCAAAACACGAAGCAAAAGGCGAGCACCAAGCAAAAGCTGACCATCGCGGCCATCTTTGGCGCCATGGGCCCTGGCCTTCTGGCGGCGCTTTCGGGCAATGACGCCGGCGGCATCGCCACGTATTCCAGTGCCGGTGCCAGCTATGGCTACAAGATGCTGTGGATGCTTCCCGTCATGACCGTGCTGCTCATCGTGACGCAGGAGACTGCGGCGCGCTGCGGCTGCGTGACGGGCAAGGGCTTGGCGTCGCTCATCCGCGAGCGCTTTGGCGTGCGCAGGAGCGTGCTGGCCATGGCGGCGCTGCTGATCGCCAACACGGCCGTGACCATTTCGGAGTTTGCGGGTATCGCGAGCGGTCTTGCCCTCTTTGGCGTGCCGGCGAGCATCTCGGTGCCGCTCGTGGCGCTGCTGGTTTGGATGCTTACCATGTCGGGCAGCTTCCAGCGCATCGAGAAGATTCTGCTGCTGGTGAGCTGCGTGTTTGTGACCTACATCGTCGCTGCATTTATGGCTGGTCCCAGCTGGGGCGAGGTGGCGGTCGACCTGGTTGTGCCCAACATCCAAAACGACCCCAGCTACGTGTCGCTTGTGGTCGCAACGATCGGCACCACCATCGCGCCGTGGATGATCTTCTTGGCGCAGAACAACGTGGTCGATAAGAATGCGGGTGAGGACGATATCGTGCTGCAGCGCATTGATACCGTGAGCGGCTCGATCGCCGCCGATGTCATTGCCGGCTTTATTATCATAACGACCGGTACGGTACTGTTCCCCGCGGGCATTCAGATCAGCGATGCTGCCGACGCCGCCCGCGCATTGGAGCCCATCGCGGGCCAGTGGTCCACGGTGCTGTTTGCCTCGGGCCTGGTCGCGGCGAGCTTCTTGGCCGCCTGCGTGCTGCCAGGCGTTACGTCCAGCGCTATCTGCGAGGCATTTGGCTGGGAGCGCGGTGCCGATCGCAGCTGGGACGAGGCCCCGGTCTACCGCGGCATTATTACGGCCATCATTGGCATTTCTGCCGTGCTGGTGCTCATGCCCGGCGTCGACCTGTTCCAGATTATGATGACCTCGCAGGTCATCAACGGCGTGCTTTTGCCTGTGGTCCTGGTGTTCCAGGTGCTTATTGCCGCCGATCGACACATTATGGGCGCCAACCGCAACGGCCGCGTGTGGAATGTGCTCACCTGGGCGACTATCGGTGTGATTACGGTGCTGACGGTCGTCATGTTTGTTCTGCAGGCGATGGGCTACAGCGCGTAGCGCTTCTTTTGGATTCTTAACAGGCCGCCGCCATGGGCTGCGGCCTGTTTTTTGCCCACGGCCTCTCGGAGTCGGCTCGAAAAGAGTGATTTTGGGTTGTTTGCTGCGGGTGGAAGCAGATTTGGCTGCGCGTTACTTGTCGGTACCTAGCTTGTGCGGTTTGTAGGCGAGGGCGCTGACGAGTGCATCGGCAGCGGATTTGACAGCCGCCGGCTGCGGATCGTTAACGTGATCCTCGGGATGCACGGGCAGGTCCTTCTTGACGGCATCGTGGATGAGCTTAAGGTACTCGGTCACACCCGCGTTCGAGAGGTGCGTGCCATCGCCGTCGAACAGATCATTGCGGTTGGCACTATATCCGTACCAGTCGATAACGCGTACATTCTTGTAGCGCGTGGCGGCGTTGGCGATGGCCTGGTTCGTGGACCCGACCCACGGCTGCGGGCTACGCGTGTTTACAAATACGACAATACGCTGCTCGCCGGCGTCGGCCATGATCGCGTCGACCTGGGCGTCCGTTACCAAACCGTTGGTGCCCAGGGCAAAGACCACGATCTTGCCGGCAAGGTTCTGCTGGATATAGCCCTCAAATGTCGCGCGGCCCGCATCAAACTGGCGGCCCTTTTCGGCATCGATATGGCTGTGCGGGAACACGCCGTCAAAGGTGTCCACGGCACGCAGCGACACGGAGTCGCCGATCATAAGCAGATCGTAGGAGCCATCGGGGAAGCCGTCGTTGTCCTTGTCGGTGTCGTCGGCCGCCTGCTGGTCGGTGGGCGCGGTGTTTTTGGCTTCCTTGTTGAGGACTTCGGCGCCCTCACCGCTCAGCGCGGAGGTCTCTGGCACAAAGATCAGGCCGCCCAGTGCAACGACCAACACGACAGTGCAGGCTGCGCAGACGGGGACGTGCGCGCGTGCCCAATTGGCGGGCGTGGTGGTGCCATCGCGGAACTCGGCGACGGTGCGGCCGAAGGCGCCCTTCCTAAACGGCGTTTCGATAAAGCGATAGGAGCATTCGGCTACGGCGACCACCAGCAGCACCTGCAAAATGTACTGCCACCAGGGCGTATCGTTGATGTTGGCGACCGGGTTCATGAGCAACAGCAGGGGATAGTGCCACAGGTAGATGCTGTACGAGCGCTTGCCAACCCACACGAGCGGCTCGGCGGACAGCGCGCGGGCAACCATTCCCTGGGGCTGCACGCAGGCGGCGATGACCATGAGCGTGAGGATCGAGCACAGCAGCGTGCCGCCGCGATACTGGAACGCGGTGTAGCCGTTGGTGAGCGCGACCATGGCGGCAAGGCCAACCAGACCCACGACGCCCAACACATCGATGGATGCGGGCGAGGACCAAAAGCGCACGAGGGCGCTCGGCTGTGCCGGGGCGGTCTCGGCTGCTTCGTCGGCCTTCTCGCCAGGCTTGCCCTCGGCGTTCTTGCCGTGCTTGGCGGCGCCAGCCAGGCGATTGAGCCCCAAACGATGAACGAGACGCACCGGCGCCAGGTCGCGATCGGGGATAAAGGCCATCCAGGCACCCAGCAGCAGCGAGAACACGCGGGTGTCGGTGCCGTAGTACACGCGGCTGGGGTCGGCGGCAGGGTTGTAAAGCACCATCATGGCGAGGGCAGATACCGCGGCAAGGCCCAGAACCACGCGGCGCGTGTTGGGTTTGCTCACATGCATGGATACCATGGCAAACAGCAGTGGCGGCCAAATCAGGTAGAACTGTTCCTCGATGGCAAGCGACCAAAAGTGCGTGAGCGGCGAGGGGTCGCCCAGAGCATTGAAGTACGAGACGTTTTGGGCAATCTGCCACCAGTTGTTGAAGAACAACAGCGACGGCAGGATGTCGGGGCGCATCTTGGTGAGCATCACGTGGTTGAAGATGGTGCACAGCGCGCAGGTCACGAACACTACCGTTACCACGGCGGGGACCAGGCGACGGATGCGGCGGATCCAGAAGCTCTTAAGGTCGATGCGGCCGGTCTTAGCGACTTCGTTGAGCAGCAAGCGCGTGATCAGATAGCCCGAAAGCACAAAGAAGATCGTGACGCCGAGCAGGCCGCCCTGAGCCCACGTGAGGTTAAGGTGATAGAGCACCACCGCGACGACGGCGAGCGTACGCAGGCCGTCGAGTGCAGGGATGTAGCGGGACTTGGGGCGAGCAGGCGTCTGCTCCGCGGCGGGAGTGTTGGCGCGGCCCGCGTTGTTGGCAGAAGCGCGATGGGGGCTCGTGGTGCGTCGCGGCTCGTTGGCACGGCGTTCGCTCTTCACGCGTTCGTGCGGCGCCGGCTCGTTGCCCGTGCGGCGTCGACCGCGCGAGCCCGATTGCGAGAATTGTTCCATAAAACATCATCCAATGACGAGAATAATCAGCACGTATTCATTGTAGCTGCCTGCTCCTGTGAATGCTTGCTGCTGGCGCAACCTCAAGCGCGCGTCCACATCAAAGTGAACTAAAGTTATAGGGGGTGCGAGAGTGCACGATCGACGGCCGACGGTGGGCATAAGGCCCGCAGATGAGGAGGTTTCCATGGCAGATCGCGGCATCGTTGCGGTGTTCGGCAGCATGAACATGGACCTTTCGGTGGCGTGCGAGCGCATACCGCGTGCGGGCGAGACCGTCGGCGGCAGCGGGTTTATCACCAACGCCGGCGGCAAGGGCGCCAATCAGGCCGTAGCTGCCGCGCGTATGGGCGCGTGCACGCACATGATCGGCGCGGTCGGTCGCGACGCGTTCGGCGCATCGCTCGTGGTGGGGCTCCAAGACACCGGCGTGGACTGTGACTTTGTAGTGCATCGCGATGACGTGGAGACGGGAACGGCGACCATCATTCGCTGCGAGGGCGACAACCGCATCGTACTGTCACCGGGCGCCAACCATGCGCTTGCGGGCGCGGACGTTGCCCGCGCGCTGAGGCGTCTGGTGGCCCATGAGCTCGACGGCGACGCCAGCGAGATTGCCCCGGCTGCCGGAAGCGTCTTTATCGCCCAGGGCGAATGTGACCTTGCGGCGACGGCCGAGGCGCTTGTTTGTGCTCACGAGCTGGGGTTCTATACGGTCTTTAATCCAGCGCCTGCCTGCGAGCTGCCTGCGGAGGTCTGGCCTGCGGTCGACCTGGTCTGCCCCAACGAGACCGAGTGCCAGGTTCTGACGGGCATTCTGCCCACGGATGATGCAAGCTGCGTCGCGGCGCTCAATGCGCTGCTCGACAAGGGTGCCGGGGCTGCGGTCATCACGTTGGGCGGTGCCGGCTCGGTTACGCTCGGCGATGGCGGTGAGCTGCTGCGCATGCCGGCACTTTCGAGTACGGTAGTCGATACCACGGCCGCCGGCGATACGTTTATCGGCGCGTTGGCGGCGGCTCGCCTAGAGGGCCTGCCGCTCTTTGAGTGCATGGCCGCGGGTGCTCGCGCCTCGGCAGTGACGGTGTCGCGCCTGGGCGCTCAGCAATCGATTCCCACGCGCGCCGAAGTTGAACATTGGTTTGGTTAAACGATAAAGACGGAGAAGCGGAGTAGAACAATGACAACCAAGAAGCTGATCCTTGATCTGGATATGGGTGTGGACGATGCGATGGCGCTGGCCTATGCCATCGCGAGCCCCGAGGTGGAGCTCGTGGGCATCACCACGTGCTTTGGCAACGTGCGCGTCGAGCAATCGGCGCACAACTGCCTTGCGGTGCTCGATCTGCTGGGTCGCCCCGAGGTTCCGGTGTACCTGGGTGCCGACCGTCCTCTGCAGGCGACTGAGCCCTATACGCCGCCGGCGTCCACCGCGCTCATTCACGGCAAGAACGGCATCGGCGGCGCGAGCGTGCCCGCGTCGCCCTACGAGCCGGTGGGGGCGACCTCGGCCGACGGCAACGCTGCGGTCGATTATCTGATCGATGCCGCGCGCACCTATGGTCCCGATCTGGTCTACGTAGCGACTGGCCCGCTCTCCAACCTGGCGCTCGCCCTGGAGCGCGATGCGGCGGCGATGATGTCCATCGGCCGCGTGGTCGTGATGGGCGGCGCCCTTACCGTGCCCGGCAACGTGAGCGCGGGCGCCGAGGCCAATATGGCGAGCGACCCCGAGGCAGCCGACGCGGTGCTGCGCTCGGGCCGTAAGCTCACCATGGTGGGTCTGGACGTGACGCATCGCGTGGTGCTCACACGCCGCGACATTGCCGGCTGGACGGGCTCGGGCACCATGGCGGGCTGCGCATTTGCGAGCATGGTCGAGCACTACATTGGCTCGTACGAGATGAACGCACCCTACCTGGGTGGTTGTGCGCTGCACGATCCGCTGGCCGTTGCCGTGGCGATCGACCCCACGCTCGTAGGTGCGCTCGGCTGCAACCTGCGTGTTGATCTGCTGGGCGAGTACCGCGGTCGCACCATCTGCGATGAGCGCCGCCTGTCCGATCCGGACAAGAGCGCGCTTGTGGCACTGACCGTGGATGCTCCGCGCTTCCTGTCCGAGTTCAAGACGCGTATGGCCCGTGTCCTTGGCTAAGTTGTCTTTTTGGACGGGGCTTTTTTGACTGGTATGATTGGTACGACCATTCGAACCAGCTAAAAGAGCCCCGTCCCAATTTGACTATCGAGAGGATCTGCCATGGAGCGCATCGCGAGCTTTTCCGTTGATCATCTGCTGCTTGAGCCCGGCGTGTATGTGAGCCGCATCGACCGCGATCCGGCGACCGGTGCTGCCGTCACCACGTTTGACCTGCGCCTGACCACGCCCAACAAGGAGCCGGTCATGAACACCGCCGAGTGCCACACCATCGAGCACCTGGGTGCAACGTTCTTGCGCAATCATGCCGAGTGGTCGGGCCGCATTGTCTACTTTGGCCCCATGGGCTGCCGCACGGGCTTTTACCTCGTTGTGTTTGGCGAGGTGACGAGCGAGGAGATCCTGCCGCTCGTGCGTGAGCTGTTCGAGTTTGTCGCCGACTTTGAGGGCGATGTCCCCGGTGCCGCTCCCGAGGAGTGCGGCAACTACCTGGACCAGAACCTTCCCATGGCTAACTGGCTCGCGCGCCGTTACCTCGACCGCGACCTGGCCGATATCGACGAGAAGCACCTGCACTATCAGCAGGCATAAGGGCTTTATCGCCCAAAACGCGCGCATTGGGCGCCTTCGCTTATGCGGGGGCGCCTTTTTGTTGATTGGTCGGGACGAGCGTTCAAAATCGCTCATGTTTGTTCTAGAATGTTCGTATAGTCACATTTACGAACAGGAGTGAACATGCATATCTGCTCTGTCAACGATCCCGAGTTCAAATCCTATGGCAACGTTTGGAATAACGTTCCGTCCGAGCTCACGTCGCCCGTGCTCGAGGCGCTTTCTGCCACGTCCATTCCCGAGGGCAGCAAGTACGTAGCAAGTGCGCCGGAGCTCGAGGGCGTCAAGGATGCCGATAAACTGGGCTTTCTCATGTTTGGCGGCCGACCCTTCCAGCTGGGCTGGTGCAATGGCCACAACACGCAGCTCAACTGCCTGGAGTATCACCGCGCCAGCGAGTTCAACCTGGGCGCGCGCGACTTTATCCTGCTCGTGGCGCATCGCTGGGAGATCGAGGACGGTAAGCTCGACACCGCGTGCGTCAAGGCGTTCCGCGTGCCGGCGGGTACGGTCGTCGAAGTCTTCAACACCACGCTCCACTACACGCCCTGCATGGTCGATGACGGCGGCTTCCAGGTGATGGTGGCGCTGCCGGCGGGCACCAACGGCCCGCGCCCCGAGGCTGCATCCGACATGCCTGCTGCCGGCGACAGCTACTGCTACTGGAAGGCCGACAAGTGGGTCCTCTGCCACGCCGACAGCCCCAAGGCAGCCGAAGGCGGCTACGTAGGCCTCATCGGCAAGAACCTCGACATCACCGTGGACTAGAATCTTCCGTCTCGATCTGTAACATCTAGCGGGCTAAATCGTCTCTACCTGTTACAGATTTAGACAAACTGCAGGGGACAGACCGAACAATCTCGATCTGTAACACCAGGCCCGGTTTTGACGGCCTACCTGTTACAGATCGAGACAAACGGGCCCAAACCACCACAAAGGTGCCTGTCCCCATTGCGGTGGCTGCCTAGAGTTGGCTGCGCAGATAGTCAGCCATATATGGAACGGCGAAACGCACGTAACCGCGGCGCGCCTGTTCGATTACGCCGGCGTCGATGAGGCGCCGGCGATACTTTTGCGCATAGTCGGGTGTGACTGACATACGTTTCGCTACATCGGAAATGCGCGAAACGGCGTCTTCGTCATCAGTCATTGCGTCGAGAAACGCGACGTCTTGGTCCGATAGCGCGGCGAGCGTCGTTTCACAAACATCGTTTTCGAAATCGGCTTTTGACGCTTCGATAGCTCCGTCGACTTGCTCTGGCGTTACGTGTTCTCCTGTCTTGCAGCGATTGCCGATGTTATAGCCGATGAGCTGCAGCATATAGGGCGAGCCTTGGGTTGCGCGAGCGGCACGGAGGCGAAGATCGCCTGGAATATCAAGGTCGAGCTCTTCGAAAGCCCGCTGATAATAGGCATCGACATCTCCGACTGAAAGCGGTTCGAGCGTGACCTTGCGAGCGCGGTTGAGAAATGTCAGCACGCGGTCATTGAGCGTTGCACAGACGGCTCCCGGGAGACCTGCCATAACAAGCGCGACGTTGAGCCCCTCACCGACCAGCTCTTGATAGGCGGTGACGAGCTGTCTAATCTCAGGTGAATTAGCTTGGAGCTCATCGATAAGGATGAGGATGCCGTGCCCCTGCTCGGTCAGCTTGCGCGCCAGCTGCGTGAGTTTGAACTGGAAACTCTTGGTCTCCTGCACATCGCGTGTGAACTCGAGACCGGCTGAGAAGCCGAAGACGCTCAAGCTACCGCCAGAAAGTTTGGGGAGATGACGCTTGCTGACATAAGGCTCGCCTGCTTCTTGGATTTTTTCAACAATGCGCTCAAGCATATCTTCGGAGGCTACGGTGGGTGTGGCGACAACAAAACCGAGCTTGCGTGCGCGGTCGGCAAGTTCCCACAGAAGAACCGTCTTGCCGCTGCCTCGCTGGCCGAGCATGAGCATGGCTCGGTCTCGATTGCCCGGCTCCTGCTCAAGACCGGAGATGAATGTCGAAATCACGTTCCCGCGACCCACCAGATAGGACGGGCGATTTCCAAATGAGGGGGAGAAGATGGTTTCAGTCATAAGTCTCCTTTCCTTTTTTTCCTATTTTTTCCTTTCTTTCCTATTCAGTCAAATGAATTGCTGAGCGAAGGCGGTTACGTAGGCCTCGTCGGCAAAACCTCGGCATCACCTGCGACTAGAATCTTCTGTCTCGGTCTGTAACATCTAGCGGGCTAAATCGTCTCTACCTGTTACAGATTTAGACAAACTGCAGAAGCTGACCGAACAATCTCGATCTGTAACATCAGGCCCGGTTTTGGCTGCCTACCTGTTACAGATCGAGACAAACCGCCCCCAACCGCCACAAAGGTGCCTGTCCCCTTTGTGGTGATTGGCAGGCGGGTATCAAAAAGTGTCAGACGGGGCGGCTGTCGAGCACCTGCGTGCGAAAAGAAGTATCGGCCTACGTCGTTGCCGTTGAGCGACGCGTTGTTTGTAGGGATACTGAAACCACGACAAACAGCGTGCGAAAGGATTGATGCATGGCTTTCCGTAATGACTTCCTGTGGGGCGGCGCAACGGCTGCCAACCAGTGCGAGGGCGCCTACGACGTGGACGGCCGCGGCCTGGCCAACGTGGACGTGGCTCCGCACGGCCCCGAGCGCTATGCGGTGGTCTCCGGCCAGCGCAAGATGCTCGACTTCGAGGACGGCTATTACTATCCCGCGCAGACCGGCATCGATTTCTACCACCACTACAAGGAGGACATCGCTCTCTTTGCCGAGATGGGCTTTAAGACCTTCCGTATGAGCCTGGCTTGGACCCGCATCTTCCCCAACGGCGACGAGACCGAGCCCAACGAGGCTGGCCTGGCCTTCTACGAGGATGTGTTCCGCGAGTGCCAGGCGCACGGCATCGAGCCGCTCGTGACCATCACGCACTTCGACTGCCCGATTCACCTCATCAAGGAGTACGGCGGCTGGCGCAACCGCAAGCTCATCGACTTCTACAAGAACCTCGCGACCACGATCTTCACCCGCTACAAGGGCCTGGTGAAGTACTGGCTCACCTTCAACGAGATCAATATGATTCTGCACCTGCCGTTTATGGGTGCCGGCCTGGTCTTTGAGGAGGGCGAGGACAAGGAGGCCGTCGAGTACCTGGCCGCCCACAACGAGCTCGTTGCCAGCGCTTGGGCAACCAAAATCGTTCACGAGATCGACCCTGAGGTCAAGATCGGCTGCATGCTCGCCGCAGGTAGCTACTACCCCTACAGCTGCCGTCCGGGCGATGTGCGCCAGGCGCAACTCGACAATCAGGACAATTACTTCTTCGTCGACGTTCAGAGCCGTGGCTACTACCCGGCCTATGCCGTCAAGAAGCTCCAGCGTCTGGGCATCGATGTGGGCATGACCGACGAGGACCGCGAGATCCTGGCCGCCAACACCGTCGACTTCATCAGCTTTAGCTACTACAGCACCCGCTGCTCCGCCGGTGCCGATAACCCCGATGTCGAGCGCACCCAGGGCAACGCCTTCGCCGGCGCCAAGAACCCCTACCTGCAGGAGAGCCAGTGGGGCTGGGCCATCGATCCGCTGGGCTTCCGCATCACCCTCAACGACCTGTACGACCGTTATCAGAAGCCGCTGTTTGTGGTTGAGAACGGTCTGGGCGCCAAGGATGTTGTCGAGGAGGATGGCTCCATCAACGATGACTACCGTATCGACTACCTGCGTCAGCATATCGCCGCGATGCGCGATGCGGTGACCGAGGACGGCGTTGACCTGCTGGGCTACACCACCTGGGGCCCGATCGACCTGGTCTCGGCTGGCACGGGCGAGATGTCCAAGCGCTACGGCTTTATCTATGTGGATCGCGACGACGCCGGCAACGGTACCCTCAAGCGCTCCAAGAAGAAGAGCTTCGACTGGTACAAGAAGGTTATCGCTTCTAATGGTGAGGACCTGTCCTAAGGAAGCTGAGACACTTAACTTCAGAGTCTCCTAACCAAGGCGCCCGGCGAGTGGTTAATGCTCGCCGGGCGCCTTGCCGTCTGCGGATTTTGGGACATGCGGCCCGCTTTTTCGACCCATCTGTCGGTACACTAAAAGCACTATGGGTACCTGCGAGCGACATATCGGCCACGCGGCCGCCCGGACCGCGCCGGTTGCGGATCCCAGGGGCGGCAGGCTCTTCGCCATGCCGCGATTCCTTGTTGGCATAACACATCGGGTATACCGTCACCGCGTCTTTGCTATCGCCGGCGCCATCACCGCGATGTTCCTCATGTTTTTGGCAGTCTTGCCGGCGCTGTTCGCCTTCGACCCCAAACTTTCTAACGCCGCGCCCGCCTATAGCGAGGTGTCCGAAGAGGTCGTGGATGCGCTCGTCCATTCGAGCTCTCTCCCGCTGCTTGTCGCCGCAATTGTATTTTCAATTTGGGGCGTATCGGTCTATCTGCGCTGTTTGGACTATGTGCTGCGCCGCCGCCTTGTTGCCATCGCCACCATCTGCGCCCTGTGGATGATCGAAGTCATTCTCAAGTACAAGTCGTTCACGCCGTTCTATGCCACCGTGCTGTGGTACCTGTACTACGTGCCCATGACGCTCATTCCGCTGCTCTACCAGTTGTGTGGTCTGCGCCTTGCGGGTCTGGAGCAACACCGCCTGGGTCGCCGCTACTGCGCTGCGCTGTGGATTGTGGCCATCCTGCTTATCGGATTTGTGCTCACCAACGATTTTCACCAGCAGGTCTTCCACTTTGACCGTACAAGCGACACCTGGAGCAACGATTACACGTACGGCTGGGGTTATTTCGCCGTTCTCGTGTGGACGGCCTTTAACTTTGTGGCCTTTTTTATCCTGGTGGGCCGGTCCTCGTCCTTTCGCATCCAACGTTTCTCGGGCACGGCGGTGCTCGTGCTGCTGGGCGGCGCGTTCTTTGCCATCTCATATGCGTTGCGCGTGCCCTGGGCATGGAGGCTCAACTTTTCGCTCGTCTATTGCGTCCTGTGCGTGGTGGCGATGGAAATCTGTCTCGATTGCGGTGTCATTCCGTCATATCACGACATCGCCGGCATCTTCGACACCTTGCCGCTCGACCTCAAAGTTCTAACGCGCGACCTGCAGGAAGTCTATGCCACGCCGGTGTCAAAGCCAATGCCGGTAGGCGTGTGCGAAGAGCTGCGAGCCCAGGAACACGGGCATGCCCATGCCTTTGCCGTGGAGTCCAATCCCGATGTAATGTACCGAGCCTTTCCACTGCTGGGTGGATCGGCCCTGCTTGCCCAAGACGTGTCGGATCTCAACGAGCTTAACCGTGAACTGGCACACCGTCGCATGGAGCTGCAGCGTCAAAACGAGCTGCTCGCTGCCGACTACGACCTTAAGACGCACCTGGCAGATCAAGAGGCCGAGACCTTGCTGGTTCAAGACGTGGACCAGGCGCTTGCCCGCGCGCTCGAAGGGATGTACGACCTGCTGAGCTCGCTGCCGCCGTTGACCGACGAGGCATCTTCGCACGAGCGTTACCGCATGCTGCAGCGAGCCAAGATGCTCGTCGCCTATTGCAAGCGCAAAGGGTCGCTCACGTTGGCACAGCACGGGGAGAGCGGTTTTGATCGCGACCGCATTCAGCTCATTGCCAACGAGCTCGCAAGCGACCTGCGCACCATCGATATCGATTGCGCTTCGATTATCGCCATACGGCGCCCGATGCACGCCAGTACGGTAAGCGCCCTGTACGACTGCGTGTATGACTTTGCGTTTTTTGCCTACACCACCGACCATCCGGCGCTTATGTATCACTTGGGCGACCATGACCGATGCAGTGTCGAGCTGCGCGCCACGCTTTTTTCCAACGATGATGAAGATCTTTCGCAGACGCCCGCTGCGCAAGAGCTCGAAAGCGCTCTGCAAGGGCGCAACGTGGCATACCGCCTTGAGGGCGAGCCCGGCCAGCTGCGCATGATCGTCTTGATGCCGCGGGCGGGTGAATGACGATGCAGATTTCGCTCATCCTTCCCCAAATCGTTGCGCTCGATGTTGTCTTTGCCCTGGCTGCGTGTCTGCAGACGATTCACGTCCCGCTCATCGCATCGCGCCGCTCGTCCTATAACCGTAAGGTGATTTGTGCCTACGAGGCGAGCCTTGTACTTCACCTAGTTATTTCGGCGCTCATCTTGTTCGCGTCGTCTGGCTCATATCTGGTGGCGCCGCTTGACGTTTGCGCCAGGGCAATGGGCAGAGCGTTGTGGCTCAATGCCGGGATCTTTGCCTACGGCGTGGTGCTTATGGTGCACTATCGTCGCCCCGTCATGCTGGCCGAACTGTTGCTCGTTGCCGCCGTGACGCCGCCGGTGGTTTTTGCCATGGGCTCGGCGTGGACCGTTGTCCTTATCGCAGAGGGAGCGTTTTTCCTGTTCCGCTCCATTGCGGCGCTCTTGATGGATGTCCGCAACCGCCAGGAGGATATCACCGCGTTCTCGACGATCGAGACCATCAACGTGATTCCCGTGGGCATCCTGTATCTGGACCCGAGGGGCCGTCCGCTGCTCATGAACCGCTGCATGCGAAAAAACCTGGTGGAGCTTCATATGCCCACCGACCTAGGCGATATGAGCGGTACATGGAACGACCTGCGCAAACTCAGCATGCAAATGCCCGAAAGCAGCCAGAACCGCGTGCGGATTAATCTGGACCGCTTTGGTGAGGCGCGCGTTGTGGTCGAGGTTTCTCCCGCCGAGATTCGCTTGTTCGTGCACGATGACGTTATGGTTTCGGGCCGCCTCTTCGAGCGCATTATCGGTCTGGATGTAACAGAGTATGCGCATGCCCATGATCGCCTAGCGCAAGCCAACCACCTGCTTGAGCTTGCGGGCCAAGAGCTCCAAGCCCAGATCGAAGAAGTCAAAAAAGTTGCTGACAATGCGGCCTATCTGCGTATGCGCGCTCGCGTGCACGACGTGATCGGGCAGCGCCTGTCCATTCTCCATCGTTATCTGGAGGAAGGGCGCCTGGATGACGAGTCACTCGAGCAGATCGACCCGCTGCTGCGCTCAATCGCTGCCGATCTGCGCAGCGGGGGCGACAGCGAACCGGCAGAGCAACTGGGCGATATCGTCCATGCCTTTGGCCTGGTGAGCGTGCAGATCGATGTGGAGGGCGAGCTGCCAAACGACGCGCGTGTCGCCGCAGCATTTTTGCAGATTATCCGCGAAGCCTCGACCAATGCCACCAAGCATGCACAGGCCCATCAGGTCCATGTGCGCCTGTGGCAGGAGGGGACAGAAGACGGCGCTGTCGCGCGGATGGTCGTTTCTAACGACGGCGCGCCTGCACCCGTATCGTATCGCGAGGGAACGGGTATCCCAGGTATGAGGCATGTCGCACAGAATCTGGGCGGCAGCCTGGAAGTCCACACCGCCCCGCCCTTCACGCTTACGGTGTCCATCCCGCTCGCCTCCAGCGCCACGGCCCAAAGGAGAAGTTCATGATTCGCGTGTTAATCGTCGAAGACCAGGCTATCTTGCGCGAGAGCCTCGCGCGCTCCGTCGGTGACCAGCCCGACATGACGGTTGTTGCCGCGATCGCCGACGCCTCGGATGCCTTGGACGTTGTGCTTAAGGAGCGCCCGGACATGATACTGATGGACGTGTGCACCGAGCACGATTCCAACGGCATCGTGGCGGCGGCGCGCATCAAAGAACAACTGCCCGAGTGCCGCGTCATTATCATGACGGGTATGCCCGAAATCACCTTTGTGGACCAGGCACGCGAGGCGGGCGTCGACAGCTTTGTGTACAAGAACGTCGGTATCGACGAGCTTTTCGCCGTGATGCGCTCCACGCTGGCGGGTTACTGCACGTTTCCCAAGCCGCCCGAGAGCATCTTCTCGGGCACGGCGGCCCTCGACGATGTCGAGCTGTCGATCTTGCGCCTTGCCTGCGAGGGTAAAAGCCGCCGCGAGATCGCGGCCGAGCTGTTTATGAGCGAGGGCACCATCAAACGCCGCATCTCGGAGATTCTCAATAAGACCGGCTACGACAACATCATGCGCTTGGCCGTGCGCGCAGTAACGGAGGGCAGCATCGTTCCCAACATGGAGCGCTAGCGCTCGTTACGCATCGGCATAAA
The DNA here is from genome assembly GCA_019424925.1 of Collinsella sp. Classification (GTDB taxonomy): domain Bacteria; phylum Actinomycetota; class Coriobacteriia; order Coriobacteriales; family Coriobacteriaceae; genus Collinsella. The sequence goes on from JAHYYO010000019.1 coordinate 20,222, forward strand.
GCGGCGGGGCCGCAGGATCAACTCCTGCGGCCCCGTCTGGTGTGCGCGGATGTGTCCGCCAATCCGCGGCTGATGTTACGTGTCGTTACGCGATGGTTGCGCTGTAGGAGGCAACGTCCTCGTAGGAATCGGTCAGGTAGGCGTCGATGCCGATGGTCGTATTGACCAGGTCGTCAAGGCTATCGAGCGTGCCGTTCGAGAACGTGAATTCCTCAGTGGCGTTGGTGCCGGGCATCAGGTGAGCCGAGAACCAGGGTTCCTCCATGGTGCCGTTGACGTTGGTCTTGCCGGAAGGAGCGTAGAAGGTCAGGTCCTTGTCGCTCTTGTTGGTGATGTTGACGACAAAACCGATGTCGCCCCACTCGTCCTTGAACTTCTCGGTGATGGTGATGGTGCACAGGTCGTCATCGGCAACGGTGACGGCGGGGGAGATTTCAATCTTCTGGACGTCGTCGTCTTCGACGGCCTCGTCGATCTCTTCTTCCTTCTCGGCCGCCTCGCGATCCTTCTTCACCGTGCCGGACAGGTCCTTGTCGGACTTGCTAAAGACAAGATTGCCGTCATCCTCTTCGAGGATGAGTTTGCCGTCCTTGAGCTTCATGTCATGCGACTCGTCTTCGGCGGTGATGGTTACGGTGGTGGCGTCCTTTGCCTCCCATTTCAGGTCGACGACTTCAAGGAACAGGTCGAGGGCGCCTGTACCGTCCTCATCGAGAATCAGGACGCAGTGGACACCCCAATCCTCGAGCATCTTCATGTACTCATCGGTCAGTTCTTCGCCCTCCAGGGTTCCACCCGAGAGTTCCCAGCTGCCGACGAAGTTGGCCTTGGGGTCTTTGTCGCCGCCGCTGCAGCCCGTCAGGGCAAAGGCGAGCGCAAGGACGCATGTCAGAAATGCGAGTACGGACTTTTTGAACGTTGTCTTCATGGTGTCCTCCTTTATCGAACGAAACCCATAGAAGCAAATGCGGGGGTGGCGGATCCCCCGCCAATTACCAGATAAAGGGGCTAGGGCCTGGGCGTTCCGCAGTTGCTGCAGAACTTGCCGCCGTTTTCGCTGCCGCAGTTGGGGCAGAACCACTTGGTCGGTGCCGGGGCGGGAGCGGGGCTTCCGCAGTTGCTGCAGAACTTGCCGGTGTTGGTGGCGCCGCAGCTGCAAGTCCAGCCGCCTGCCGCGGGGGCGGCGGGGGCCGGTGCGGGGGCGGGTGCCGGAGCCGGCTGCGGGGCGGCCTGCTGCTGTGCCTGGCCGGCGGCGAACAGCTGGCTGGCGTTCATGCCGCCCATGCCGCCTGCCATGCCCATGCCCATAAAGCCGGCCATAGCGCCGTTGGGGTTGGCGGCTGCCGCTCGCATCGCATCGCTCTGGGCGCTGGCGATGTTAGCGGCGGCCATGGTGGGATCGCGCATGACCGCGGCTTTCTGCAGGTCCTTGATCATCTGCTCGTCCTCTTGCGAGGCGGCGATGGAGTTGACGCCAAAGCTCACGATCTCGACGCCGCGCAGGTCACGCCAGTCGGCAGAGAGGACCTCGTTGAGCGCGCGGGCGAGCTCGGTGGTGTGGCCGGGGATAGCGCTGTAGCGGATGCCCATTTCCGAGATCTTGGCAAAGGCGGGCTGCAGGGCGGTGAGCAGCTCGGACTTAAGCTGGCTGTCGATCTTGTCGCGCGTATAGCTATCGGTCACGTTGCCACACACATTGGTGTAGAACAGCAGCGGGTTGGTGATGCGGTACGAATACTCGCCGTTGCAGCGCACGGAGATGTCGACGTCCAGGCCAATGTTGTTGTCGACCACGCGGAAGGGCACGGGCGAGGCGGTACCGTACTTGTTGCCGATGATCTCTTTCGTGTTGATGAAGTAGACGCGCTGGTCTTTGCCCGCGTCGCCGCCAAAGGTAAAGCGGCTGCCGATATTGGCGAACGTCTCCTTGATGGAGTCGCCCAGGTTGCCGCTAAAGACGCTCGGCTCGCTGCCGGTGTCGAAGACGAACTCGCCGGGCTCGAGCGCTACCTCGATGATCTTGCCGTTTTGCACCACGAGCATGCCCTGGCCGTCGTTGACGGCGATGACCGAGCCGTTCGAGATGACGTTGTCCTCGCCGCGCGTGTTGGAGCTGCGGCCGCCGGTGCGCTTGCTGCCCTTGCACGCCAAGACGTCAGCGGGCATCGATTCGCAATAGATAAATTCCTTCCACTGGTCGGCCATGACGCCGCCGGCAGCACCCAATCCAGCTTTCAAGAGTCCCATGGTGATCTTCCTTTCTCGTCAAAGGCCGGGTGGTATTGGTCAGAATGGCTAATCGTCCTTGTTGTCTTTCATGACAACGGTGGTCTCGGTGTGGCTGAAGGTGTCGTGCTTCTCGGTCAGGTCGAGCTCGCCACAATACTCATCGGCGTGGGTGGCCTCGTTGGCTGTCTTGAGCTGGCCTACCAGCAGTAAGTCCGCGATGATTACGATGATCAGCGGCGCGACGATGTTGATGAGGATGCCCTCGACATCGAAGGTGAGGTAGTCCGGATCGAAGGCGTTCCCGCCCATAAAGAGAATTTGGGAGAGAACAAATCCGATCACAAAGAACAGCACCGAGGCGATAGCGAGCTTGGGCTTGGAACAGGGAAGCTCGCCGACCATGCGACCGGTCTGGCCGTTCATGGCAAACAGGTAGCTCTTGCCATTCCACGAGGTGGAAAGCATCCAGACGGGGAACAGGGCATAGTCGCTGTCTTCCCAGGTGTAGTCGAGCTGCTTGCTTTCGACCGTGGCGTCGTCGTATTCGTCGATGACGGTTTCGCGCAGGGCCGAGATTGTGCTCTCCTCCATGCGGTGCTCGGCGCGCGCCTTACACGTCTCGCAATCCTCATCGTAACGGTTGGCGATGTAGCCGGGCATATAGGCGACCGAGAACGGGCGCAGCGCGTCGTAGTCAAACGGCTCGATGGCGTCCATGTGGCCGTCGGGCATCTTGGACGATCCGTCGACGGGCACGCGCTCAAACGAGATATTGCCCTTACGGTAGGCGTCGTAGTGGTCGGTGGTCGTGACGGTGCGGTCGGATTCCTCGGTCACGGTCTCGTTGGTCGCGTCGAAGTGCACTTCGCCGTCCACGTGGGCACCGTAGAGCCAAAACGGCACGTAGACGCCTTGGACCTCGTCGATGTGGTTGCCGGTGACAAAGCTCTTGGGCAGTAAGATCTTGCCCTTGTAGTGTTCCTTGAGCGCGGCCATGACATCGTCGCGTCCGAGCTTAAACGGGATCACCAGATCGGGCGAGAAATCTCCCGAGAGCTGGCCGGGTGCCACGGCGGAGTTGCCACAGTACGGGCAGGTGGTAACGGCGACAGTGCCATCGGACACGAGCTCGGCGCCGCACGACGAGCAGATGTAGCCGGCGTTTTGGGCCAGCTCCTGCACGGCACCGTCGACAGCAGGTTTGGGAGCTGCTGCTGCGGCATCGACTTTGGCATCTGCCTTGTCCTGGCGCTCGCGATAGAGGGCCTCGACTTCTTCGACTTCAAAACGCGAGTCGCAGTAGTCGCAGACGAGCTTTTGCTCGGCACTGGCAAAGTGAAGGGGGCCGCCACACGCGGGGCACTGATAGTTGACGCTCTCGAAGGCCATGATCGGTCCTTTCCGTGCCGGGTGCTATGCGCCGATAGCGCCGCCGCAGTATTCGCAGCGCCCGCTGGCATCGGGAATGGTGGTTGCGCCGCAGAAGGGGCAGGTGACCGCGGTCTTGGGGGCCTTGGCGGCCACGACGCTGTCGCGCGTCTCCTGGCGCAGCTGCACCAGCGCATCGCGAACTTCGGTTGCCTGGCGCTTGGCCTCACGGTATTCGATGGAACCGCGCTGATCGATGGTGGAGTCGTTCACGCGCAGGTTGATCTCGGTAAAGTACGGCGTGTTGACGTGGATGGTCAGATTAAAGTCGTAATCCAGGTCGTAACGCGGCGGGTTGTAGCTCTCGCGCTCGCCGTCCTTGGTCTCGCGATAGATCTCGGTGCGATGCTCGTCGATATCCATATCGCAGCCGAGTACCTGCGAGAACTCGATGATGTCGGGGTTGGCGTCGCGCCAGCGACTCTGCGAAGTGATGATCAACAGGCCCGCGTCTTCGTCGAGCATGATGTTGGTACGTCCGGCAGAAAGCGTGCGCGTGGGATTGAACGACGCCAGGCGCTCGGCATTGGCCTCACGGTAGGCGAGCTGCTCGCGGATATCGTCCGCGGTGCTGGAGCGATAGCCGCGAAAGTAGGGGGAGAGCTTGCCGGCGCACTCTTTGCACAGGTAGCCTTCATTGATCTTTGTCTTACCTAGAAGTCCCAGCTCGGTACCGCAAATCGCGCACTCTTTCTTCTCGAACATCTTGTCAAAGAAGCCCATGGCTGCCTCCCATCAACTGGTAGCGTGTGTCACTTTTGATGATGGGGGAGTGCGCGATCTTTCACGATACCCAGACGGCTCAACGAGTCTCCACAACTGGGACACATGGCCCATTTTTATTCCTTTTGCGCTCTACGCTCTACCGTCATATCGCCTCGATCAACAAAAAGACCGGTGCCGCCTCGCATGAGGCCCTCATCAACTTCTTCTGGTCCTGGACTCCCACGGACTAGCTCATTTTGGGACGGGGCTTTTTTAGCTGTTTTGGGCAGTCGCGGCCAGCAGGGGCGGGTCGCGACTGCCCAAGTATTCCTGACGAACGTGCCGGTGGGGCTACAGCAGCTCGCCGTGGCGGGCAATGTAGCGGCGCTTTGCCAGCTGGGTGAGCGCGATATAGGCGGAAACGATGCCGATCAGCAGCGCGAAGAAGCTCGTCGGCAGTGGCATGAGGCCCAGCGCATCGGCGATGGGGCTTGCCGGCAGCCAGGTGACGAGCGCCAGGCCCAGTACGGTGAGAACGCACAGTGCCGGCGCGGCGTGGTCGCGCAGGCTCGGCAGGCGCGGGGAGCGCAGCATGTGGATCACGAGCGTCTGCGACCACATGGACTCGACAAACCAGCCGCTCTGGAAGATTGCGGCGAAGGTCGTCATGCCCGCGACGTTGCCCGTGGCGGCAAGCTCTGCCCAGCTCGCGCCCACGGTTGCGGGGCACACCACAAAGAAGAGCGCGGCGAAGGTCACGATGTCAAACAGCGAGCTCACGGGGCCCAGTTCGAGCATAAAGCCCTTAATGGACGCGGCGTCCCAGGCGCGCGGACGGGCGGTCCAGGCGTCATCGACGGTGTCCCACGGCAGCGCGATACACACGATCTCGTAGACCAGCGACAGCAACACCAGCTGCAGGGCGCTCATGGGCAAAAACGGCAAGAACAGGCTCGCGACGGTCACGGACAGCACGTTGCCAAAGTTGGAGCTCACCGTGGTCTTGAGGTACTTGAGCAGGTTGCCGTAGGTGCGGCGGCCTTCGATGATGCCGCGCTCGAGCACGCCCAGGTCTTTCTGGAGCAAGATGATGTCGGCGGATTCCTTGGCGATGTCGACGGCCGAATCGACCGAGATGCCGCAGTCGCTCGCACGCATGGCGGCGGCGTCGTTGATGCCGTCGCCCATAAAGCCCACAGTGTGGTCGAGCAGCTCGCGCATGACGCGCACCAGGCGCGCCTTCTGCAGCGGCGAGAGCTTGGCGAAGAGGTGGGTGTGCTCGGCGCGCTCGGCAAGCTCGGCATCGTCGAGCGCATCGATCTCGGAGCCCAGCAAGACGTTGCTCGCGTCGATACCGATCTGCTCGCAGATGGTGGCGGCGACACGGTCGTTGTCGCCGGTCAGGACCTTGACCGCCACGCCCTTGGCCTCGAGGGTGGCGACGGCGCCCGTGGCACTCGCCTTGGGCGGATCGAGGAAGGCCAAAAAGCCCATCAGCACCATGTCGCACTCGTCGGCGATGCCAAATTCGCCCACGCAGCGCGGATTGGTCTTCTGCGCCACGGCAATCACGCGCAGGCCCTCGGCGTTGAGCCCGGCGACCTGCTTGCGAATCTGGGCGAGCTTATCTTCGGTAAACGGCTGGGCGGCGCCATCGACCTCGACAAAGGAGCAGATCTCGAGCATTTCCTCGGCAGCCCCCTTGGTGACCATCTGGGTTTTGCCCTGGGCGTCGGCGACAACTACGCTCAGGCGACGGCGCGAGAAATCGAAGGGCACCTCGTCGACCTTGGTATAGCGGTCGCGCAGGCTCTGGCCCAGCATAGAATCGGGCACGACGGTCGAGGACGTCACATCGGCACGGTCGATTACGGCAAGGTCGATAAGGTTCTTGAGGCCGGTCTGGAAGAAGCTGTTCAAAAACGCATGGCGCAGCACGCGCGCATCCTCGTTGCCGTCGGTGTTGAGGTAGCGCTCGAGCACGATGCGGTCTTCGGTGAGGGTGCCGGTCTTGTCGCAGCACAGGATGTCCATCGCGCCGAGGTTTTGGATCGCCGGCAGCTCCTTGACGATAACCTGGCGACGGGCGAGGTCCTTGGCGCCCTGCGACAGGCTCGTGGTCACGATGACGGGGAGCATCTGCGGCGTGATTCCCACGGCCACGCTCGTGGCGAACAGCAGCGCGTCGATGACGTTGCCCTTGGTGGCGGCGTTGATGGCAAAGACGGCCGGCGCCATAACGAGCATAAGGCGTACGAGCAGCATGGAGACGCTCGAGACGCCGCGGTCAAACGCACTCTTCTCGCCGCGCCCGTTGAGCATCTTGGCGATGCCGCCCAGGTAGGTGTCCGAGCCGGTGGCCACAACAAGTGCCATGGCGGTGCCGTTTTGCACGGAGGTGCCGGTAAAGATGATGTTCTTGCAGGCAGAGAGCGGCAACGTGGAGCTGTCGGCGCCCTCGACGATCGTTGTTGTGGCGGTCTTCTCGACGGCCTCGCTCTCGCCGGTGAGCGCGGACTCGATCACAAACAGGTCGCGCGCGGTGATGATGCGGGCGTCGGCCGGCACCATATCGCCGGCAGAGAGGCGGATCATATCACCGGGGACGAGCTCGTCGAAGGGAATCTCGATGCGTCCGCCGTCGCGCAGGGCACAGCAGGTGTTGGAGACCAGGTCTTTGAGGGCCTCGGCCGCATTGCCGCTGCGGGCTTCCTGGATAAACTTCATGCCACCCGATACCAGCAGCATGATGCCGATGACGATGACCGTGGAGGGGTCGCGCTGGGGCTCGGGCACGGCGAGCACGTCGATGTAGAGCGAGACCAGCGCGAGCGCGGCGAGGATGCCGGCGAAGGGGTCGATGAACGCGTCGGCGATGTGGCGGGCAAGCGTCTTGGTCGGCGCCTCGATGGTGTTGGGGCCGACGGCGTTCAGGCGCTCGGCGGCGTGCTCGGCGGTGAGGCCGTCGGCTGTGGCGTCGAGCAGCACGAGGGCGTCCTGGGCGCTATGGGTGGCGGCGAATATGGTGTTCTTGGACAGGCCGGTATGAGCGTCGGGGCGCGCCGTGCGGCGGCGCTTGGAGATGGCTTCGAGTACCGTAGCGGTTTTGAGCATCAGCATAGGGTCCTCCTTGTTGAAGGGAGTTAGCGTACGTGTCGTATTTGCTTCAAAAAAACCTAGATGTCGCCCACGTCATACTCACGAACCACCACAAAGGGGACAGGCACCTTTGTGGTGGTTTTGACGATCGGCTGTTGGCGCTTATGCGTGTGCGGAATCCTCGCGGCGTGCCGAGGGCGACATGCAGGTTTTTCGACTATGACTGCCTTCCATGGCACACCTCCTTAAGGCCGGGCGCGGCGCGCTTTGGGTATCTCGTACCCGTTTTAATCCGCCCGTATTTTTGATGAGGGGGGTTTGCCGTGTCAACCCCATTGTTCGGAAAACCATTGCCCCTGACAAAGCCTTTACAGAATGCCGCGAGCTCAAAGCGCGCCCGCAACGCGCCTTGCCTGCGCTAAACTGGAAGGCACGTACGCGATTACGAGAGGAGCCCGCATGGAGGCTTACAAGCAAGAGTTCATCAAGTTTATGGTCGAGTCCGACGTTCTTAAGTTCGGCAGCTTTACGCTCAAGAGCGGCCGTCAGTCCCCGTTCTTTATGAACGCCGGCGCCTACGTGACGGGCTATCAGCTCAAGAAGCTGGGCGAGTATTACGCCCAGGCCATCCACGATAACTTTGGCGACGACTTTGATGTGCTGTTTGGGCCGGCCTACAAGGGCATTCCCCTGGCCGTCGTGACCGCCATTGCCTACCACGAGCTGTACGGCAAGGAGGTCAAGTACTGCTGCGACCGCAAGGAGGCCAAGGACCACGGCGCCGACAAGGGCAACCTGCTGGGCTATGAGCCCCAGGACGGCGACCGTGTGATCATGGTCGAGGACGTCACCACCAGCGGCAAGTCCATCGACGAGACCTATCCCAAGGTCAAGGCGGCTGCCGATGTCGAGATCAAGGGCCTCATCGTGTCCCTCAATCGCATGGAGGTCGGCAAGGGCGGCGTGACCACCGCGCAGAAGGAGATCGAGGCCAAGTACGGTTTCCCCGTCGCGAGCATCGTCTCCATGGCCGAGGTTGTTGAGACCCTCTACAACCACGAGATCGACGGCAAGGTTGTCATCGACGACGAGCTCAAGACCGCCATCGACGCCTACTACGAGCAGTACGGAGTCCGTTAGTTACGCGGTTTTACCAAACCGCGTAACAGCTCGACGCTGCAAACCCGCCAGAGCGGCAATCTGCCTTTCAACTTCGGCGGCATGACCAGAAGGTCAATGCCGCCTCGTTTCAAGGCACCTTGCTCGCTCTGGCGGGTTTTCGCTGCCGCTACCAAAACATCGGCGTTGTCCTGGTCCAGATGCGGCACTTGGGGACGTTCCTTTTCTGCCGACACCTGGGGACACTCCTGATGTAGTCGTTGGGTGTTCCTATAGTTTTGTCAACCGTCGGGGCTACTCCCTGTAGG
>JAHYYO010000002.1:0-85326 GCA_019424925.1 Collinsella sp.
CAAGCCATGTTTTTGCCGATGTTTCGCATGGTGGCAAGGCCCTCGGCGTCCTGGGCGGCCTCGCCCGGCATGGCGCCAAAGACGTTGTTCCAGTAGGTGGATGCCACCACGGGCATCTGGTTGATGGTGAAGTACTTGTTGAGCACATCGAAGGTGGTCGACGTGCCACCGCGACGGGCAACGGCGACAGCGGCGCCCGGCTTGTGCGCAAAGGCCTTGCTGCCAGCATAGAATGCACGGTCGAGGGCAGAGAGGATGCGTCCGCTGGGATGCGCGTAGTAGACGGGCGAACCAAAGACAAAGCCGTCTGCCTGCTCGGCAGCGGCAATCAGCTCGTTGACCACATCGTCGTCAAAGGTGCAACGGCAATCGAGCTTGCCGCACTGGCCGCAACCAATGCAATCGCGAATGGGCTTGGCGCCCAGCTGAAACATCTCGGCCTCGATGCCTTCGGCGTTAAGCTGCTCGGCGACCTCGGCGAGTGCGCGGGCCGTGTTGCCGCTTGCTTTGGGACTGCCATTGACCAAAAGAACCTTCATCACAAACTCCCTCTGCTGTCGGTGACTTCTGCAGAGGATTATCGCACGAGCGGGCAGATGGCTTGGGGCACGATGCCGGCCCCGAGGGCCCACGGCAGGCACGCTCACCAGGTACGAGCGGGATACGGTCCAGAGGATGTTGGAGTGCGGGGCCTCGTGCGAGCAGATTGTAAGGGGTCTGGGCGGGTCGCCCTCGATGGCGAGCATTGAGGCCTTGGAAGGCGGGCTGCTGCGGCGGCTATGGTTTATACTAAGGCGGTTGCTATCGAGTAATTCATACTTGGTTTGATTCGATTGTGAATGCGTAACTAGGATGGAAAGCAAAGGAAACTCTATGGAAACAGAGGATGCTGTTTGCTTGATGACTTCGATTGCCTTGATTGTCCTTTCAATCCAATACCGAAGAGGAAGATGGCTCTGCTCAATTGCTGGATATGATGTCACAAAAAGGGAGAGCGAGATTGATATACGCCCCTACGCAAAGCTGATTTCTTCTGTGACGTTATGGATGGGGCTGCTGTTTTTCTTGTGGGCGGTAGAGGGCTGGGTACGCGATTGGAATACCAGCGTTTTTGAAGTTTTGGTTCTACTTCTGTTCAGCTTGGCCTCTTTGTCGTTCGTGCGGCTCGTTAGGTTTGTGTTTATGAGACGATAGCCAGCGGAAGTGGCTGGACGACAAAATGGACCAATGCAGCCAATTGTCAATAGAATTTGATAGGCTTGGCTTAACAGATTTACTCGAGGGCATATCCGTGGCGGGGGATAGGTTCTATCTTGTTGAGCACTTATTTGCATCAGGCAAAGTAAACCAAGAGTATCGAAACGGTGCCCCCGGGCCCGCTAGGGACTGCGGGGGGCGTTCGGCTAACTGCGGGTACGACCTATTTGCCCAATGTGTTCGCCCGAGATCGGAAATTAACCATCATGCGCCCCACGACGCTAGTCCAGCTTGGTGCCCGGTACCTGTGGCGCCTCTCTAATCAGCGCATTAAGTTCGTTCAAAATGGAAACGGGCTGTCGGTCGACGGCGTCCAGATGAAGCGTTGCCACGCGAAGGGGCGGCTGATATTCAAATGAGCCAAGGAGCACGGGCGATCCCAAGAACCGTTCGATTTCGTCTGCAACCGCGTCGGTCTCTTCGGGATCAAGCTCGTCAAAGAGCGCTACGAACATCGGTCCGGTCGAGCGGAACAGACGACCCTTGCCGCGCGAGCAATCCATGAGGCAGGCGGCGCTTTCTGCCAAAACGCGGTCGCCTGCATCAAAGCCAAAGCGGGCATTGACCTGTGCGATTTCGTCGATTTTAATGGCGATCAAGCCCGCGTTTCGTGCCACGCGACGCATCTCGCCAATGGCGTTGACCAGGGCGTGGATATCGCCCAGACCGGTCACGGAATCGGTCGTATCTGCCAAGCTTCGGTTGGTGACAATGCCCACATACATGTTGGGCTCGGTATCGGTGCCGTCCAGGCGGTAACCCGTGCAGTCGCAAAGCGCGTATTTTCCGGCGGTATTCATGACGCGATACTGCATGCAGTGGAAGTGCCACGTGCCGTTTACCACCATATCGAGCTCGGCACGTACGTTGTCGCGGTCCTCGGGGTGAACACGGGCAAGCCATATATCGAGCGAGTTGTAGGGATGCTGGGAGGGTAGGTCAAAATCGCGCACGGCATTAACCGACCATTGCGATTCGCCGGTGTCGAGGTTAATGATGAACGGATAGCGTGTCTCGGAGCTCATGGAGATCGCTTGGAACACTCGGTCGTTGCAGGGGGGGGGTTGTTCGGTGACCGGGCGTTGCGGCGCATCGCCTTCTTCCGGTTGTTGCACACGGTACATGAGCTTGTAGCGATACATTTTGCGGTCGGCGTCCTTTGTCATCTGGCGACGCGTATCGCCTGCAAGCGGGTCGACGCGCGAGCAGCCAAAACTAAAGCTGGCGATCATGGGCGCCTTGCCGTCCGATGTTGCCTCGATAAGATTGGCACGCGTCCGCTCCAGGCGCTGCTCGAGCTCGGCTTCGTCTGTCGTGGGGGATATAAGTACAAATTCGTCTCCACCGATACGGAACAGCAGCTCATCGTGCTCCATTGTCTCGGTGAGTGCGCGGCAGATGCTCAGAATGTAGCGATTGCCCTCGGCGTGGCCAAACTTATCGTTGCAATGCTTAAGGCGGTCGATATCGATATAGGCGCAGGTGAAGGGGGTGCCTTTGCGCCAGAGCTGATCGACATGGCGGTCGAGTCCGCCACGGTTGCCAAGATTGGTGAGCGAGTCGATATAGGCGCCGTGCTCAAGCAGCTCGCGTTCTTGTTGCAGGATGGCGAGCGTTTTCTGCAGTTGCTCACCAATGGCACGCAACTCCGGGGGCAGCGCGGCAACATCGAGCTCGGTGGTTGAGGCCCCGTTCGCAAGTCGCTGAAGATGAGCGATGATTGATTGCTCGCCCAGGCGATACGACTCGTTCATGATGGATGACCTCCTTGGATGGAACAATGGTTTGTATCTTACTCCCAATTCGGTTTAGATTGGGGTATTAGTTAGCTCATGGGAACAAACGCTCCCTCGACGGTGGCGTTTGCGCACGAGCGTATTAGTTGCTGTCGCCACCGTCGAGCAGTGCCTCAAAATCCTCCGCCTGCATGGGACGGTAGTAGAGGAAGCCCTGAGCGTAGCGGGCGCCCATTTGGCGTAGCATGTTTGCCTGCTCATTTGTCTCGATGCCTTCGACCACAACGGGCAGATGGAGCGACTGCGCCATCTCGAGCATTGATGAAATGATTTGCACGCTGCGGCCTTGATCGCCGTCGACGGGCACAAACGTGCGGTCGAGCTTGATGACGTCGACGTTGACGTTCTTGAGCATCGCGAGCGTGGACTGGCCGGTGCCAAAATCGTCCATGTAGGTCGAGAAGCCGCGGTTGTGCAGGTCGGCCGTCAGCTTATCCACAGCTTCGGACTCTCCCGTATAAGCCGTCTCGGTGATCTCGATGCGCATGAGCTCGGGCGGCAGATTGTATTGGTCGGCGAGTGCCCCCATATGCTCGGCAACGTCGCAGGCAAGGATATCCACGCGCGACACGTTGAGCGAGATCGGAACCACGCGAAGCCCTCGATCGATGCGCCCGCGCAGCCACGAGGCAACGCCCTGCCAAACGTATTTGTCGAGCGTCACCACAAAACCGCTTTCCTCGAGAGCGGGGATAAAGGTGACGGGTGAAATGAGGGAGCCATCCTTGTCAATCCAGCGCGTGAGCGCTTCGGCGCCAGTGATCTCGCCGGTTTCCATGTCGACCTGGGGCTGCAGGTAGTAGGTAATGCGGCCGTTTGAGAGCGCATACTGGAATTCGGTCAGCGTGCGGTGGAACGAGATTTCGCGCTCGTACTCCTCGGGGCGGAAAATGGCAATGCGCTCCTTAAAGTCGTTTTTTGCACGCCGATTGGTAAACATGGCCTTGGCCTGCGCATCGATAGTGATTTCCTCGTTGGAGTCGATGGGGTAGACGCCCATGGACGGCCAGAAACCCACGCCGTCATCATGCTTGGCCACGGCCTCGCGAACGCTGTTATAGATTTGATGGACGGTGTCGTGCTCAAAGGGGATGAGTATGCAAAAGTCGTCTTGGCCCCAGTATCCTGCGACGCCCATGTCGGCATTCTCGATATCCTTGAGGACCGTGCCCACGTCGGCGAGCATACGGTCGCCCTCGGCCTGTCCGTGCCATTCGTTGAACAGTCGCATGTGTCCCATGTCGACGGTGGCGATGCACCAGGCGCCGTCACGCCTTGTCTGGAGAAATGCGTTGGCGCGTCGCATAAACTCGCTGGGTCGACAGAGGCCTGTGAGCGTATCGATGCGTTCGGCGATGGCGCTTTTGCGCTCTATCTCGGGTATGGGGAGGCTGTCGTTGGGAACAAGTCCGCCGGCCGTGCGAAGGCGACGGTCGAGTTCGCCTAAAACGGCGGTCGCTTGGTTGGCTAGGCGCTCGTAGAAGGCCGGGACGACAAGACAGACGGGAGTAATGGTATCGCCCGCGATTCGAACGGGAGCGAAAACGGCCTCTTTTAGATGATGGACCAGTTGCTCGAACGCCTCATGGTCCAAATCGTTGCTGAGCACGACAAACTGGACGCTTCGTGAGCGGTAGACGCGACTCCTGCCACGGGTGATCGACAACATGCGGCCTGCGTATTCGGCGAGCATGTTGTCGACAGCCTCGGCTCCGTAAAGCTCGTTGAGCTTTGTCGTGCCGCGAACGCGCACCGCTATAAGCCCCGTCTCGCAACAGTCGCGACGGCAGGCATCGATAGCGTTGAGCAACATGCGCTGCGTTCCAAGGCCCGTGGCGGCGTCGACGGTCTCGGCAAGCGAGTGGTTGACGAGCTCGCCGACATAGAGCGAGGGGGCATTTCCGTCGCCGTCGATGCGAAACCCGCGAGCACGGCAGAGAACGTAGTCACCCGTGGCATTGCGCATGCGGTACTGCATGACACGGCGGTGTTTGGAGCCGTTAAAGATCTGGTTGATGTCGTTGGCGTAGGCCTCGAGGTCATCGGGATGGACGCGCGTCTTCCAGAAATCGCGGCAGCTGTCTATGTGCTCCGAAGGAAGACCGAGATCGCGCAAGGCACCTTGCGACCAAAGGGTGCGGTCCTTGTCCAAGTTCTCGATAAAGAAATAACGGCCTTCGTTGAGCATCGAAAAGGCGTCGAAAATACGGTCGCTTATTTCGAAGTCGTCGGTGTGGACTTGCGCGATATTACGTCGATCAAGATGCATGGCATGACGTAGCTTGTAGTCGTACATGCGATGGTCGGCATCGAGTGTCATACGATTGGAGGCTTCGCCCAGGGCGGGGTCGGCGTGTGCCACTCCGTAGCTAAACGAGTGGGGCATCTCGGAATCGTTGTTTTTGAGCAGAGCCGTTCGGCAGTGTTCCAGGCGCTCGGCGAGGTCGTCCTCGGTTGCAATCGTAGACAGGATGGCAAACTCGTCGCCTCCCAGACGAAATGCCGCTTCGTCCACCTTCATATACAGCTTAAGATAGAGGCTTACCTGCAAGATATAGCGGTTGCCCTCGTCATGGCCAAAGACGTCGTTGCAGTGCTTGAGATTGTCGATGTCGATGAACGCCATGGTAACGGGGGTGTCCTGCTCCCAGAGCTCCTCGAGGGAACGGGCAAAGCCGCCACGGTTGCCAAGCCCGGTAAGCTGGTCGGTAAAGGCGGTCCTGATCAGGTCCTCCTGACGCTTGAGAAGGTCATGGACGGTCTTTTCGAGCGTTTCGGTGTAATTGCTGACGGTATCCATGGTGCAAGCGGCTTTCTGAAGTCGGGGCGGATTGCGTCGGGCGAGCTCGTTGTGCACACGCGTTGCTGCTCAACGCCTTGCTCGTATCCAGGCCTCCGCCTTGCTGCGTCGTTGGGTTTATTTGTCGGTTCGTGTTCGCTGCTGATTGCTGCTGAGTAGTATAAACAACAATAGAGGATTGTATATGGGTGCCCCTGCCGCGGGCGGCTATTATTCGCCAATCGGTAGCGCGACGATGCGATGATCGACGGAAATGCGACTGGGGCGGTATATGTTGACGGGTATACTTGTTCCGTTTGAATTTGCGGGATGGAGATGGTCGCATGACACAGCCAGATACGACGCGCACGGTGGGACTTGCGCTCGAGGGAGGCGGCTACCGCGGTATGTATACGGCGGGCGTGCTCGACGTATGGATGGAGCACGGCTTGACCTGCGACCATATGGTGGGAGTCTCGGCGGGTGCGGCTTTTGGCTACAACTTTAAATCGCGCCAGATTGGCCGCGCCATTCGCTACAACAAGGCCTATTGTGCCGACAAGCGCTATGCGAGCGTGACGAGTTGGTTGCGCACCGGCGATATGTTTAATGCCGAGTTTGCCTATCACGAGGTACCTATCGAGCGCGACCCCATCGACTTGGAAGCGTATCGCGCCTGCCCCATGCGATTTACGTGCGTGTGTACCGATATCGAGACGGGCGAGGCCGTCTACCACGACCTGCCCTATGGCGACGAGCACGATATCGAGTGGATCCGGGCGTCGTCTGCGATTCCTGTGGCGACGCGTCCCGTTGCTATTGACGGGCATAAGTATCTGGATGGTGGCGTGGCTGATTCTATTCCCAGCGCCTGGCTGTTTGCACAGGGCTACGACCGCAATGTGGTGGTGTTGACGCAGCCGGCGGGCTTTGTGAAGCAGCCTAACAGCGTGATGCCCATGCTGCGGCGCGTGTTCCGTCACTATCCGGAGTTTGTTGCGGCGCTTGAGCATCGGCATGAGGTCTACAATGCCACGCTCGATGACCTGGCACGTCGCGAGGCCTCTGGCGAGATCTTTGTGGTGCGGCCGAGCGAATCGGTGAAGGTACCGTCGCTGTGCCGCGAGCCCGATGAGCTCGAGCGCATCTACCAGATCGGCCGTCGCGACGCGGAGTCGACCTTGCCCGCGCTGGAAGCGTATCTGGCGGAGTAAGGGTCGCATGCGGAAAGCGCATCCCGGAATGGACGTTCGAACCGGGATGCGCTTTCCGCTATTGAAGATATGAGGCCGCGAATCAGCTGCTCGGCCTATGCCTATGCCTGCTGCCAGGTGTCGACAAGCTCCTTGGCCGCGGCGTAGGGGTCATCGGCGCTGCAGACGGCGCTCACCACAAAGAAGCCGTCGACGCCGGTGGCCTTGAGCTGCGGCAAGTCGGCCGTCTTAACGCCGCCGCCCACCACGATGGGCACGGGGCTTGCCGCGTGGAGTGCGGCCAGGTCCTCAAAGCTCTTGGTGATGATGGAACCATCGGCTGCGCGTCCGCAGTCGCGCTTGGTCTCGGTCTCGTGGAGCGGGCCGATGCCCAGGTAGTCGACCAGACTCATGTCGGCGGTCTTGACGTACTCGAGCATCTCCTCGCAACGGGCCGAAAGGCCCACGATGGCATCGGGGCCCAGAAGCTTGCGGCAGACCTCGACGGGAATGTCGCTCTGGCCCACGTGCACGCCGTCGACGGCAATGCCCTGCTCGCGCGCAGCAAGCACACAGTCCAGACGGTCGTCGATTAGCAGCGCGACCTGCCCGGTTTTGCCGGCCTGCGCGATAGCCTGCGCGGCATCGCCTGTCAGTGCGATGATCTCGCGGGCGCTTGCCACCTTGGAGCGCACCTGGATGCAGGTAAAGCCTGCGTCGAGCGCCTGAGCCACCACATCGCCCACGGGACGTCCCAGCGTGTTTTCGGGGCCGAGTACCAGATAGGCCGAGATATCAAGGTTGTCGCGGATGCTCATCGTGCTTCCTCCTGCTTCTTGATCTGTGCTTCCATGCGCTCGAGCTTGCCGGTCATGGTGTCGGTAAATCCGGGTCGAATATCGGCTTTGAGCACGACTTCGGTGCGGATGCCCTTGCTCGCCAACACAAAGGTCGCGTCGCGCACGACCTTCATGACCTCGTCCCAGTCGCCCTCGATCTCGGTGAACATCGAGGTGGTGCGGTTGGGGAGGCCGCTCTCGCGAATGACGCGCACGACCTCGGCGACCTCGGCGGATAGCTCGTCACCGGTGCCGCACGGGGCGATGGCTACGGCAACGAGCGTGTTCATGCCGGCATTGGTTGCGGGCTCGGACATGGCTTATGCCTCCTCGAGCTCGAGTTGGTTATCGGCGATGTCCTGGGCGGTCGCGCGGTAGAGCTCGTCGATAAAGGCGACTTTAAAGCTTGCCGGGGCATCGGCAACGGCGGCGGCACGCGTGCCGGCAACGTTGTAGACGGCGGTGCCGCAGACGGCTGCCGTAAACGGGTCGGCGGCGCAGGCGTACACGGCCAGCACGCCGCCCTGCGAGCAGCCGCAGCCGGTGATCTTGGACATGAGCGGGCTGCCGCCGTGGGACTTGGCCACGGTCGTGCCGTCGGTAATCAGGTCGACTTCGCCCGAGACGACCACGGCGCCGCCGGTGTAGCGGGCGAGCGCCACGGCGGCATCGCGGGCGGCGTCGACCGTGTCGGTGGTATCGACGCCGCGTACGCGGCTCAGATCGGCCGCCTCGCCCTCGAGGCTCCACAGGCCGGCAAGCGCGATAATCTCGGAGGCATTGCCGCGCACGATGGCGGGCTTGTACTGCTTGAGTTCGTTTACCAGCTGGGTGCGCAGGCTACCGATGCCCAGGCCCACCGGATCGAGCACCCAAGGCTTGCCGGCGTCGTGTGCCGCCTTGGCCGCTCGGGGAATCGTCTGCTCGTAGATGGGGAAGAGCGTGCCCATATTGAGATAGATGGCGCCGCCGCCGGCAACGAGTGCCTCGCCCTCGTCGGGCAGATAGACCATGGCGGCCGATCCGCCCACGGCGAGCTGTGCGTTGGCGACAAAGTCGATCGTCACCGTGTTGGTGATGGAACCGGCCATCGGATTGGTGGCGCGAATCACCTCCACGGCCTTGACCATATGTTGCTTAAGCTGTTCCGAATCAATCACTGCACATGCCTCCTTGGCATAGAAAAGGGGCGCTGTGCATAGACAGCGCCCCTGTAAAGTCGGCATGCTCCCTACGCCAGCATTAACTGACAGGTTCAAAGGATTGGGCCCCATGCCCTCTCAGCCTTGTGGTTTGCACCGCCGGCACTCCCGCATCGAATCTGTTGTTCCCTATACTAGCGCATCGGTACAATTGTTACGATGAAAACGACTGGGGGACCCTATGATCAAACTTGTGCTGACCGATATGGACGATACGCTGATTCCGGCCGGGCATGACGGCGCCAGCGACTACGCTATTGAGGGCATTCATGCCATGCAGGCGGCGGGTCTGCACTTTGGCCCGGTTTCGGGTCGCCAGCCGTCCGCGATGGGCTGGATGTTCAAAAATCGTTCCGAGTGCTTTTCGACCGGCGCGTTCTGCAACGGCCAGGTCATGTTTGTCGACGGTCAGGCGGTCGCTTCGCGCGCGACCGACAACGATGCCCTGATGCGTCTGGCAGACTACCTGGAGCAAGAGACCGACGATACGTACTTGAAGGTCTACAGCCTGGGTGATGACTTTTGGAATAACGATGCCTATTGCGTGACGAGCGATCCCGAGCGCGTTCGTCGCGCCATGGAGTCGGGCGGCAATGCGTGGCTCAAAGGCGAAGAGGCCCCGTGTCGTCCCATCGTCGATGACGCGCCGGTGTTTAAGGCGAATATCTGGAGTGCCCGTTCGCGTGAGGAGCTCGCGGAGCTACGCGAGAGCGTTGCCGTTGAGGTGCCGGAACTCTCGCTTGTGTTTCCCAACAACCGAGTGCGCCTGTTCGACATCCTTCCGGACGGTTGGGACAAGGGCTGCGCTGCGCTGGAGCTGGCGCGCGCTTTGGGCCTGACGCCCGACGAGGTGGCCGTATTTGGCGATTCCGATAACGATCTGCCCATGATTGATGCCGTTCCCAACTCCGTTGCAGTCGCCAATGCCAACGAGGCCGTCACGGCTGCCGCGCGCTGGCATATCGGCGCCGCGGCAGATGATGCGGTCGCCGGGGCTCTGCATCAGATTGCTGCCTGCGCCGCGACGGGGGAGATGCCGCCGTTTATGCGCCTGCCGGGTACTGCCGACGCGAATCTCACGAACAGCTAAGGAGACAGCCATGAAGCTTCAGCAGCTCAGGTATGTCGTCAAAGTTGCCGAATGCGGCAGCATCACCGAGGCCTCGCGCCGGCTCTTTGTGTCGCAGCCTTCGATTACCGCGTCAATTCGCGATCTCGAAAACGAGATGGGTGTGCACATCTTTGAGCGCACCAACAAGGGCGTCATTGTGTCCGAGGAAGGCGAGACTTTTTTGGGCTACGCGCGCCAGGTGCTCGACCAGGCTGACCTTCTCGAGGGCAAGTACAAGGGCGCATCCGAGCAGGTGCCGCACTTTAGTGTGAGCTGCCAACATTATTCCTTCGCCGTTAATGCGTTTGTCGACGTGATCCGCGAGTTCGATGCCGCGCGCTACGACTTTACCCTGCGCGAGGAGCAGACCCACGAGATTATCGAGGACGTCGCGCATATGAAAAGCGAACTCGGCATCCTGTACCTGTCCGAGCACAATCGCGAGGTCATCGAGCGCATGCTGGCGGCCAACGAGCTCGTGTTCGAAGGGCTCTTCTGCGCCACGCCGCATGTCTTCGTGTGCGCCGACCATCCACTGGCGGACCGCGCCAGCGTGACGCTCGAAGATCTCGAGGACTATCCGTTTTTGTCCTACGAGCAGGGCAGCTACAACTCGTTTTACTATTCCGAGGAACTGACCTCGACCTTTGAGCGCCGCAAGAATATCCGCGTGCGCGACCGTGCGACGTTGTTCAATCTGGCCATGGGCCTTAACGGCTACACGGTGTGTTCGGGCGTGATCAGCCATGAACTTAACGGCCCCGGTATTATCTCGATTCCGCTCGATGTAGACGAGTACATGGAGATTGGCATTATCACGCGCAAGAACACGACACTTACGCGCTACGGGCAGGCCTATATCGACGCGATTCGTCAGCACATCTAGACTGCTGCGTCCTGTACAGGTCAAATCTCTTTATGGCAGTCCCAACTGATATAGGAAGCATCTATATCAAACTGTTATAAACATATATTTTACGATGGCCATATGAGCGCTCATACTCTGTCCCAGTAAAGCAACCAATGCAAAGGGAGATATCTATGAGCACTTCGATTCAACCGAACGCGCCGTTTCGCGCCGATATCGTCGGCAGCTTTCTTCGTCCGCAGGCTGTAAAGGACGCCCGTGCCGCCTATGTCGCGGGTAAACTCGACGCTTCCGGCCTTAAGGCCGTCGAGGACGAGGCCATCCACGACTTAGTGGCCAAGCAGAAGGCTGCCGGCCTGCAGGTTATCACCGATGGCGAGTTCCGCCGCAGCTACTGGCACCTCGACTTTATGTGGGGGCTCAACGGCATTGTACGCCGTACCTCGCGTACGGGCTATATGTTCCACGACGAGGAGACTACGGCTGATACCGCCGTGGTGACCGGCCCTATCAGCGGCGAGAATCACCCCTTCGTCGAGCACTTCAAGTTTGTTAAGGCGCTCGAGGGCGAGGGCCAGGTCGCGCGCCAAACCATTCCAGCACCGATCCAGACGTTCTCTGAGGTCACGCTCGATCGCTGCGACGGCCAGCAGGAGAGCCTGCGCGCTGTCTATAAGACCGATGAGGAGCTTGCCGATGCCATTGCAGCCGCTTATCGCACGGTGATCGCCGACCTGTACGCAGCAGGCTGCCGCAACATCCAGTTTGATGACTGCACCTGGGGCATCTACTGCGATACCGATTTTGTCGCCAAAACCGGCATGAGCCCGGTCGACCTGCAAAAGGTAAGCGAGCTGGGCGTGGCGCTCAACAACGCCGCCATCGAGGGCAAGCCCGACGACCTGGTCATTAACACGCACGTGTGCCGTGGTAACTACCACTCTACCTATGCCTTCGAGGGCGGCTATGACCCCATCGCGCCGTACCTGTTCGCACGCGAGGATGTCGACGCATTTTACCTGGAGTTCGATACGCCGCGCGCCGGTGGCTTTGAGCCGCTCAAGTACGTTGCTCCCGGCAAGAAGGTCGTGTTGGGCCTGGTGACCACCAAGGCCGCTGAGCTTGAGGACGAGGATGCCATCGTCGAGCGTATTCACGAGGCTGCAAAGTATGTTCCGCTCGAGAACCTGTATCTGTCGCCCCAGTGCGGCTTTGCCAGCTGCGAGATTGGCAACAAGCTGACCGAGGACGAGCAATGGGCGAAGATCGCGCTGGTCAAGCGTATTGCCGAGCGTGTCTGGAAGTAGCAGTAGCGTTCGCAGGTGACGGCGCGTGCGAGACATGGCGTATCGCGTACAATGGTTCGGATCGTATCGTTCGGGCAGGTTATCCGATATGCCCGATCGCCCTTCCATTCGAAAGGACTCACATGTCCCAGCCTTCGACGCCCGTTGCCGCCGATGCCATCTACGACGCATCGTCGCTCGGCCGCCCGCGCATGTTCCTGCTCGGCCTACAGCACCTGTTTGCCATGTTTGGCGCCACCGTGCTGGTGCCCGTGCTCACCGGCCTCTCGGTATCGGCGACGCTTTTGTTTGCCGGCTTGGGCACGCTGCTGTTCCACTTCCTGTCGCGCGGTAAGGTGCCGGCATTTCTGGGCTCATCGTTTGCCTTTATTGCCGGTTATGCCGCCATCGCGCCCAACGGCGAGACCGAGCTTTTGCCCTACGCCTGCCTGGGCGTTGCCTGCGCCGGTCTGCTCTATCCGGTGCTGGCAGCGCTGTTCCGTGCCTTTGGCGCCAAGCGTGTCATGCGCTTCTTTCCGCCGGTGGTGACCGGCCCCATCGTCATTTCCATCGGTCTGATCTTGGCAAGCTCTGCTATCGCCAACTGCCAGACCAACTGGCTTGTTGCCGTTGTCGCTGTGGCAGTGATCGTCATCTGCAACATTTGGGGTCGCGGCATGGTCAAGATCGTGCCGATTCTGCTGGGCGTTGTGGTGAGCTATGCCGTTGCCGCCACGCTCGGCGAGGTTGATTTTTCGGGCGTTGCCGCCGCTCCGTGGGTCGGTCTGCCCATCGTGTGGGACAACACCGTGTTTGCGCTCTTTGGCCCGCAGTTCGATAGCGGTCTTGCCACGACGGCTATCATCACCATCATGCCGCTGGCCTTTGCGACCATGATTGAGCACATTGGCGATATCTCCGCCATTGGCTCCACTTGCGAGCGTAACTACATCGCCGATCCTGGTCTGCATCGCACGTTGCTCGGCGACGGCTTTGCCACGATTCTGGCTTCGCTCTTTGGCGCCCCCGCCAATACGACGTATGGCGAGAACACCGGCGTGCTTGCGCTTACGCGCGTGTTCGACCCACGCGTTTTTCGCATTGCCGCGAGCTGTGCCATTGTCCTCTCGTTCTGCCCCAAGTTCGCTGCGGTCATCGCAGCCATGCCGGCGTGCGTTATCGGCGGTGTGTCGCTCGTGCTCTACGGCATGATCAGCGCCGTTGGCGTTCGCAACCTTATCGAAAACCAGGTCGATTTCCAGAACAACCGCAATGTGCTGGTTGCGGCTCTGGTGCTCGTGCTTTCGCTCGGCATTGCCTACAGTACCGCCGGTGCCATCGTGCTGGAGCTGGGCGGCGTGACGATTTCGCTTTCGGGCCTTGCCGTGGGCTCGCTGGTGGGCATTGTGCTCAACGCCATCCTGCCCGGTAATGACTTTGAGTTTGATACTTCCGAGCTTGAGGAGACTGCTGAATAGTAGCTGCGTTCAGCCAAATTAAAAATGGCGTCCATGCGTATGTACGCGTGGACGCCATTTTTAATGCGTCAGTATCCAGTGGATGCCGCGCGCCATGCGCAGGTCAGTTTGGGCAAAGTGGTTGCCGGGGTTGAGCTCCAGCGTTGTTGGAATGTCACGCTCGATAAACAGCTCTTCCATCGCGCACGTATCGTCGAGTACGTGCCGCATCATGCGGTTGGGCGTCTTGGTTTCCTTTTTACCGAGCGACAGATAGGCGGCGTCGGGCGTAGCTGTCATCGTGCGCTCGCGCGCGTAGTCGATAAAGCCGGGGAACCACAGCGACCCCGATGCACTCGCTGCGCGCTCAAAGACATCTGTTTGCCAAAGTGCCCACAGTGCAAAAAGACCCGCCAACGAGTAGCCGGCAACGCCGCGCCAGGCGGGCGGTTGCGGGAGCGATGATTCGGCCTGGGGGATTATCTGCTTCAACAACTCGTCAAGAAAACCAGCAGCCTGTCCACCAAAGGGCTTGGCATCTCGTATAGTTCCCTCACATTCCCAGGGGCTCAGCTCGCGATTCCAATCGAGCCCTCCAATGGCGACAAGGGTGAATGGCGGGCAGTCGAGCTCTTGGCAGCGCTCGTAGACTTCACTACCGTCGCCCATAACCACGGGGAGGTAGATGACGGGCGCGCCTTCCACACACTCTGAATAAACGGTTATCTGCTTATGATGCGCTTCCAAGGCAGGCTTCTCTCGGTGTTGTGATATTGACAGCCTCAATTGTCGCACGCTGGCACGGGGGCAGACGCTAAAAGAAAGGCGCGGAGCCGTTCGATGCGACTCCGCGCCTTGTTGTTTTGCTTTAGCAGGCTATGCTGTTACGCCACGAAGAAGTAGACGAGGAAGGCAAGGGCTGCAATCCACATGAGCGGCTTGATCTTGGAGGCCTCGCCCTTAAAGAGCGCGACGATCACGTAGGCGATAAAGCCCAGGCCAATGCCGGCAGAGATGGAGTAGGTGAAGGGCACGCCGGCGACAATCATGAACGCCGGGAAACCCTGCGACACGTCGGACCAGTCGATCTCGGAGGCCTCGCTCATCATGAGGTAGCCAACGTAGACCAGAGCACCGCAGGTGGCGGCGCTGGAAACGATGGTGACGATGGGGGAGAAGAACGCGGCGAGAATGAACAGCACGCCGGTGGTGACGGAGGTGAGGCCCGTGCGGCCACCGTCGGCGGCGCCGGAAGTGGACTCGACGAAGGTGGTGATGGAGGAGACGCCCATGAAACCGCCCACAGCAGCGGCGGCGGAGTCGACGATCAGGATCTCCTTGATATTCTCGACGTTGCCGTCGTCGGTGAGGAACTCGCCCTGCTTGGCCACGGCCATCGCGGTGCCCATGGTGTCGAAGAAGTCACTCATGAGCAGCGAGAACGAGATGACGAGGAGCGCGGGGTCGGTAAGGACCTTGACGATGGCGGGCACGCCGCCGGCGTCGGCGATGGGGCCACCGATGCTCGAGAAGTCGAGCGGGGCGATGATACCAGTCGGAGCATGGGTCACACCTAGGGGGATACCGGCGATGACGGCGACGACGATGCCGATGAGCAACGAGCCGGGGACGTTGCGGCAGGCGAGGGCGACCGTCACCAGGATGGAGATAATGCCGACGATGAAGGTGGGGGAGGTGATGTCGCCCAGACCGACGAGTGTACCGGCGCCAGCGGTGATAATGCCGGCATCGCACAGGCCAATCATGGCGATGAACAGGCCCAGACCCACCGAGATGGCGTGACGCAGGACAACCGGGATGGCGTCCATGATGGCCTCGCGCAGGCCACAAAGCACGAGCAGCAAGATGACGACGCCCTCAAGGAAGATGACGCTCATGGCCACGTGCCAGTCACCGCCGCAGACGGTGGTGGTGATTCCAGCGATCATCGCGTTGACGCCTAAGCCCGACGCGCAGGCGAGCGGGCGGTTGGCGAAGATGCCCATGCAGATGGTCATGATGCCAGCGCCCAGGCAGGTGGCGCAGGCGAGCGCTCCCGCATCGATGCCCGCGCCCGAGAGCACCGCGGGGTTGACGGCGATGATGTAGGCCATCGCCAGGAATGTTGTCAGTCCAGCGCGAAGTTCGGTCCCGATTGTGGACTTGCGCTCGCTGACGTGAAACAGTTCGTCCATGCATACCCTTTCCTTGTTCGGCCCCGAGTTTAGGCCGATTGACACGAACTCACTTACTATATCGTCTTTACAACCTTGCTGTTCCTCGCATGTTGATGTTCGGCGCTTTGTAACAGACGGACGGTATTTATCGCATGAAAATGTGTGGGTACCGTATACTTAAGCGGTTACAACGACCCCTATGGAGGAACGTATGATTAAAGAGCTTTGCCACGACGAGGCTATCCTGTCCCAGCGTTGCGAGGTTGCGACCGTCGAGGACGAGTCGGTTGCTCAGGACCTGATCGATACCATCGAGTCGCTCGACGATGCCGGCTGCCTTGCCGCTAACCAGATTGGCGTTACCAAGAAGGTCTGCGTCTACCTGGACGACGCCGGCGAGCCCCACGTGCTCTACAACCCCCGTCTGGTGTTTGGCCTGGGCGCCAGCAAGATGGAGGAGAGCTGCCTGACGCACGAGGAGGTCACCAAGTCCACGCGCTATATCAAGTGCAAGGTTGCCTTTGACCAGATCGTCGATGGCAAGATGAAGGAATGCCGCCGCGACTACGCGGGCTTTGAGGCACAGATGATCCAGCATATGATCGATCACTGTCTTGGAAAGTTGGTCTAAGGGGACCAAAGCACCGCACCTTGCCGCTCAATCGTCGCTCGCGTACCTTAAGTACGCTTCGCTCCTCTTTCGTGGCAATCTGCGGCACTTTGACCCCTTAGACGACCTGCGGGGTTGACTTGGTTGGGTCTATCTTGCTTGTAAAGTCCGGGCGTGACATTGTTGTCATGTCCGGGCTTTTGTGTTTAGCGCCTTTTTGTTTGGTGACAATAACCTTAGCAGGAACGTAAAGCTAGGAGGCGCTATGTGCACGAGCATTCGATTTACCGATAATTCTGGCCACATGTATCTAGGCCGCAACCTCGACTGGAGCTTTGACTACGGACAACAGGTTCGCGTGATGCCGCGCGGGTTCCACATCCCGTATTCGTTTATCGACGATGCGTCGGCGGCACACGCGGTAATCGGCATGTGCATCGATTACAAGAACTACCCTATGTTCTTCGACTGCGGCAACGATGCGGGCCTCGCCGTGGCGGGTCTCAATTTCCCGGGTTATGCCGAGTATGCCGAGGACCCTGTCGACGGCAAGACCAATATCGCAGCCTATGAGTTTCCCCTGTGGGTGGCAGCGACGTTTTCGACGGTCGACGAGGTCGAGGCCGCGCTGTGCGACACGGTGATTGTCGCCAAATCTGCCGGAGAGGGGCTGGGCGTGTCGCTGCTTCATTGGATTATCGGCGACAGCAAGCGTAGCATCGTGGTCGAGATGATGGCTGACGGCCTGCATGTATACGACGATCCGGTCGACACCCTTGCCAATCAGCCTACCTTCCCGTGGCACATGGAAAACCTGCGCACCTATATCACGGCCACAAGCGATTTTCCGCAGACGGCGACATGGCGTGGCGCCGAGCTCAAGCCCTATGGCGCGGGTGCCGGCATGCGCGGTATTCCGGGTGACTGCTATTCGCCGAGCCGTTTTGTAAAGGCGGCGTACCTCAATGCCAATTACCCGCAAAAGGAGAGCGAGACCGAAAACGTCGTCCGCATGTTCCGTTCACTCGAGGGCGTGGTGATGATCGAGGGAGCGTCCAGGATGGGCGATGGCAAGTTCGAGAAGACTATCTACACCGGATGCTTTAGCGCGCGCACGGGCAATTATTACTACGCGATGTATGGGGATCCGTCGATTCGCTACGTGAGCCTGATGGATGCCGAGGGCGCGAGCCCCGATAGGCTCGTGGTTCCCGAGCCGCGCCGTTCGTAGCTCACTGGTTCGTTGCGACATAAAACGGCCTCGCACCTCTTATGAGATGCGAGGCCGTTGTCGCCAATGGCTGGTGGCGTGTTAGAAGTTGGCGTCGTTGAACTGGTTGCTCTCGAGTCCGTCGAGTTGCTGTTCGGGCGTATCGGCGACGCTCTCGAGCAGCTCGGTGGGATCGACGTTCATGCTCTTGCCGGCCTCGTTGCCGTTGACCAAGTCGTCCGAGAAGATGTCGACCTCCATTTCCTCGGCCTCTTCGATCTGAACCTCGAGCGGCACCTGGGTGCGCACAAGTTTGACGGCCGGGCGCATGCGAGCAAAGAGCGGTACGTACTCAATGATGATGGCCGCGTTCTCGAGACCGTACCAGCGTGCCGGGCTTCCGCAGGCGCGGCGGACGGCGTACTTGATGGCCATCACGCGGTGGTCATTGCGGTTGATGTCCGTTTCGGGGGCAAGCATCTTGCGCAGCATGCAAAAGCGGAAGTCACCTACGTTGCCGCGCGTCTCGTAGATGGAGTAGGTGTGATGTTGCGGCGGCAGCTCGCCCGATGCCATCAGGTCGCCGACGATCTGACGCAGATAGGCGTTGACGCGCTGGTTGACCTTAAAGCCCAGGTCCAGGCGCACGCGGAACAAAAAGTCCGTGCCAAAGGTCTCGACGGAATACTCGTGCGTATAGGGTTCGTCGGTAACGTGCACGTTGATGAACCAATATGCCTTGGCGCGCTTGGGGTGCTTGTCCAGGATGGAATAGAGCACGTCGCGGTCGAGTGTGAGCGGGTCGGGGCTGTTGGTGAGGAACACCAGATTGTCGGCGAGCACGGGGTAGGTCTCGTCGTTGCGCAGGCGGTTGAGCTGATCGATGTACTTGGAGACGGGCAGCAGGATCGTCTGCGTGCGCTCGATGGCGGTGCCGCGACGCCACACATACATAAGGCCAAACAGCAGTGCGGCCAAGAAGATCATCACATAGCCGCCGTCAAAGAACATGGTGAGGCACGAGGCGAAAAAGCACAGCTCAATGGCGCCGAAGAGCAGGGCGAAGACGCAGGCGCCCAGCTTGTGCTTGAGAATGCCGGCGATATAGCTCGTCAAAAGCGTGGTGGTCATAAGCATGGTCACGGTAATGGCGAGGCCGTAGGCACTCTCCATGCGCTCGGAGTTTTGGAACAGCAGCACGATGAAGATGCAGCCGACCCACATGATGTTATTGACGAGTGGAATATAGAGCTGGCCCTTGGTGTCGCTGGGGTAGTGGATGCGCAGGTGCGGCATAAGGTTGAGGCGCGTTGCCTCGGATACCAGCGAGAACGAGCCGGTGATGAGCGCCTGTGAGGCGATGATGGCCGCCACGGCCGAAAGCACGATGGCAAAGGGGCGCAGGGGCTCGGGGAGCATCATATAGAACGGGTTGACGATATCCATCGCGAGCATCTGGGGGTTGGAGTTATTGGCGAGTAGCCAAGCTCCCTGACCCAGATAGTTGAGGATAAGGGCCGCCTTAACAAATGGCCAGGATGCATAGATGTTTGCCTTGCCCACGTGGCCCATGTCCGAGTAGAGTGCCTCGGCACCGGTTGTCGACAGGAAGACAAAGCCGAGCACCATAATGCCCGAATGGTTGATGGGCGAGAACAGGAACATAATGCCGCGGATGGGGTTGAGCGCGCGCAAGATGGACAGGTTGCCGAGCATGTTGAACAGACCGGCGCCTGCCAGGAACAGGAACCACAGCGTCATGAGCGGGCCGAACAGCTTGCCGATTGACGAGGTGCCGGCGCGCTGCATGGCAAATAGGCCGCAGATAATGATGATGGTGATGATGATGACGTTGGTCTGCCCGTCGCCCAGCAGCGCATGGCCCCATTCGATGGTGCGCAGACCCTCGATGGCTGTGGTGACCGTGACGGCGGGGGTGAGGATGCCGTCGGCAAGCAGTGCCGCACCGCCGATCATGGCGGGCAGAATCAGCCATGGTGCCACCTTGCGTACGAGGCTGAACAGGGCGAAGATGCCGCCTTCGTTGTGGTTGTCGGCCTTCATGGCGATTACCACGTACTTGACCGTGGTCACGAGCGTCATGGTCCAGATGACGAGCGAAAGCGCGCCCAGGATCATGTCCTCGCTGACGGTACCGATGCCGCCGTTGTTGGCGACGATTGATTTCATGGTGTACATGGGGCTCGTGCCGATGTCGCCATAGACGACGCCGAGCGTTACGAGCAGCATGCCAGCGGAGAGGGGGATGGCTCCGTGCCCGCCTTGCCCGCGCTGGTCTTGGAGGTTTGCCTCCAGTTTGTTGTGTGCCACGAGGACTCCCTTAGACATCCGGTTATCTGTCTAGGACAAAAAACTTTATGCCGTCTTTATACATACAAGAGCAGTTTGGCACATCGGGTTATTTTAGACAATAATCCTCAGCTGGGGATTATTTATCTACGCAGGTAGCATTTCAAAGCAGGGGCTTTTAAGCACGTGCTATCTGGGCGATGCCAGCCTTGGCGTTTGCGCGTTTGCCGGCGAGTTCGCAAAAAATCGCGCCGCCGATGATAAGCGCGGCGCCCATCAGGCGGACCGGTGTTATGGCTTCACCCAAAAGGGCGGCTGAGAACACGACCGCCGAAAGCGGCTCGAGGTAGCCGACGACGGCGACGGTCTGAACGGGCAGCTTGGCGACGGCGCTAAAGTAGAGCAGGCAACCAATGCCGGTGTTGACGACGCCGAGCATAGCGACGGCGCGCCAATCAATGCTGGCGGCGACGCCGGCGGACAGGAACGAGGGAGCGCCCTGCGTGATGAGCGTGAGGGCCAGTGCGGTCACAAAGGCGGCGCTCACTTGGAGTGCGGAGTTCTCGAGGCCCTCGATGTGAGGCGCACCCTTGCTGGCGATGACCATCAATGCATAGCAGAAGGCCGAGGCGATTCCACAGACGATGCCCGCAATGGGCATATTGCCGCCTAGACCTTGCGCTGCAATGAGAAAAGCACCGCAGGCGACGGCGATAAAGCCGGCGATTTTGCTGCCGGTCAGCTTTTCGCCAAAAATGAGCGGGGAGAGGGCCATAACGATGATGGGGCCGCAGTAGTACAGCAGCGAGGATACGCCGACGCCGATCGTCTGGTAGGCGCGGAACAGAAAAATCCAGCTGGCGCCCAGCGCGGCGCCCGAGACGATGAGCGCTGCGGCCTCGCGGGGGCGAGACGGAGCCTGCAGGTTATGGCGCTTGGTTATGAAGAGGACGGCGGCAAGGGTGAGAGCGCCCAAAAACGTGCGCAACAGTACGATATCGGAGCTCGGCAGCGCGATGGCAGCGGCGATGATGCCGTTGGAGCCAAACAATAGCAATGCTGCTAAGTACGTAAACAATCCGTTGTTCATGTGCTGACATCCCCTCTATATCCGAGCATGTTCACTATGGGTGAACTGGCTTTAGAAGAAAAGCGAATATAATGCATGGATAACATGACAAAAACTCATGTAAAGGTGGAGGGGTGCCGTGGAAACGAATATTCAAAAGATGCAGGTGCTGCTCGAGACGGTGCGGGCCGGCAGTTTTACGCGCGCCGCCGAGCGGCTGAGCTATTCGCAGTCGGGCGTGAGCCGCATGGTGGGCGACCTTGAGACCGATTGGGGTTTTAAGGTGCTCGACCGCAGCCGCGAGGGTGTGGTGCTTTCTGCCGATGGGCGGCAGATCATGCCGGCGGTTGAGGCGCTCTGCGAGGAGTTTGGCCGCCTGCAGCGACATGTGGACGAGATGCGTGGGCTCATGCGCGGCAAGATCTGCATTGGTACGTTTTCGAGTGTGGCGACCCATGTACTGCCGCCGGTGATTGCGCGCTTTCGCGCCGATCATCCGGATGTCGATTACGAGCTGCTGATGGGTGATTACTCCGAGATTGAGCAATGGGTGGTGGAAGGCCGCTGCGACCTGGGCTTTATTCCGCGCGAGCCACGTGGCGCCGGCATGGCGTCGCGACCGTTGGTGCAAGACGAGTTGATGGCCGTGGTGCCAGCGGACTCCTCGCTTGCCACGGCGGAGGTCGTTTCTCTTGCCGATTTAGCCAACGAGCAGTTTATTCTGCTGGAACGGGGTACCGATGATGAGATTACGCCGCTATTCCGTCGGGCGGGGCTGTCAGTGCGCTCAAAACTGTCGACTTGGGATGACTATGCGATTATGGCTATGGTCGAGGATGGCTTGGGCGTGAGCATTCTTCCCGCGCTCATCTTGCGTCGCTGCCAGTTTGATGTTGCTGTGCGTCCGCTCGAAGGGCATCCCCATCGGCAGATCAACGCCATATATCGAACGGCCGATGTTTCGCTTGCCGCCGCTCGTTTCCTCGAATACCTCTAAATGCGTGCACGTCGTTATCGCCTTGGGATAAATTTCGAGGTCTTGCTCATTTTATTTTTAAAATTGAACTTTTCGAAATAGCACGGCGTTATACTGCTGCCTAAATTGAACTCAGGTTCAATTCGTGTTGTATAAATTGAACTTTGCCAGCAAGGAGGTTCTAGTGGCCCAAGAGACGTTTAGCGATCGTCTGCGACAGGCTATGTCCGATCGCGACGTTCGCCAGTCGGACGTGATCCGCGCATCGGAGATGCTCGGCAAAAAACTCGGCAAGAGCCAGATGAGCCAATATGTGAGCGGCAAGACGATTCCGCGGCGCGATGTGGCAGAGCTGCTCGCCCGTATTTTGGAGGTCGATGTTACCTGGCTGCTCGCCGGTGACGCCGACCAAGGCGAGGAATCATCTCCCCGCAACGATTCCAGGCCCGAATCCCATCCCTCAGCTCAAATTGCAAGGAGCACCACCATGCGTACTTTTTCTAAATCCGCCAAGCTCGATAACGTCCTGTATGACGTGCGCGGTCCCGTCGTCGACGAGGCCGCCCGTATGGAGGACGAGGGCGAGCGCATCCTCAAGCTCAATATCGGCAACCCGGCGCCCTTCGGTTTCCGCACGCCCGATGAGGTCATCAAGGACATGCGCCAGCAGCTGCCCGACTGCGAAGGCTATTCCAACTCGCGTGGCCTGTTCTCCGCGCGCAAGGCGATCATGCAGTATTCGCAGATCAAGGGCTTGCCCAACGTTCAGATGGAGCATATCTACACGGGCAACGGCGTGTCCGAGCTCATTCAGCTTTCGATGAACGCGCTGCTCGACAATGGCGACGAGATTCTGATCCCCAGCCCCGACTATCCGCTCTGGACGGCGTGCGCAACCCTTGCCGGCGGTCATCCCGTGCACTATCTGTGCGATGAGCAGGCGGATTGGTATCCCGACCTGGAGGATATGGAGTCCAAGATCACGAGCGCGACCAAAGCCCTCGTCATCATCAACCCCAACAACCCCACGGGTTCCGTCTATCCACGCGAGGTGCTCGAGGGCATCGTCGAGGTTGCACGCAGGCATCAGCTGATGATCTTTGCTGATGAGATCTACGACCGCCTGTGCATGGACGGCTACGAGCACGTCTCGATTGCCTCGCTCGCTCCCGATCTGCCCTGCGTCACCTTTAGCGGTCTGTCCAAGTCGCACATGATCGCGGGCTATCGTATTGGCTGGATGGTGCTTTCGGGCAACCAGCGCTGCATGAGCGACTTCATCATGGGCATCAACATGCTCTCCAACATGCGTCTGTGCTCCAACGTGCCGGCTCAGTCGATCGTCCAGACGGCGCTCGGCGGCCATCAGTCGGTCAACGACTATATCCGCCCGGGCGGTCGTGTCTACGAGCAGCGCAACTTTGTGTATGAGGCGCTCAACAAGATTGACGGCATCTCGGTGGTTAAGCCGCGTGCGGCGTTCTACATCTTCCCCAAGATGGATGTGAAGAAGTTCAACATTACCGATGACGAGCAGTTCGCCCTTGACCTGCTGCACGAGAAGAAGATCCTGATCACGCGCGGCGGCGGCTTCAACTGGGCTGAGCCCGACCACTTCCGTATCGTGTACCTGCCGCGCATGGAAGTACTCAAAGAGTCCCTCGAAGACCTCGCCGACTTCTTCGACCATTACCGTCAGAGCTAGTGGGATAGAAGCTCCGCACTATGAAAAGCTCCCTGCAGTTGTTTTGCTGCAGGGAGCTTTCTTGAATCGGCGGAACTATATAACAATCCCGTTGCAGTGGTCGATTTCGTGTTGGATGATCTCGGCGGTGTAGCCCGAGAAGTTCTTGATGCGGTGGACGAAGTTCTCGTCCAGATATTCCACCTTAATGCGACGATAACGAGTGCAGGGACGCTCGCCGACGAGAGAAAGACATCCTTCGCTCGTCTGGTAGGCATTGACCTGCTCAAGAATTTGCGGGTTGTACATAAGCAGCGACTTGCTGCCGTCCTTTACGCAGATGATGCGTTTGCGCACACCGATCATGTTGGCGGCGAGGCCCACGCACTCGTGCTCATGCTCGTGGAGCGTATCCAGAAGATCCTGTCCGGTCGCGGCATCTTCTGGGCCGGCGTTTTCGGAAGGCAGGCGCAAAAAGAACTCGGATTTCATGATGGGCTTAATCATGGCGGGCTCCTTAGGGTGGACACGTTTGGTTCAGGCCATGATACCGCGACATGTCGCATTAATGTGTGCACATAGATTCTGCAGCTAGATTGGCGGGCGACACCATAAACTAATGGGCGTTTTGCCGAGAGGCATGAATGTTTAAAGCGCAAAGAGTGCGCGACGGGCCCCGCGAATGGGGCGATGATGCCCGAGAGGGCCAAGAAGGAGTCTCATGTCCGAGAACGAAGAGATCATGAACGAGACCGAGAACGAGACCATGGCTGCCGAGGTAGAGGCAGTCGAGACCGTGGAGACCGAAGCTGCCGAGGTTGAGGCTGCTGACGAGGTTTCCGCCGAGGAGGAGGCCGAGGTTGTCGAGGCCGCCGTTGATTACGATGACGAAGAGCTGATGGACAAGATGCAGAAGGCCGCCCGTCTGCTGCGTAGCCGTCGCTTTGCTATTTCCAAGGAGGAGGAGGCCAAGGCCGAGCGCATGGCGAACATCGAGCGCGCCATCAAGCTTCTTGACCTCAAGCCCAAGATGGAGCAGAAGGAAATGTCCGACCTGTTGGGCATGCGCCTTCGTGAGCTCGATGGCCTGATGGCCGAGGCCGAGGCTGCCGATCTGGTTGGCCGCATCGACGACGCCGAGGGCGATATGCGCAAGATCGTTGTCTTCGCTGCCGAGGATGCCGCTGAGGGCCTGGTCGAGCTTGCCAACAAGAAGGAGAAGCTCCTGCCCGAGCTTTCTTACGAGGAGGCCACCGAGCTGATGGCCGCTCTCGATAAGGTCATCGCTCCGCTCGTCGCCATGGGCCTGGACGAGGACCGCGGTCCTCGCGGCGGTCGTGACGATCGCGGTGGCCGTGGCGGCGACCGTGGCGGTCGCGGCGGCTTTGGCGATCGCGGTGGCCGTGGTGGTGACCGCGGCGGTCGCGGTGGCGATCGCGGTGGCCGTGGCGGCTTTGGTGACCGTGGCGGCGACCGCGGCGGTCGCGGCGGCTTTGGCGGCAACCGTGGTGGCTATGGCGATCGCGGTGGCAACCGTGGCGGCTTTGGCGGCAACCGTGGTAACGACCGCGGCGGCCGTGGTGGCGATCGTGGCGGCCGCAACGGCGGCGGCTTCCGCGGCAACCGCTTCTAGTTGGGTTACGCGGTTCTACGAACCGCGTAACTAGTTGACGCTGCAAACCCGTCAGAGCGGCAATCTGCCTTTCAGCTTCGGCGGCATGACCAAAAGGTCAATGCCGCCTCGCTTCAAGGCACCTTGCTCGCTCTGGCGGGTTTTCGCTGTCGGTACCAAAACATCGGTGTTGTCGAAGTAGTCATTGGGGACGTTCTTAAATGACTACATAGCATGAGAGTGGATAATCTCCCGGTTTGAGCCTGCATCCAAGCTTAAAGTGGGAGATTATCCACTCTCATTTCGTTTGTTGATTTCGATACCTACATTTGTAGGAACAGTTCGTGGAGGCGGGTGTCTTCGTCGAGTTCGGGGTGGAAGGTTACGCCGAGCTGGTTGCCCTGGCGGGCGGCGACGATGCGGCCGTCGACTTTCGCTAAGGCCTTGGCATTGCCGTGCACTTCGACGATGCGGGGTGCACGGATAAATGTTAATGGCACTTCACCGTCGATGCCGGACACCTGGCCCTTGGTGCGAAAACTGCCGAGCTGTCTGCCATAAGCGTTGCGCTCAACGAGTACGTTCATGGTTGCCAAACGCGGCGTGCCCTTATCGTCGTGGGCGGCAAGGTCGTGAGCCAGTAGAATCAGGCCGGCGCAGGTGCCCAGGACGGGCATGCCTTCAGCGATACGGGCACGAAGCTCCTCGAGCATGCCCAACTCATCAAGCAGCTTCCCTTGAACGGTAGACTCGCCGCCGGGAAGTACCAGACGGTCAAAGTCCTGCTTCAAATCAGCCGCCTGTCTCAGCTCAATACAACGTGCGCCCAACTCGGATAGCCTTGCCTCGTGCTCGGCAAAAGCGCCTTGGACCGCCAGCACGGCGACCGTTTGGTCTGCATAATCGCTCATGTGCGATCCTTTCTGCTGGACTAGCGTCCGCGCTCCTCCATGATGATCTCGATCTCGTCGGCGTTGATGCCGACCATGGCCTCGCCCAGGTCCTCCGAAAGCTCGGCGATGAGTTTGGCATCGGTGAAGTTTGCCACGGCCTTGACGATGGCGGCGGCGCGCTTGGCGGGGTCGCCGCTCTTAAAGATGCCCGAGCCGACAAAGACGCCCTCGGCACCCAGCTGCATCATCAGCGCGGCGTCGGCGGGGGTCGCGACTCCGCCGGCGGCAAAGTTCACGACGGGAAGCTTACCCGTGGCATGGACCTCGCGCACCAGCTCGACCGGAACCTGCAGTTGCTTGGCTGCCTCAAAGAGCTCATCGTCGCGCAGGGCAACTACGTCGCGGATCTGCTTTTGGATCTTGCGCATGTGACGCACGGCCTGAACGACGTCGCCCGTACCCGGCTCACCCTTGGTGCGAATCATCGTGGCGCCTTCGGCAACACGGCGCAGCGCCTCGCCCAGATCACGGGCGCCGCAGATAAACGGCACGTCAAACTGGGTCTTGTCGATGTGATAGACGTCATCGGCAGGGGAGAGAACCTCGGACTCGTCGATGTAATCGATCTCGATGGCTTGCAGGACCTGCGCCTCGACGATGTGACCGATGCGGCACTTGGCCATGACGGGGATGGAGACGGCCTCCTGGATGCCCTTGATCATCTTGGGGTCGCTCATGCGCGAGACGCCGCCTGCGGCGCGGATGTCGGCCGGGATGCGCTCGAGCGCCATGACGGCGCAGGCGCCCGCCTCCTCGGCGATGCGTGCTTGCTCGGGCGTGGTGACGTCCATGATGACGCCGCCCTTGAGCATCTGCGCGAGCTCGCGATTGAGTTTGACGCGATCGGCCTTGCTGGTCTGTTCTGCCATGGTTGCTCCCTTGGTTGGCATGTACATTGCTTGACGGAACATCCTATCGGGGAGCTGGGTATGGCGAAATACTCAGTTTTCGAGATAATAACAAGGTCAGACTAATGCCA
This sequence comes from Collinsella sp., assembly GCA_019424925.1. Lineage (GTDB taxonomy): Bacteria > Actinomycetota > Coriobacteriia > Coriobacteriales > Coriobacteriaceae > Collinsella. Next base: position 27,369 of record JAHYYO010000002.1, read on the forward strand.
GATTGAATGACTCGACAAGGTCAGGTGACAAACTCATGCTTGACTATAATTTGGAAAACCGCGGCGAAGCATCGCTCTATGAGTATGTTTACCAGCAAATTCGAGATGATATCGTAGCTGGACGCATTGCGGCGGGGGAACATCTGCCGTCTAAGCGCGCCTTTGCCAATCATCTGGGAATTAGTGTCATTACAATCGAAAATGCATATAGCCAGTTGCTTGCCGAGGGTTATATTTGCTCAAAGCCGCGCCGTGGTTACTACGCGTGCGAACTTCCGGATGCGCCGGTTTTGTCTTTGGCCGCGGGGGATATCGACCGAGATGCTGTCTCTGTTGGCCCCAGCGCGCATGATTCCGACGGACAGACCGAGCAGTTCGAGGCTCTTTCTCCTTCCGCCTTGGAGGCGGCGCGGCTTTGGCAAAGCGCGCTACGGGCGACACTGATGTCCGAAGACGAACGTGAAATCTTTTCGCCCGCGCCGGCGCAGGGCACCGCTCGGCTGCGACGTGCGATTGCGCACCATCTACGCGGGACGAGGGGTATGAATGTCAATCCCGACAATATCGTTATCGGTGCGGGCGCCCAGTTGCTCGATACCATGTTGGTTCAGCTGCTTGGCACGGACAAGATATATGCCGTTGAGGATCCGGGCTATTTGCGCCTGACGCGCATCTATCAGGCTATGGGTTGCGAAGTGCGTCATATCCCGTTGGACGGTGAGGGCGTGGACTTGAGCGCTCTGCAGAAAACCGGGGCGGATGTCCTTCACCTGATGCCGTCTCACCAATATCCGACCGGCCTTGTGACGAGCATTGCACGTCGCTATGCGCTGCTGAGCTGGGCCGCCGAACGGCCGAGTCGATATCTCATCGAAGACGACTTTGATTGCGAGTTTCGTCTGGCCGGCAAGCCGATTCCCGCGCTCGCGTCGATCGATGCCGCTCAATCGGTCATCTACACCAACACCTTTTCAAAAAGTCTGTCGTCGGCCCTGCGTTTGGCGTATATGGTCCTGCCTGATGAGCTGATGGAACGGTTTAGGCGCAACCTTGGTTTTTACGCCTCGTCGGTGAGTTCTGTTGACCAGGTCGCTTTGGCTCGTTTACTGGAATCAGGCGATTACGAGCGCCATGTAAACCGGGTCCGCGTTCGCGCTCGCGAGACACGCGATGGCCTGGCGTCGCTTGTGCGGAAAGCGTTTCCAGCAGGGGAGGTCTCGATCGAACATGCAGATGCGGGCCTTTACTGCGTCGTGGCTGTGGAGCGTGACACGGGCGGAAGCTCTTTTATGCGGACCCTTACGCGCTTAAGCATCCCGTTCATCGATATCAGTGACTGTTATTGGTGTGCCGATGGCGCATCTGTTCCTAAAAACTCAAGTCAAATTCTTGTTCAGTATGACGATCTGAGTCCAAAAGTGCTAACAACCTTGGAATTGCAGCTAATGGGGGCACTCTGCAACCTAAGTGAGTAGGCTTTTGGAACTTTGGCGACCAGGCAGTTTTGTAACAAGCTATCTACCTGCGGTTTTGAAAAGCAGGATGACTGGTCTGCTCGGGATGTTCCAAAAAGTCTACTCACTTGCCGCGCAAAGCTTCCGCACGAGAAAAAATGGGGTTTTCAACAGGGCCCCGTCCAGTTCTTGGCAAGCTTTTGGTCAGTTGGGGAGGGCTGTTGAAAACTTAGCGGTCCGTTCGGTGCCATTTTCGGTGCGTTCGCGCCAATGCGAGACAGGCTGGGTTGAGATTCGTGTTTTCCTGTGCCTATGAAGGATCTGCTTTGTGACATATCGGCTTTTAGGTACTGGCGTTTGCCCCCTCAGGTCCGCGCTTTGTGTCCGCTGCTTCCACGGCCGGAAGAAGACCGGCAGCGATATGAACTCGCCCGTAACCCGACGGCTGCGGTTGCGCTCGGTTTTCCGCTGTATACATTGGTTCGGACGAGAAACAAACGGACTTGCCCTGCCAGCATTAGGCAGCGGCTGTTCCTTGGTGAGCTCCCCAGGGAATCCGTGCTGGAAACGGAGCATGGATTTTTGGTTACGTCTCCTCTACTGACGGCATTCATCATGTCGCGGCATCTGACGGATCTTCAGCTTCTTTTGGTATTGGCGGAGATGTGTGGCTTGTTTGCGGTGTGCGCTCTGCCGGCGGCACTTGAGGCGGAGCTTACGCGTGCAATTGATTCGGGCGCGATTTCGACAACCTTGGGTTGGGTGCGCTGCCCATCCGGGGATGACGCCGCCTCAAATTTATGGCGTCGTGACGCTTTGGTTTTGGGTGGAGACCTTGACCGTTTTTGTTCAGATGTTTGCGGGATGCGTTACGGCAATCGATTTATAGCGGTATCGCGTCTCGTTCCATTGGGTGCCGCATCGCCTTTTGAGGTCGAGGCATATTTGTTGCTTGGATTGCCACGATCCCTGGGAGGCGAAGGTTTTTGCGGCATAGAGCTCAATGTCGAAGTGTGGCTAAGCGCAAGTGCTCGAGCGATTGTGGGAAAGTCCCGTGTATATATCGACCTACTTCTGTCTTCGTCGGACGGCAGGCGACAGGTGGCCATTGATTGTCAGGGAAAGGCCTCGCACGGACGAGCAGGGGATGGCTTGCGTGACGCTGACCGCATGACGGCCCTTCAGGCCATGGGCTACGATGTACTTCTCCTGACACACAGACAGATATCCGATGAGGATAGATTCCGCGCGGTCGTTAAGGCCGTATGCAGGATGCTCGATGCTGAATATCGTGATAAAAGCTCAGATGAGCAAAGGGCCGAGACATTACTCCGGTCTGAACTATTCGTTGACTGGACAAAATTGGGAGTAATCGACGGAAAGATGCCCGTTAGACACAAAACAGCTCGATCGTGGACGGCTGCAGTTCTAAGTGAGTAGACTTTTGGCGCTTTGGCGACCGGGCCGTTTTGCAACAAGTCATTTACCTGCGGCTTTATAAAGCAATATGGATGGTGTGCTCGACAAGTTCCAAAAAGTCTACTCACTTAGTTTTTGACGAGAAACCGATGCCGAAGGCGGTCCTATTTCAGAGCGTTAACAAATTCGTGAGGCACGAAAAAGGCCCGAACCATGCGGTCCGGGCCTTATCGAGCTAAAGATTATCTCTCAGGCGGCTGGCTTAGCCAAAGTAGCGCTTGAGCAGACCGGCGAAAGCCTTGCCGTGGCGGGCCTCGTCGCGAGCCATCTCGTGCACGGTGTCGTGGATGGCATCGAGGCCAGCGGCCTTGGCGCGCTTGGCAAGATCGGTCTTGCCGGCGGTGGCGCCGTTCTCGGCCTCAACGCGCATCTCGAGGTTCTTCTTGGTGGAGTCGGTCACGACCTCGCCCAGGAGCTCGGCGAACTTGGCGGCGTGCTCGGCCTCCTCGTGGGCAGCCTTCTCCCAGTACAGACCGATCTCGGGATAACCCTCGCGATGAGCAACGCGAGCCATGGCCAGGTACATACCGACCTCGGAGCACTCGCCCTCAAAGTTGGCGCGCAGATCGGCAACGATGTCCTCGGAGACGCCCTCCATCTTGGCGACGCCCACGACGTGCTCGGCAGCCCACTCGAGCTGGCCCTCCTCCTGCTTCAGGAAGCGAGAGCCGGGAACGCCGCACTGGGGGCACTTGAAATCCTCGGGCAGCTGGTCGCCGTCGAACTCTTCCACATAACCGCAAACGGGGCAAACAAACTTCATGATTCGATCCTTTCGATCGATGGCGATGGTGCGCTCGTCCGGTCCCGTAAGGGCCCTCTCCGGACGTGCGTCTTGACGAGTTCTATTATCCATAAATGAGACCGAATGTGAAGCCTATTAGGAATGATTTTTAATAAAACAATTTAAGCATGTGTAGATGTTGATTGATTAACGATTGCTAGACCTCGTGCGACCTCCGATGAGTACAATCGGTCGAGCAAATGTTGACCAATCAACAAATGAAGGAGCTTCCTTTATGCATCTAGCCCGCCGCGCCTGGTGCCGAACGTATCAAACGGTTTTTCGCATCGCATTGCCGGTGCTGCCCTATACCGAGCCACGCATTTTAGAGCACGCTGAGGAAGTGCCCGCAGTGCTTCAAAAGCGTTCAATACACCATGTTCTTATCGTGACAGATCCCGGCATTGCCCGTCTGGGGCTCACGGCACCGCTCGAGACAGCGCTCGCGTCCAAGGGAATTAGCGCTGCGGTCTATGCCGAAACATGTGCGAACCCCACGGTCTCAAACGTGGAGGAAGCGGCATCTCTGTATCGAGAGAGCGCCTGCCAGGCCATTATCGGCTTTGGCGGCGGTTCGGCCATGGACTGCGCCAAGGGCGTGGGCGCGCGCATCGCGCAGCCAAAGAAGCCCATCAACAAGATGCGCGGCCTGTTGCGTATCCATCGTCGCCTGCCGCTGCTCATCGCCGTTCCCACCACGGCGGGCACGGGAAGCGAGGTCACGCTTGCAGCGGTAATTACCGACGACGAGACGCACTACAAGTATCCCATTAACGACTTTGTGCTGATCCCGCGCTTTGCGGTGCACGACCCCGAGTTTACGCGCGGCCTGCCCGCCTCCATTACGGGGCAAACGGGCATGGACGCCCTGACACATGCCGTCGAGGCCTTTATCGGGCGCAGCACCACGCCCTATACGCGCAAGATGGCGCGCCAGGCGGTGCAGCTCATCCACGACAATTTGCTCGAGGCCTATGAGTGCGGTGGCAACATGCGTGCGCGCCGCAATATGCTTTCGGCGGCGTATAAAGCGGGCGTTGCCTTTACGCGCTCTTATGTTGGATACGTCCATGCCATCGCGCACAGCCTGGGCGGGCGTTACGGGATTCCCCACGGCTTGGCCAACGCCATCATCCTGCCGCACATGCTTCGCGCCTATGGCGAAGCTGCTGCTCCCAAGCTCGCCGATCTCGCCCGCATGGCCGGCATTGCGCCGGCTAATGCGCTGGACAACGTGGCTGCTGAGGCCTTTATCGATTGGGTCGACCGCATGAACGCCGCCTTGGGCATACCCAAATATGTGACGGGCATTCGCCGCTCCGACATTCCTGAGATGGCGGCGCATGCCGATGCCGAGGCCAATCCCCTGTACCCCGTTCCGCTTTTAATGGACCGTTTGGAGCTCGAGCATATGTACGAGGTCGTTGCGGGTGGTATGTTTGAAGACGAGAACTAGGAGGGCCCATGAACACCGAGGAAATTGCGCGCATCGTCGGCGATCAGCGCGCCTACTTTAAGACGCACGCCACGTTTGATGTCGATGCTCGACGTCGTGCGCTCGTGAGTTTACGCGATGCGGTGCGGGCCCACGAGGCCGATATTGCCCATGCGCTCAAGACCGATTTGGGTAAGTCACATGACGAGGCGTATATGTGCGAGATCGGCACCTCGCTTTCCGAGATTCGACATCAGATTGCGCATGTGGCCCGATGGAGCCGTGCCCACTTGCGCCCGTGCGACCTCGCCAATGCTATTAGTGTGTGCAAGACGCAGTCCGTGCCCTATGGCGTCACACTCATCATGGCTCCGTGGAACTACCCGTTTTTGCTGACGCTCGAGCCGCTCGCTGGCGCTCTTGCCGCGGGCAACACCGTGGTCATCAAGCCGAGTGCCTATGCTCCGGCATCGAGCGCAGTGCTCAAGCAAATCTGCGAAGAAGCGTTTGATTCGCGCCTGGTGGCAGTTGTCGAGGGCGGGCGCGCCGAGAACGAAGCGCTGCTCGATGAGTGCTGGGACAAGATCTTCTTTACCGGTAGCGTTCCGGTCGGCAAGCTCGTCATGGAGCGCGCAAGTAAAAACCTTACGCCCGTGACGCTTGAGCTGGGCGGAAAGAGTCCCTGCATCGTGGATGCGACGGCAAACTTGAAGGTCGCGGCGCGGCGTATCGCCTTTGGTAAATGGCTCAACGTGGGGCAGACCTGCGTGGCGCCCGACTACCTGCTGGTCGATGCGCGCGTGCATGACGAGCTGCTGGACCTTATCAAGGAGGAGGTCCGCCGTATGTTTGGCGAGCATCCGCTCGATAACGAGGATTACGGACATATCGTCAACGCCAAGCATTTTGCGCGCGTGCGTGGGCTGATCGACCCCGACAAGGTTGTGCTGGGAGGCACGGCGCGCGAGTCGTCGCTCAAGATCGAGCCGACGATTTTGGACGGCGTGACCCCCGATGACGCCGTAATGCAGGAGGAGATTTTCGGCCCGATCTTACCGGTGCTGGCGTTTGATGACCTGGATGAGGCCGAGACGTTTATTACGGATCGTCCGACGCCGCTGGCCCTGTATGTCTTTAGCCAGGACCGTGCGGCTCAGCAGCGCTTTGTGCGCTACGTGCCCTTTGGCGGCGGCTGTGTTAATGACACCATTATGCATTTGGCTACGAGTCATATGGGCTTTGGCGGCATGGGCGCGAGCGGCATGGGGCAGTACCATGGCCGCGAGAGCTTCGATACGTTTAGTCACAAGAAGAGCATCGTGAACAAGGCAACGTGGCTGGACGTGCCGTTCCGCTATGCCCCTTACGCAAACTGGAAGCACAAGTTCGTGCGCATGTTTGTGCATTAGATTCAGATGGTGTAGCGACAAACGGTCGAAAAGGCGCGGGCGGGGCGAATTTGTGTCCGCACGGGCCCGTAAGCTTCTCAGTACGGTTAAGCGCCGATTTATCCGGCTGTTAGAGGAGCTGCTATGTACGAGCCTTCACGTGTTCTTCTGTCATTTCACATTGCAGGATTTCAGTATGCTGATGGCGCCTTGGTCCTGGGCGATCTTAAAGCGGGCGATAAACTGACACTGTGTGCCGAGCGCGATAATCCCCATGACCCCGAGGCAGTTGCGATCTACTATGGCAAGACCAAACTTGGCTACGTTCCGGGAAACGAGATCGGCCCACTGTCCTTGATGATGTATTACGGCCATGAGGACGTATTTGAGGCCCGCGTGCAACAGGTTGCTCCCGAACGCAGCCCGTGGCATCAGGTGCGCGTTGGACTCTACGTGGTGGATGCTCGCTAATCGGTAAGGGAGGCGGCCATGTTTGATAACGATGATCTGTTCGATCTGACAGACGATCCGTTTGAGTGGGATCTGCTACTCGATGACGATGAGTTGGAGCAGGATCGTAAGAAACGGCAGGGCAAGAACGCCCAGAGTGATGCGTCGAAAAAGAAAGACAAGCGCCGCCGCGGACTGTTCGGCGGGCTCTTTGGATAACCGCCGCATCGCTACGTCTGTATACTTAGCACGAGTTGAACGCGTTGCGAAATGAGGGCATAGACGATGATGTGGTTTACCGCCGACCTGCACCTGGGCGATACGAATATCTTGCACGACATGGATCGGCCGTTTGATTCGGTCGAGGAGATGAACCGCAAGGTCATCGATGCCATCAATGAGTGCGTGGCTGTGGACGACCGCCTCTATATCTTGGGAGACTTTACCTATCGTTTGCCCCTGGCAGAGGCGGTGCGCCTGCGCGAGCGTATCGAATGCAAGAATGTGACGCTCATCCGTGGTAACCATGACGGCGACTGGGAAGATCCCGACGTACCGCAGATTTGGGAAGACGTGCGCGATTACCTGGAGATTGCTCCCGGCTATGCCAAGGGGCATCGTCTGGTTATGAGCCACTACCCCATGCTCAGCTGGAATGGTAAGGCGCGTGGCGCCATCATGCTACACGGGCATATTCACAGCAGAGGAGACCGCACCAACGCTCGCAACCGCGATCGCGAGCGCCCCATTTACCGCTACGATGTGGGCCTCGACGCCAACAACTACAAGCCCGTAAGCCGAGACCAGATCCTGAATTTCTTTGGACTGTAGCTCGCAAACCGCCACGAAGGGGACAGGCACCTTTGTGGTGGTTCTGGCGCCGTTGCCATTATGGCGGCGGCGTCTTTTTTGTCCGTGCGGCGCGGTAGAGTGTAGGCGGTTGAAATTTGCGTCCATCGAGGAGCTGCCATGAACGAGATCAAGTGCCCGCATTGCGGCGAAGTTTTTAAGGTCGATGCGTCCGGTTATGCGGATATCGTCAAGCAGGTGCGCGATGCCGAGTTCTCGCGCGACCTGGATGAGCGCGTGAAGGCGGTCCAGCGCGAGGGCGAGCAGGCACTGGAGCTTGAGCGCTCGCGCTCGACGGCTGCTTTGCAAAAGGCAGAGTCTCAGCGCGACGCTCAGCTTGTCGAGCAGAAGAATGCTGCAGCTCAGCAGCTGGCGCAAGAGGTTGCCAAGCGCGACGCTGAGCTTGCCGAGCTGCGCGCCAAGCTCGAAGGCGCTGCCGCAGAGCGCGAGAGTGCAAGTCAGCGCGCGGCGGTTGAGGCCCGTTCCGATGCTCAAAAGGAGAATGCCGAGCTTCAGCGCGAGATCGACAATTTACGTGCGCAGTTGGAGCGCAAAGATGATGAAGCCAGGCTTGCCGAGGCGGCGGCACGCAATGCTGCTCAAAACGACCTGTCCGCGCGCGACGCTCAGATTGCCGAGCTGCAGGCCAGGCTCGCCGCGGCGGACAAGGCCCAGGAGATGGCGCTTGCCGCTGCCGCGGCAGAGTCGCAGCGTGAGCTCGATGCCGCTCGCAGCGAGGCCGAGCGCGCGCTTACTGACTATCGCGCGAAGGTGCAAGAGAAGTTTTCCGCCGCAAGGGCTCAGTCTGAGCAGGAGGCCGAGGGTCTGCGTGCGAAGCTGCGCGAGCAGGAGCTGATGGCAAAAATGAGCCTGTCTGAGGCGGTCGCCGCGGCGGAGCGTGAGCGTGATGAGGCGCGTGCCAAACTGACGAGCGAGCTGGCAGTGCGCGATTCGCGCGAGGAACAGGCCAAGGCGGCACACGAGCTCGAGCTTGCGCAGGCCAAACGTGCGAGCGATGATCTGATTCGCTACAAGGATGAAGAGATCGAGCGCCTTAAGGATATGAAGGTTCGCCTGTCCACCAAGATGGTGGGCGAGTCGCTCGAGCAGCACTGCGAGACCGAGTTCAACCGTCTGCGCATGACGGCGTTTCCCAATGCGTACTTCGAGAAAGATAACGATGCATCCGAGGGCACCAAGGGAGACTTCATTTTCCGCGAGTGCGACGCGAGCGGCAACGAGGTCATTTCGATTATGTTCGAGATGAAAAACGAGAACGACGAGACCGCGACCAAGCATAAAAACGAGGACTTCTTTAAGAAACTCGATCACGATCGTCGCCAGAAAAGCTGTGAGTACGCGGTGCTCTGCACGCTGCTCGAGCCCGAGAGCGAGCTCTACAACGCGGGAATCGTGGACGTGAGCTATCGCTACGAGAAGATGTATGTGATTCGCCCGCAGTTCTTCATTCCCATCATTACGCTGCTGCGCAATGCCGCCATGGGTTCGCTTCGCTATAAGCAGGAGCTGGCGGAGTACAAGCAGCAGAATATCGATGTCACGAACTTCGAAGCCAAGATGGAGAAGTTCAAGAACGATTTCGGCCGCAACTACGAGATCGCGAGCCGCAAGTTCCAAACGGCAATCGATGAGATCGACAAGACGATTAGCCATCTGCAGAAAACCAAGGAGGCGTTGCTGTCCTCCGAGAACAATCTGCGCCTTGCCAACAAGAAAGCCGACGATCTTACCATTCGCAAGCTCACGTGGGGCAACAAGACCATGAAAGCAGCGTTTGACGAGGCGCGCGGGGCCGCGACAGAGACGAACGATGAGCCAGCCGAGGCGGATTCGTATGAGGTCGAGGATGCCGAGTAGGGGATAGCGTATCGCGCAAAAAGCGGGGCCGCTGGCGATGTTGCCAGCGACCCCGCTTTGTTTCGTCCCATTGCGCCCGGCTAGTCCTCGAGCAGGTCCTCGATAAAGCCGACACGGTAGTTCTTGAAGATTACCTCGCCGCCGTCTTGCGTGGCGTCCAGATCGACATCGCCCATGATGCCAAAATCGTGGTCGCCATCCTCGTCGGCAAAGATCTGGTGCACGTGCCATACGTGCGCGGTCTTCTCGTCGGACTCGTCGATGGAGAACATCGCGGCGCTGCGGGCATCTCCGTCGGTGAGGATTTCCTCGTGCTGCTCGTGGTAAGCGTCGAGTGCTTTTTGCCAGCGGATCTCGCTCATGCCCCAGTCGTCGTCGAGCTCGCCCAGGTCGCGAACGTGCTCGCGGGCGGCAAGGGTCACGCGGCGGAAGAGCGCGTTGCGCACCAACAGCGTGCAGCCGCGGCGGTCCGCCACGACCTCGTCGATGCCCTGCGGCGGCGCAGCATCGAGGGCTGCCGGGTTGCCGGCGTTCTCCCACTCGTCCACCAGGCTCGAGTCCACCGAGCGCACCACAAAGCCGAGCCACGAGATAATGTCGCGCAGACGCTCGTCGCGCTTCTCGATGGGCACGGTGCGGTCGAGCGAACGGTAGGCCTCTGCCAGGTAACGCAGCAAAATGCCCTCGGAGCGGGCGATGCCGAGCTTTTGAATGTAACCCTTAAAATCGCTCGCGCTTTCCAGCATATCGCGCAGGACGCTTTTGGGAGAGAGCTGGTAGTCGTTTGCCCAGGGCACTTCCTGGCAGTACTTGTCGAAGGCGGCGTCGAGCAAGTCCTCGAGCGGTTTTTCGTAGGTGACATCCTGGATGCGCTCCAGGCGTTCCTCATATTCGACGCCGTCAGCCTTCATTTCGGCCATCGCGCGGTCGCGCGCGGCGCGCTCCTGTGCGCGCAATACCTGCTTAGGGTCCTCGAGCGTAGCCTCGACCATCGAGATGAGGTCCATGGTATAGGTCTCACTCTCGGGGTCGAGCAGCTCCAGCGCGGCAAGCAAAAACGGCGAGAGCGGCTGGTCGAGCGCAAAGTCCTCGGGCAGGTCGACCGTCAGCGCGTAGTCGATGTCCGGCGCGGCATCAGCCGGAGCGTCGGGTGCGGGCGGCACCTCAGTGCGCACGACGACGCCGGAGTCGATGAGCGTGGCGAAGATCTCGTCGGCACGAACCTCGAGCTTTGCCTTTTCCTCGGGAGTCTGCAGGCTCGTCTCGATGAGGTCGTGTACGCGGGCTCGGGCATCGCCGCTCTGCTCGACCACGCTAATCACCATAGAGTGTGTGATGCGAAGGCGCGGCTTGAGCGTTTCGGGCTGCGTCTCGATCAGGCGCTCAAAGGTCTGCTTGTTCCAGGTGACAAAGCCCTCGGGGGCCTTCTTCTTTTTAATCTTGCGGAGCTTCTTGGGGTCGTCGCCCGCCTTGGCCATGAGTTTGGCGTTCTCGATCTCGTGCTCCGGGGCCTCGGCGATGACCATGCCCTCGGTATCGAAGCCCGAACGGCCGGCGCGACCGGCAATCTGATGGAACTCGCGTGCGTGCAGGCGACGCATCTTGTAGCCGTCGAACTTGGTGAGCGCGGTGAGCACCACGGTATGGATGGGCACGTTGATGCCGACGCCGAGCGTATCGGTGCCGCAGATGACGGGCAACAGGCCCTGTTGTGCCAAGCGCTCGACCAGCAGACGATAGCGCGGCAACATGCCAGCATGGTGCACGCCGACGCCGCATCCGAGCAAGCGCTTAAGAATCTTGCCAAAGGCCGTCGAGAAGCTCGTGCCCTTGGCCGCCTCCTTGATGGCCTCGCGCTGCTCCTTGCTGGCAATACCAAAGTTGGCGAGGGATTGCGCCGTCGCAAGTGCGGCGTCCTGGCTAAAGTGCACGATGTAGAGCGGGGCCTCGCCGCGGCGCATTGCGAGCTCGACGGTGCCCTCGAGCGAGGTCGTCACGTAGTCGTAGCTCAGCGGCACGGGGCGTGGGGCATCGACGACCAAGTCGCAGGTAGCGCCGGTGTGCTCCTCGAGTGAGGCGGCGATCGCGGTGACATCGCCGAGCGTGGCGCTCATGAGCATGAATTGCGTGTGGGGCAGGGTGAGCAGCGGTACCTGCCAAGCCCAGCCGCGATCGGGGTCGGCAAAGTAGTGGAACTCGTCCATGGCCACGCAGCCCACGTCGGCATCCTCGCCCTCGCGCAGCGCATCGTTGGCAAGGATTTCGGCCGTGCAGCAGATGACGGGCGCTTTGGTATTGATATGCGTGTCGCCGGTGATCATACCGACGTTATCGCGGCCGAGCACCTGTACCAGGTCGAAGAACTTTTCGCTGACCAAGGCCTTGATGGGGGCCGTGTAATAGCAGCGCTTGCCCTGCGCCATGCCCATAAAGAGCATGCCCAGCGCGACGAGCGATTTGCCCGAGCCGGTCGGTGTGCCCAAAATGACGTGATCGCCGGCAGCCAGGTCCATGAGGGCCTCTTCTTGGTGATCCCACAGCTCGATGCCGCGGTCGCTCGTCCATTCAAAGAAGCGTTCGAAGGCCTGATCGGCCGTGAGCCACGGTTCGGGCTCACTGCCGTCCTCGGGCTCCCACCAGGTGGGGGAGAGCGCGCCGAGCGAGCCGAACTCGGCCTCGGTTCCCGTGCCGCCCGAGAATGAGCTGGCGGCGCCGGCGCCCGAGACGGTGCTGGCGGCGGTATCTGTCGTGGTCTGTGCCATGTGTGGTTGCTTTCTCTCGCGATTGTCCGCCAACTATTATGGCGTAGCGTCGCATCGATGCGTTCGCAGGCAAGAAAATGCAGGAAATGGGCGTTCTGCCCAGCCGCTTAGTGTAGTCGCTAGCCAAGTGAGTAGACTATTTGCGATATTGCGAGCACATGACTTTTGCGCAAGGGTTCTACCTGCGGTTTTATGTTTCGCTATGCGGGCTGTGCCTGGCTATTGCAAAAAAGTCTACTCACTTAGGTTTGAGGGCCGTTCGCTGGTGCCAATTTGCGCTTGTTTGCCGACGCCGCGACCATCAGAAGCCCCTAGGACTCTTGCGGCAGGCGCTTCTTGCCTTTACGGGCGCGGTTTCTAAAGTTCTCGACGGCCTCTTCCATACCCAGAGGTACATAGGTGAGCTCATCGAGGTTTTCGGGCAGGTAGCAGGCAAGGCTTTGCTCCTGCGCGCGGCCCGCCGCGAGCTGTTCATCGCTGGGCTGCGCGCCGGGTGTGGCGCAAATGCCATAGACGACGGCACCCATCTCGCGCGTGCGGCATTCGTATTCGGTCTCGGGATGCTCGGGATGGTCGCGGCGGACGTCGTCGCTTACCCAAAGCGTGTCGTAGCCGGCCGCGGCAATCTGCCCCAGGGCGTAGTCGCGCAATGGCTTACTGTCGGTTCGCAGTGTGACGGTGGCGCCGGCTGAAAAGAGCGGGCGGTAGAGCATCAGATGGTCGACATGGACGAGCCGTTTTTTGGCGTACTTGGCCTTGGGTTGCGGCGTGGGAAAGTTGATGGTGATGGCACCGAGCTCGCCTGTGGCAAACAGCTGCGGCAGCGATGCGGCACCTCGGGGCAGGACGAGTGCGTTGGATAGCTCCTGCTCGCAGATTTTCTGTGCGGCATAGACGATGCAGATGGGCTCCTGGTCCATACCGATAAAGAGCGTGTCGGGTTCACGGCGAGCTCGCTCAACCAGATAGGTGCCTTTGCCGCAGCCCAGATCCAGATGAAGGCGGGTGAAGGTCGCGCCGCCAGCTGGCGCGCAGACTTCGCGCCAATTCCCGACATAGGCCTCGGGGTTCGTCTCAATCGCATCGGCGTAGCGCTCCAGGCGCTCCTCGAGTACAAAGTTCTTAGGCGTGCGAACGTGGACGGCTCCCATGAGGCTCCTTGGTCATAAATGCGAAACGCATGGCTGCGCGTTTCGGCGATGCGTTGGAAGAAGGTGGGCATAGTTTGCCCGAAAGATGCGGCTCGGCTCGGTGACGCGTCGTCGGTGCCTACAGACGCTTGAGAATCACATAGCGGTTGAGCTCGCCGCTGCGACCGTCGGCATGGAAACGTTCAAGCTCGCGCACGGGGACCTCGCCGCTCTTGTAGAACGTACGGACGCCGCGCACCAGGTCGGTGATCTGCTGATCGTCAAAGTGATGACAATAGCGGTAAGCGTGGCGGTCGTTTTGCCAGCCAATGAGGTGGTCGCCGGCTTCAAACTGCGCGGAATCGTAACCCTCAAACGGTGGGGTGAGCTCGGCGCGGGCTTCGGCGCGAACGGCCTTGCGCGCCATGCGCTCGTCGTTCATAAACTCCCAAAAGCTGATGGCGATGATGCCGCCCGGGCGTGTCTGGCGCACCAGAGCGTCGAGCACGCGTACGCGATACTCGCACGACGGCACGTGGTGCATAAAGCCAAAGCACACCGAGATATCGGCGAGCGGGGCATCGAAAAGCGCGTCGGGTGTCTCGGCGGGGTTGAGCTTCATGAGGGCATCGAGCACGTCGAGTTCCTGGAAGTGCAGGTTGGGGATGCGCAGGGCGTGGCCATGAGCATCGATGGCCAGGTCTTGGCACGAGTCGACACCATAGAACTCAAATGGACAACTGGCATCTGCCGAGGGGTTTGCCCCGTCGACGCCCTTGGCGGCGAGTGCGCCGCCGGCGGCAAAGTTCTCGAATCGCATATTGCCGCAGGCAAGATCGAAGACGCGGACGGGATGCTCAATCGTGGCGACGTCGAGCTGCTCGAGCGCGACGTCCATGGTGCGCACCCAGCCGGGCCACGGGGCCTGGCGCGTATCGGAAAAGGAGGCGGAGTGCTCGCGATAGAACGTATTGTTGAGCTGGATGAGCGATGAGGCGAAATCGCGGTTCACGGCGCGGAACTCCCTCCGTTGGCGGTGCGAAATAAACAGTACGACCATACTACCGTTAACGCCGCAACGGGGACAACCGAGCCGCGGTTCATTGCTTTGTTTGGACACATTTCCGCAGCTCATATGTGCCCGCAACCGCCGGTTGTCAAAAATCTCACTAGAATAGGTGGCATGCTTTTGGCGGTGGCGGATAGATTTTTAACTGTGCAAGGCGCCTTAAGAACAAAAACGGTCCGGCGGCACGGCTGGCATCACATAGGAGGAACCATGAATGTAGAAACTGCGCAGCGGCTCGCCGACCTTCGTCGCAGCAAGGGTTTTAGCCAAGAAGGGCTGGCGCGAAAGCTGGGGCTGTCGCGCCAGGCAGTCAGTAAATGGGAGCGCGCGGAGAGCTCGCCCGATACCGAGAACCTAATCTCGCTCGCCAAACTCTATGGCGTGAGCCTAGACGAGCTGCTCAATCCGAGCGACGAGATCGAGGACGATATCGAGTTTGAGAACGAGGACCGCGCCCGTCAGCGCGAGGCCGAGGCGGCAGAGCGTGCTCGCACCCATGAGGCGGCGGCGCGCGCTACCGAGGCGGCAACGCAGGCGAGTGATGCTGCGGCCAAGGCGGCACAAGCGGCAAGCTGGAGTGCGCAGGCCGCCAATGCCGCTACGGCGCAGGCGACGAGTGGCACCGCGGTTGGCTCGACTCCGGTGAAGGGCCCGTTCCAGTCGTTCCCGTATTGGGCCGTGTGTTGGCTACTGTTCTTTTTGCTGATGTTCCTGTTTGGTGCCGGTCCCTTTGCCGCGCTGATCTTCTTTACGATCCCCATCTATCACTGGGTGGCGCGTGCGCTCGATGGCGATTGGGCGCGCGGGGATATCCAGGTTGGTCCGGCGCCGGCGGTCGCTAGGACTAAGGGGGAGGACGTTTTCACAGCGGTTGACGCTGACATGGCTGCCGCGACCACCGCTGAGTCGAGTGCCAAAGAAGGTGATGAATGATGAAGCTCTCGCATGAGTCTAAGAGGCGCTTGGGCATTGGCATCGGAGCGTTTGTGCTCATCATCGGGCTTGTCTTTGGCACTTCGCGGACTTTGATTCATTTTGATGGACCGTGGGATCTCAACGATGTTGTATCCGGCTTGTCTGGTATGGACGATGCGTTTGACGAGGACGATTCCTTGAATAGCGGTAACTATTCCGCTCGGCCTCAACAGCTTTCGAGCGAAACGTTTGATGCCGGCGCGTTCACATCGCTTGACTTGGACGTGACGTCGGGCACGGTCGAGGTCAAACACGTCTCCGGCGGGCCAGTGCGCGTGATTGAAAGCGGTCGCGTGGCAACGGGGACCGTTGCCTTCGATGCGGCAACCCAGAACCTGGCCGAAATCAAGGGCTCTACGCTCAAGATTCGCCAGTTCGATTGCGATGACGAGCGCGCCATTGACCGCACGGTTACCGTCGAACTGCCGCGCAAAGTTGCCGATAACATGGTGGGCATTACAGCGAATGTAGGATCGGGTGATCTGACGGTCGCGGGCATTGCGTGTCATGACCTCAACCTGACTCTGGACTCGGGAGACGTTGAGTTTACGGGCACCGTGACCGATACCCTGAATGCCGAGGTCGGTTCGGGCGATGTGACGTTCGAGCTTTACCCGGCCCCCACGAAGTCGATGGACGTGAGTGTGGGCTCGGGCGATGTGGAGATGACGGTTCCGAACTCTACGGGCTTTAAAGCGAGCCTCACCTTGGGCAGCGGCGACTTCGAGAGCGATTTCCTTCCGCTTGGCTACGACGGCGAGACCATTTTGAATCTTGAATTCGATAACGGTGACAAGTCTGCCACGTATCGTTTTGAGGTCGGTTCGGGCGACATGTCGTTTGATTCGGAGTATTGAGGCAGACGAAAGCCTAGGCGAAGATATAGACGCGCTGTTTGATGAAGGCGCCGAAGCCGAGATCGGCTCCGGCGCCTTTGCCTTTACAATGGGGGCATGGAACAGATTATCTTGAACATACTCGAGGCTCTGCGTCGCGGCGAGACCGTGGATGACAAAGCGCTCGTCAAACTGATACATGCCGAGGCGCGCCGTGAGGGTGCCGACAAACGCGATTTGGCCAAGCGCCGTCTGCTGCCGTTCTACCAGTGGGTTAAACGTGAGGAGCCGGCTCGGTGGGCTGCGTGGAATGTCGATTCCGATCTGGAACGCCAACTGCTGCAGGTGCTGCGCATGAAGCCGCGCCGCACGGCTTCGGGCGTGGCGACCATTACCGTCATCACCAAGCCCTGGCCATGCTCGGGCGATTGCCTATTTTGTCCCAACGATCTGCGCATGCCCAAGAGCTATCTGCACGCTGAGCCGGCGTGTGCCCGTGCGGAGCAAAACTGCTTCGATCCGTATCTGCAGGTGAGCGCTCGTCTGACCGCGCTTTCGCAGATGGGGCATGCGACCGACAAGATAGAGCTCATCGTGCTCGGTGGTACCTGGAGCGACTATCCGCAAGGGTATCAGGCATGGTTTATGTCGGAGCTCTTCCGTGCGCTCAATGACGATGCCGTCGCCGGCGTGGCGGCAAACCCCATGTTGGCGCGTCCGGGCATCAGCCGTGCCGAGGCAGGGCGCCTGCTCGATGATGCTCCCGCCGATGCCCTGCCGCCGGTGGTAACAGAGCGCCGCGAGCGCTATCGGGCTGCCGACATTGCGACAGACGAGGCCAAGCTCGCTGCCGGCGTTGCCGACGAGCAGGGGCGTGTGGATGCTGCCGTGGGCGGCTATAACCGCGCGGTGCGTTGTCTGTACGGCCCCGGCACGCCGTGGGGCGAGGTCGCCGAGTGGCAGGCGGCAACGATGGAGGAGCTTGAGCAGCAGCAACGCATCAACGAGACGGCGAAGCATCGCGTGGTGGGGCTCGTTATCGAAACGCGTCCCGATGCTGTAACACCGCAGGCGCTCACGCTCATCCGTCGTCTGGGCTGTACCAAGATCCAGATGGGCATCCAGAGCCTCGACCAGCATCTGCTCGATATCAACGAGCGTCGCATTTCGGTGGCGCAGATCGAGCGCGCGTTTTCGCTTGCGCGCCTGTTTGGCTTTAAGATCCATGCGCATTTTATGCTCAACTTGCTGGGCGCCACGCCCGAGGGTGACAAGCGCGACTACGAGCGCTTTATGACCGAGGGCGCCTTTATGCCCGACGAGGTCAAGGTCTACCCGTGTGCGCTCATCGAGGGTTCGCGCCTGGTGGGCTGTTACGAGCGTGGCGAGTGGCGCCCCTATACCGAGGAAGAGCTGCTCGACGTACTGGCCGATGACATCGTGGTGACGCCGGCGTTCTGCCGCATCAGCCGCATGATTCGCGACTTTAGCTCCGACGACATTATGGTGGGCAACAAGAAGCCCAACCTGCGTCAGCTCGTTGAGAACCGCCTGGCTGCTCGGGGTGACGGTGCGACGGTGCGTGAGATTCGCTATCGCGAGATCAGCACGGCGGGTGCCGACCTGGGCGAGTTGACCCTTGACGAAGAAGTGACGTACGAGACGCCGGTGACGCACGAGCGCTTTTTGCAGTGGGTGACGCCGCAGGGCAAGATTGCGGGCTTTTTGCGCCTGTCGCTGCCCGATCGCGCATTTGTTGCCGCGCATGCGGACGAGTTGCCGACGACGCCGGACGAGGCGATGATTCGCGAGGTGCACGTGTATGGCATGGCGGCGCGCGTGGGGGATCAAGGCCAGGCAGCCCAGCACCATGGGTTGGGACGGTCGCTGGTGGAGTGTGCGTGCCATATTGCTCGGGACGCGGGCTATGCGCGCATCAACGTGATCAGCGCGATTGGTACGCGCGAGTACTATCGCCATTTGGGTTTTTACGATCATGGCCTTTATCTGCAAAAGGAGCTCTAAATGAACAAGCCGAGTGTTTCTGCTGGCGTCGTTGCCGGCGTTGCTCTGGGAGCCGCGGCGCTTGGTGCGGCCGCCGTCGCTGTTCGTGCTGCCTGTCTGCAGGTTGCGCGAACCCGCAATGGGTTGGCGCGTGTGAAACGCATGCACGATGAGGGCGGCGATGAGATTCGCGTGTTGGTGCAAGGCGGCGTCTACCAAAGCGCAAGCTACGTTGGCGAACGTTGGGCGGAGCCCGTCTTTGCGTACTATCGTGCGTTTGACGACGTGTTTGAGGCCGAGGGCGCAATGCGTGACGCTTATGGTCATGGCATCGACCGCATGCTTATGCTGGGCGGCGGCGGGTTTGCCTATCCCAAGTTCGCGCTGATGTTGCATGAGAGTTTGCGCATGGACGTCATTGAGTACGATGCCGAGATTACACGTCTAGCGCGTCGTTGGTTCTACCTAGACGAGCTGGAGCGTACGGCGGGCGATCGCCTGCGGGTGATTACCGCCGAGGCGCGTTCGTACCTGGGCGTGACGAGCGTGGGGCATCGTCGCTACGACGTGGTCGTGAGCGATTGCTTTGGCGGTGCCGAGCCCGTACGCGAGCTGGCGACGGTTGAGGCGATGCGTTTGGTGCGGGGCAGCCTGAACCCCGGCGGTATCTATGCGGCCAATATCGTGAGCGCGAACGAGGGGAGCGACGTGACGTTCCTGCGCGATTGCGCAGCCACGGCGCTCGAGGTGTTCGCCCATGCCTGGGTGGTCCCGTGTGGCGATGCGGAGTTCGGTGGCGAGGAGAACTACCTGCTCATCGCCAGCGACGGCGACTACACCTTTGCCGAAGCCGTGCCCTTCGATGCTGACTTCCTCGGCGCGGCCCTCCACGACAAGTAAATCTCCCCGTCCCAAAAAAAAGACTGGTCCTAGGCGTGGTCGCGCCAGCTGCGGACACGCTGCTTCATGCCCTCTATGTCGAGCACGCCTTCGGCAAAGCCCTTGCGCACGAGCTCTTCGGGAACAAACTCGTCGTAGCGGTCAAAGTAAGGCACCTCGCCAGGATAGACGAGCTCGATGGGATCGAAGTCCTTCTCGGCCTCGGCGGCGAGCACCTCAAAGAACGTCTCCTCGTCGGCCTTCATCTTAAACTGCATAAAGTACGGGCGTGACGAGTCGAGTCCGCGAAGGCCCAGCTCCGCGGCACATTTAATCTTGAGCATGCGCTCGAGCGCCAAAAAGGCGTAGCTGCCCAGCCAGGGGAAGAGCACCCAGGTATCGCCGCCCAGGTTGATGAGCGGCTTGGTTCCCGCACCCGAAATCTCGGCCGTATGACGAGCCTGTGCTAAGCGGGCCCGTGCGTTACCCATAAGGTACGGATATGCCGCGTGCTCGTTGAGCGCCTTGCGCATGCGCTCGAGTACGTGTGTATTGATGTCGCCGGGGCAGTCGCCAAAGTAGGCCGGCACCCGGCCCTTGACCTGCGTGGCAAAGACGGTGTGGCGCCTCCAGTCCACTTCCTCGACAATCCAGCAGTGTCCGGCGATGGCGATGCGCTCACCGGGCGGTGGCGGATTGACGATCGTGCCCAACTCGGCCGACTCGCTGCGAACGGTGAACTCCTCGTTTTCCTGGAATACGGCGTAGAACTTAAAGTTGTTAATGATGCGCTCACCCGCGAGACCCACGATGAGCCCACCGCCCTCGGTGACTTGGATATGGTCGATCTTAATGAGGTGACGCAGCAGTACGCGATAGTCATCGGCCGAGATGCGATGGAAATAGCTGAGCGTGAGCACGCGCTGGGCAAGCTCTGCCGGCGTGAGCTCGCCGGTGCTGGCAAGCGTCGACATAGTCTGGTGGTAGAGCAGGCTGTAAGGGAGTCGATCGAGCTCGGGCGGCTCGACCCACTTTTCCTCGCGATAGAGTTGTACGAGCGCGATTCCCTGCAGGAGCTTCCACGGAATGGTCTCGGGCGTCATCGTGCGCGGCTCGGGCTCTTCCTCGCGCATGACAAACCACATCTCGGGCGGAAGGTCGCGGCGTCCTGTGCGCCCCATGCGCTGCAAAAAGGAGCTGACGGTAAACGGCGCGTCAATCTGGAAGGCGCGCTCCAGGCGGCCGATATCGATACCGAGCTCCAGCGTAGAGGTGGTGACGGTTGTCTGCGCCTGCTCCTCGTCGCGCATGAGCTCCTCGGCCGTCTCGCGCAGCGATGCCGAAAGGTTGCCGTGGTGGATGAGAAAGCGGTCGGGCTCGTGTCGACTTTCGCAGTAGCTGCGCAGCATGGAGCACACGGCCTCTGCCTCCTCGCGCGAGTTGGCAAAGACCAGGCACTTGCGGCCGCGCGTATGCTCAAAGATATAGCCCATACCGGGGTCGGCGTTGTCGGGTGCGGTGTCGGTGGGGTTGAGCAGTGCCTGTTCGGTTGCCTGCGGGATGTCGACTTCGCCCTCGGGGGCCGAGGAAGTGCGACGGTCTTTGGGAGCGGCCTTGCCCCGCGCCTGCTCGCGACGTTGACGGCGTTCTTCCTGTGCAAGCTGTCCGCTGTGGCACATGTCTTGTCCGGATGCGGGCAGCGCCGCGGGCGCCGCCGTCTCAATACGCTCGCACGCAAGCACTTCGGCCTCTTGAGGACCCGTGCTCTCGAATCCCCGCTGCTGTGCCTGGGGACCCGAGTTGTAGAAGTGCTCCATGGAGATGCGCCACACGCGGCGCGGTTCTTCAAAGCGGGGAATAACGCAGTCGCGCCCCGTTTCCTGTGAGAGAAAAGCGCCCGTGCGCTCGGGGTCGCCGATGGTGGCAGAAAGGCCGATGCGTCGAGGCTGCACGCCGGCCATGCGCGAGAGCCGCTCGATAAGGCAGAGCGTCTGCCCGCCACGGTCGCCGCGCATGAGCGAGTGGACCTCATCGATGACCACGTAGCGCAGGTCGCAAAACATGCGCGGGATCGCCATGTGCTTATGGATTAAGAGCGCCTCGAGCGATTCGGGCGTAATCTGCAAGATGCCGCTCGGCTTTTTAATGAGCTTTGCCTTGTGCGACTGCGAGACGTCGCCATGCCAGTGCCAGACGGGGATATCTGCCTCTTCGCACAGGTCGTTGAGGCGAACGAACTGGTCGTTGATGAGTGCTTTGAGGGGGCCAATGTAGAGGGCGCCCACGCTCGCGGGCGGGTTCTCCCAAAACTCGGTCAGGATGGGAAAGAAGGCCGCCTCAGTTTTGCCAGATGCCGTGGATGCCGTCAGGAGCACATTGTCTTGCGTGTTGAAGATGGCATCTGCCGCCGCAACCTGGATGGAGCGCAGACTCTCCCAATCGTGGGAGTAGATGAAGTCTTGGATAAACGGGGCATATCGGTCAAAGGCGTTCATGGGACCTCCTCTCAACAACGGGCTGATCAACGCAACGGGCAACGGCTCGATATCTTGCAACATCGGCGTTTGCCCAGATAAAACCTGCCAAAATAAACCTGTCCCTTTTTGGCAGGTTAGATGGTGAACTCGGCGAAGTTGCGGTCGCCGCCTGCGGTGCCGGTGTCGTCTGTTGCGGCTGCCGGCGCCAGCGCGTCGCCACCGACGCTTTGCAGTAACTCGGCCACGTTAGCATCGGGGTTTTGACACAGGATATCGAGCAGTTCGATAAAGTCGCGGATGACCTCGCGGGGCGTCAGATGCGTGTCGGCCCCCACGCGGCCAAACTCAATCTTGAGGAAGTCCACCAAGTCGTTCTCGGTAAGCGTGGGCGTCCAGCCAAAGTAGCCGGCGTGAATTTGCATGAGCTTTTCGATGAGCACCAGCAGCTCCTCGTAGGTGAGCGGCTGCAGGCGGATGATGGGCGCGAGCATGTCTTTGAGATCATCGCGCGCAAAACGGCCCTGAGCGAGACGGCTCCGAAGGGCCTCGTAGGAAAAGACGCCGCGGCGGCGGTCCTCGATAGAGGTCGGCGTGCCGCCCATGATCACGCCCAGGTACTGCGCTTTGCCCTGGAGCGTGTCGTTGTACATGGTCAGGATCTTCTCGTAGTTATATTGGCGCGTGATCGCGTTGGGAATCTTGTATAGATTCACGAGCTCGTCGATGAGCACCAACATGCCCTTGTAGCCGCTGCAGACCAAAAAGCGCGCAATGAGCTTAACGTAGTCGTACCAGTCGTCGTCGCTGATGATGGTCGAGGAGCCTAGCTCGGCGCGCGCCTCGCTCTTGGTGCGGTACTCGCCGCGAATCCATTTGGTCACGCGGCTCATGGCGTCTTCGTCGCCCTCGGATACGGCCGTGCGATAACGGCGGAGCATGCGGACAAAGTCAAAGCCGTGGACCATCTCCTCGAGCGGGGCCAGTTGGGCATTAACGGCAGACTCATCGGCGTCGGCACACGAGGCGACCCAGCGATCCAGGATAAGGTTGAGCGCGCCACCCTCGGGGCGCGTCTTGGTCGATATGTTGCGGATGAGCTCGCGATAGGTGGCGAGGCCCTGGCCCTGGCCGCCCTGTAGACGGCGTTCGGGGGAAAGGTCGGCATCGGCGACCACAAAGCCTTCGCCCATGGCATGCGTTCGGATGGTCTGGAGCAAAAAGCTCTTGCCGGCGCCGTAGCGACCGACTAGAAAACGGAAGCTTGCGCCGCCATCGGCGATGAGGCTCAGGTCGGTGAGCAGAGCACGGATCTCGACCTCGCGCCCTACGGTGATGTAAGGAAGGCCGATGCGCGGGACCACGCCGCCCTTGAGCGAGTTGAGAATGACGGCGGCGACGCGCTTGGGCACGCGGGGTGCTGCGGATGCGGTATCACTCATGGTCTAGGTATCCTCTCACGTCTGCTTCGTAGTCCTCGATAATCTGCGGCCCTGCCGCGCCAAATTCAATTACGGTGTCTCCCACCAGGTCAAAGAGCGCCTCGTTGATGGTATCGACAAGCATGTCCTCACTCTGCTCCGATTGCACTACCGCCGATTCCGCCTGTACTGCGTTGTGCTCGAGCAGCGCGCGGAGATAGGCGTCTGCGGCGGGCGCGAGTTCGTTTGTGGCGTCAGCGGGCGTAGCAGCTGCGAACGCGGGCGTCGGCGCGAGAAGCGGTGCCACGACACCAAACTGTTCGGTGGATATGGTCGGCTCGTCGGACTCGTCCTGCCCTGCAGCCGCCGCGACCGCCTCGACCATCGCGTCGGCTACGGGCTCGGCTTCCGGTTGCCCTGAGTCCGCTGCCTCGGCTTCTGCGGACGCGCCGTCCTCGCGTTCCTCGTCAATCAAAAGCGCCTCGCGCGTTTGTGCGGCGGCGCTCCGAATATGCCCCAGCTGACTCAGATCGATATCGATCTTGACGGGCTGGTGTGCGGCGTCCCACGAAAGCCATGCCACAATCTCGTCATCGATAATCTTGGCCAGATATTTGGGGACCTTTTCTTCCTTAAGGGGATGGGCAGGGTCCAGCGCCAGGCGCAGGCGTTGGTCGCAGGCGCGCATCATCTCGCCAAGTTTGCTGCTCTTTTGCCTACTACCGTGGATACGCATGCATTCCCAAAAGCCGTTTTGGCAACGGTAGATATGGATGGGGTCCAGACGGTATTCGCAGTCCTCGTGGCGCTCGGGCGCAAAGAATACGGCCGAGGCAAACATGGTGTAGGGCATGGCCGTCTCCTCCCCAAATAAACTTGCCACGATGCCGGTCTTTCGGTGCGTGTCATAGTAGCGCACCATGCGGACATACACGGCGCACGCCACGTGGCGCAGATCACGGTGGTGGCTGCGGTCGAGCCGCGAGCTACTTAGGTTGTACGTGGAGAGGGCGTTGATGGCGGCCATGAGTCGCTCCTCGCGCACCTCATCGGGCGGAAGGGGGAGCGTGGGCTCGGAGGTTTTGCGACGCTTAGGGGTCTGGCCGGACGGTGCCGGTACAAGGTCTCGTGCCGCGCGCCGCAGTTCGATAAGGGCGTTATCGAACATGACGGTTTTAGAGTCGCGAAGCAGCTTGGGGTCGAGCCCGTGGAACACGGCGTAATCTTGCAGCCACACGCGCGCAAACCGGTCGATGCCGGGCTCGAAGGCGCGATAGACATCCCAAAAAGCCTTGATCTTGTTAAAACCATCGAGTGGATTATCTACGCCAATGCCGCAGATCAGCTCATAGAGATACAGAAAGGCAAAGGACGTAGACGTTTCCTCGACGGTTCCGCGGCGCACTTGGGCACGCCAAGTAAAGTAGCCGCGCAGTTGCCGGTCGCTCATGGCGTTGTAGGTGGGAAAGTACGACTTAAAGGTGCCGTTGTAGGGACAGTCGTCCTCAAAGTCGGCCATCAGCAGGCCCTGGCGGTAAAAAAGCTCGGCTTCCGAAAGCCAGCGGCCCGCACCGCCCTTGGGGTCATCCTGCCAGCGCGATATCTCGCGCATTTTACGGTACTGATCGGGGAGGAAATTCTGCATCTGTCGGCCGGTTTTGAGAATCGGCTCGTCTGCGTAGGTTTCGTTTGAGAAGCGGGCGGACTGATGGGTCCGGGCCTCGGCCATAATGCGCTCGATGAGCATCTTGATGTCCTGGTCGGCCACCGCTCCTCCTCTCGAACGCAGCTACGGTGACCTCATATCATAGCACAGCATCAAACAGATGTTCGAGATACCGCTGCGTTGCTAGATTTAGAACAGGAGGGCGTATATGACGGCGATGACGACGGAGGGAAGCATATTGGCCGTGCGGAAGGTCTGAGGACGGATGAGGTTGACGCCGACGCAGAAGATGAGCATGGAGCCTACGAGCGAAAGGCTGTTGAGGGCTGCTGTGGTCATGATGGGGGAGAGCGCGCCGGCAAACAACGTGATCGTCCCCTGGAACACGGCGACGGGCAGGGCGGAGAAGATGCAGCCGCGGCCAAGCGAGGCCGTCATGGTGCAGACGATGATGCAGTCCAGTGCGCCCTTGAGGGCAAGCGTTGACCAGTCGCCGAGCAGGCCGTCCTGGATCGATCCCACAATGGCCATGGCGCCGATGCACACGGTGAGTGAAGTCGAGACAAAAGCGTTGGTGAACTCGTTATCGCCCTCACTGCCAGTCTTGCGCTTGAGCCATTCGCCAAGGTTCTCGATGGCGGCCTCCAAGTTGATGGCCTCGCCGATGAGCGAACCGAGCGCAAATGAGACGATGAGCATGGTGGTACCGGTGGTCGCTAGCGCCTTTCCATCGATGATGAGCATCTTTTGCATGGTGCCGCCCAGGCCGATAAACAGGACGCACAGCCCCGATGCTTTCATGAGCGTGTCTTGGATGCGCGGTGTAATGAAGCGGCCGCCCGCTAATCCCAAAAGACCGCCCGCAACTAAAAGCGCAACGTTGATGATTGTTCCCAAGCCCGGCATGAGCCCTCCTGTATTGATGCCAACGTGGCAATCGTAGCAGAACGAAATGCGAGGCACATCGCGACTCATCTAATACGTTATATAAGTGGTATTAGGAATGATGCGCAGCATTTAAGCCTCAGGTGGTTGTCGGGACATAGGGGTAGTAGTCAAAGCGCAGTGTCATAAGCCGCTGCGGGGATTCAATAGCCGCGGCGATGATATTGGCATCGCGGGCACGATCAAACCC
Organism: Collinsella sp.; assembly: GCA_019424925.1. GTDB lineage: Bacteria > Actinomycetota > Coriobacteriia > Coriobacteriales > Coriobacteriaceae > Collinsella. The sequence goes on from JAHYYO010000002.1 coordinate 53,437, forward strand.
TTCGAGTTCGATCTGATACGAGACGTCTTGCATAATGTCCAGACGTCGCCAGGCTAGAAGTGTGTCGCCATCGAATTCCAAGGTCTTGCCTCCGTCTGGGGCAACGGCGTATAGACGCAGTTTAGCGGTGGTTGCAGGGTCGACAACCGTGACCTTTTTAATTTCGTTTCGAGTATTCTTGGCGCCCAACAAGGTGAGCAGTGTTGGGGCCACGACCTCGCCCGATGGCAAAAAGACGACTTCGATGGATTCGGGAAATGCGATGATGGCCGACTTGCGGACGGGCTGATTGGCGGCGGCAACTTCGATGTTTGCAGCATCGATGACCTCTGTGTGGTCGAGGGCGGCAAGCACGCAGCAGTTACCTTCATCGATCTCCTGAGGATCAGCAAGTCCCAGACTGTCCGCGAGCTCGGGATCGTTTGGACCGGTAGCGGGCTCATTCGGTGCTTCGAAAGAAGCTGGGACGCTGTTTGTCGGCGACGGCGTGTCGCCCGCACCTGCTTCTTTGTCCGTGCTCTCTTCTTGTATGGTTGCGTTGATGGGTTCGTCGTTTGAGGGGAGCGTCTTGGCGTCAAGCGCGGAGGGGACAATCCCGATGGCTCCGGATCCGTTCCACTCCATCTCGAGAAGCGCCGGGTCGGCAAGAATGCGTTGCCTGCCTAGCGTGTGGGTATCGATCGCAATAGGGCCTGCCTCCGTCCCGCGCGTAAGGCTGAGCGATCCGGCCGGCTTCTCGAAATGAGCGTCTGTGTCTTTGGTGCTGACGGCGTAGAACAGCAGGGATGCTTCTCCCGCCGCGATGGCATCGGTGCCCGCCTTGGTCAGCCGCAGCGATGCCGTGAATGAGAGGGTGGGCTGCACATCGTCTGCATTCGCGGCGGCGCAGCCCAGACATATACCGCCTCCTTTCTCGAAAAACGCACCGTCGAAGGCGACCTTCGCTCCGTTCGCCGAGTCATCGACCGAAGCGATATCGATGCGCAACCCCAAATCGCACGGATCGCCATCTGCATCGAGCACAATCGAGCGCCATGTGCAGACGGCGCACCCCGCCTGGGAGCCGTTTGCCTTGTTCGAACGATTGATATCCACGACTATCGAGCCGTCCGTATTACGACGAAGGCATCCCGAGGTTGAGATTGCGGCCTGTGCGAACGAAAAACGCTTGCACGCAATGGCGCTCGACGGATTTGGTGCGGAGCTTAGGGCTGCTGGTAAGGAGTCTGCCATGACGGGAGTCGCCCAAGCGGCGACAGGCGTTCCGGTTGCGAGCGCGCCGCAGAGTGCGACGACGGGCAAAAGGTTCTTCGATGCCATGGGGTCTCCTTAGCTAATTTAGTGCGGCCTGTCCGTGTTTCGTTTCTGGCTGCGTTTGATGTGCAGACCGAGGCCGGCGGTTCCCGCACCTGCTGCCGTGGCGCCTGCTGCCAAGAGCCATCGTCTGTCGTCTGTCTGTGCCAACGGTTCCTTGCAGTTGCCGCGGTCGAGCTCCGAGAGGTCGACCGTCACTTGCGTGGCGGCCTGCGCCTGTTCTTGCTGGGCAAAGGCCATGGCTGGCCCAAACGCTAGGATACTGACGGCGGCCAGGGCGACGGCCTTATGCCGTGTGCGCACCGGGCTCGACCGTCCAGGTGATCGTTGCAACCTGATCGCCTTCGCCGGTTACGCGGAAGATGTCGCGCGTGACGCGGGCGACGTTTCCGCTTGTCTTGAGCTTAATTTTGTCCGTGCCGCCGGCAATGCCCTGGTAGCCCATGTCGAAGGCTGCATTCTTGGAAAGATCGAGGCCCGTCTCCTGCATTGCGGCGCTGGCGTTCTGGAGTGCGCCGTCGGGGCCGACCTTAAAGTCGATGGAATTCTGCGCGGTTCCGGCCTTGGCGTCGGCGGCAATGGTCCAGGTGTTCATGGCGTCGATCTTCATGTTGGTGACATGGATGCCGTAGGCCGAATGATTGTCGATGGTGGTCGCGTCTTCTGAGGGGCCCTGAAGCGTGCCGTCGGCCTTGGCGACGAAGGGAATAACCGTCGGAACTTTGAACTCTACGTTGTCGATCTCGGTCCTGACCATTACTTTCGTGGTTCCAACGCGCCCGGCTGCCAGAGCTGGCGTCGGGGCGGCGCCCATTGCGAGCGCGAGCGCGAGCCCTGCGCCCACGACGAGCGCTCTGGCTCCGTTCATGTTCCTGGTGATGTCCATGGTCGTTCCTTTCTATTCGCCGCGGGCCGTCCCCGCGATGATTGGACGAATGCTGGTGAATTGCGTGCGGTGTCGCGTCGGCCGAAAAAGCTAGTTCTCGGCTTGCTCAACCCGTACCTTGACACGTGTCGGATTGCCGTGGCTGTCGAGGGTCTTGGCATCGAGTGCCTGGATCTCGATGTATGCCTCTCCTTCTTTGATGTCGCCGGCGGGGCACGTCTCGATTGTCTTGCCGGTCTCGACCACACCGGATTCGTACATGGTCTCGTCGTTTTGGATGACGCGGAATCGCTGGGGAAATTTATTGTCTTGGACGTTTTGCACGTTGACGCGCAGCTTGCCGTCCTCCTGTAGCTGAGCGACCGGCGCGACCGAAATCGTCATCATGTTGTCGCGGACGATGGCATCGAGCTCATCTTGGATTTCTTGTCGCGATTTACCCTCTGCCGTCGTGACTGAGGCGCCCGCTTCGGGCACGGGCTGCGACTGCCAGGCGTATAGCCCTACGGCGATGAGGGCGCAGGCGATGGCCAGGCAGACAACGACGAGTTTCTTGCGACGCCCCAGTCCTGCGAGGCGGGGCGGCTTCTTCGCACTCATGCGGCGTCCTTGGTGGTGTAGACACGTGCGAACGTGGACGGGTCCGCTCCAAAGAGCATGTGAAGCATCAGGCGGCGCGAGTAGATGAGCTCGTCAAAGTCGTGAGGGAGCTCGATGTCGTGGATACGCGCGATGTGGTGGGCGAGCGCCGAGAACGACTCGGGGTCGCAGATAACATCGGTGGTGACGTGGTAGACCGCCGTATCGGGGAACGCCTCTTCGTCGAAAGGCAGGAGATAGGGATCGTCGTCGACCTCGATGGCGACGCCGTACTGGGGCCAGTAATATGCCATGGGAACCTCCCTGCTTCTGGGGCCAAAACTTCTATCGGTTTTGGCTGTCGATGCCGACCGTATCAGCCGCTACTTGACCAATTTCTGACCAAATGCTTGACGGATTGACATCTCCGCAGGTAAAAGGTGGGAAAAATTACTTCAACTTTTTTCGAGCGACAATCGAGCGGTCGGCGACGGCGGGGCGATATGTGTCAAAAGCATCGTCTGCCGAGGAAGCCTTGCCGTTCGCCGAATTGCACGAACGTAAAAAACGCCAATTATGGAGACGGTCTCGAACACGTCGACGAAACGATGCGGTAACATCTCCCCGCAAACACTGTAGTTAGCTAAAGGGGGAGTTCGCGTGTCTGCAACCATTAAACCCTTCACCGACGAGTTCGAGGAGTATGGCCGCGATGAATCTCGCGCATCGGGCGAAGCATCGAGCATCTCGTTTCCGACAACGGAAGACGAGGTCCGTGCCATTTTGGAAACGCTCCATGCCGAGCGTGTCCCGGTAACGGTTCAGGGCGCCCGAACCGGCCTTGCCGCCGGTGCCGTGCCCCACGGTGGGCATATCCTCAATACTTCCCGTATGAATCGCTACTTGGGCCTTCGCCGCGATGAACAAGGCCAATTTCTGCTGCGCGTGGAGCCGGGCGTTGTGCTCTCGGAGCTGCGCAAGCAGCTGAGCAAGAAGGTACTGCCGACCGCTGGTTGGGACCAGGCATCGCTTGAGGCCCACGAGGAGTTCCAAGAGTCCCCCGAGCAGTTCTTTCCCACCGATCCCACCGAGGCATCTGCCTGTCTGGGCGGCATGGCGGCATGCAACGCCTCCGGCGCCCGCAGCTACGCTTACGGTCCCATGCGCCCGCATATCACGGGACTCCACGTCGCGCTGGCTGATGGCGATTTGCTTGAGCTTCAGCGCGGCGAGGCTTTTGCCCAGGGCCGCCACCTGTCGCTTGTGACGGCAGAGGGTCATACATTCGAGCTTGATCTTCCTGACTACACCATGCCCAAGACCAAAAATGCCTCGGGGTATTTTGTTGCGGACGATATGGACGCCATCGATCTTTTTATCGGTGCGTGCGGCACGCTCGGCGTCATTACCGAGCTCGAGATCGCCCTGCAGGCGGCACCTTCGGTCGTATGGGGTGTGAGTTGCTTTTTCGATAGCGAAGACAAGGCCGTGTCCTTTACCGATTCCGTGCGTCCCGTGCTGTCCCATGCCGCCGCTATTGAGTATTTCGATGCTGGCGCCCTGGATATCCTGCGTCGCCAGCGCGAGCAGTCGACAGCGTTTGCCTCGCTGCCGGCGCTCGACGACGAGGCAAAGGTCTGTGTCTACGTGGAGCTCGACTGCGATGACGAGGCGCAGGCGACCGAGGAGCTGTGCCACCTGGGATGGGTGCTGGAGCTTGCGGGCGGCCGCGACGATGCGACATGGGTCGCCCGCACCGAAGTCGATCGCGAGTGCCAGCGGTTCTTCCGCCACGCGGTCCCCGAGAGCGTCAATATGCTCATTGACGAGCGTCGCCGCATCGACCCCACCATTACCAAGCTGGGATCGGATATGTCGGTGCCCAATGCACGCCTTGCCGATGTCATGGCCCTCTATCGCCGCACGCTGGCCGAAAGCGGGCTTGAGTCTGCTGCCTGGGGACACATCGGGAATAACCATCTGCATGTGAACATCCTGCCGCGCGATGCGCAAGACTACCGTCGTGGTGGAGAACTCTTTGCCCAGTGGGCTTCCGAGGTCACGGCCATGGGCGGTGCCGTTTCTGCCGAGCACGGCGTCGGCAAGATCAAGGCGGGCTTCTTGGAGACGATGTACGGCCACGAGGCCATGGTCGAGTCGGCGCGCCTCAAACTCCAGCTCGATCCTGCCGGCCAGCTGGGTCGCGGCAACCTGTTTACGGAGAAGCTCTTGGATGAACTCGTCCAGAAAGGGGGCGCGTGAAGATGAGTGATTTCCATATGGTGGTGTGCGTCAAGGCGGTGCCCGGAAGCACCGAGGTCAAGATGGACCCCAAGACCAATACTATCGTGCGTGATGGCAAACAGGCGGTCATTAATCCCTTCGATGCAAGTGCCCTCGAATGTGCGCTAGCGCTGAAGGACGACTTTATCGGCTTTGGCATGGACGTGCGCGTAACGGTGGTGTCGATGGGCATCCCCGCGACCGAGTCGCTGCTGCGCGACTGCATCGCTCGAGGTGCCGACGACGCGCTGCTGCTGACCGATCGCGCCTTTGCAGGTGCCGATACACTGGCAACCACCTATGCCCTCAAATGCGGCATCGAGGCACTCGATGGGGACTTTGACCTGCTCATCTGCGGCAAGATGGCAGTGGACGGCGATACGGCCCAGATCGGCCCCGAGCTGGCCGGCGCCTTTGGGGTCCCCTGCGTGACCGACGTGAGCTGTGTGCAGAGCGCGGGATTTACGACGTGTGGCTCGCTGGCGCTCGTCCACGGCTGCGATGCCGGCGAGGAGACGGTGTACCTGGAGATGCCGTGTGCGATGACGACTGCCAAGGAGATTGGCCAGCTGCGCATGCCGAGTATTGCCGGTATTCGCGCGGCGGAGGAGGCGGACGTGCGCGTGGTCAGTGCCGCCGACGTGAACGCCGACCCCGCGCGTTGCGGCCTTGCCGGATCACCGACGCAGGTCGTGCGCTCGTTTGTGCCCGACCGTGACCAAACGTGCGAGGCCGTTGAGGGAACGGCGTCCGAGCAGGCGGTAAAACTTGCCAAGATTATCGAGGGGATGGCATAGATGAGCGGGCTGATTATCGATAGCGAAGCCTGTATCGGCTGCGGTCGCTGCGTTCGCGCCTGCGCCTCGGACGGCATTGTGGTGGAGGGTGAGCGCCCCAATCGCTGTGCCCGCGTAACCGACGGCTGTATCCTGTGCGGTGGGTGCGTCGACGCCTGCCCCGTCAACGCCATCTCGATTGAGCGCGACGAGGCCGCCGGCGCGGCAGACCTTGACGCATATCGAGACATCTGGATCTTCGTGCAGACTGACGAGCACGATGCCGTTGCATCCGTGGCCTTCGAGCTCATGGGCAAGGGGCGCGAGCTTGCCGATGCCCGCGGCTGCCGTCTGGTGGCACTGGTCGGCATGAGCCCCGAGGGCTCACTCGGGGACCTGGAGCATCTGATTTGCGCCGGTGCGGACGAAGTTCTGGTCTGTCGTGACGAGCGCCTGCGTCAGAACGACGCGGAGGTCTACGCTCGCTTGATCTGCGATTTGGTAGCCGAGCGCAAGCCCGAGGCCATTCTGTACGGCGCGACCGCCTTTGGTCGCGAGCTGGCGCCCGGTGTGGCCGTGCGCTTGCAGACGGGTCTTACGGCCGATTGCACGGTGCTTTCGATGGATACGGAGACGGGTCTGCTGCAGCAGACGCGCCCGGCGTTTGGCGGCAACCTGATGGCCACCATTATCTGTCCCAACCACCGTCCTCAGATGGCAACGGTGCGCCCCGGCATCTTTAAGGCGCCCGAGTTTGACTATAGCCGCTCCGGCACGATTACCCAGGTAGTGCTTGCGGATGACGTTAAGGCCCGCGTCGAGATCTCGATTCCCGCCGAGGAGTGGGGACAGCAGGCCTCAATTGCCGATGCCGAGCGTCTGGTCGTGGTGGGCCGCGGCATCGGCTCCAAGAAGAATCTGCCCCTGATGCGAAAGCTCGCCGATGCCCTGGGTGCCGAGCTTGGTTGCACGCGTCCCATTGTGGAGGCAGGCTGGTTGGAGTATCGCCACCAAATTGGCCAGACGGGTGTATCGGTCTCGCCCAAGCTCCTCGTGAGCATCGGTGTCTCGGGCGCTATCCAGCATCTCGCCGGCATCGGTGGGGCGGAGTGCATTGTCGCCATCAATGAGGACCCGGATGCCCCCATCTTTGGTGCCGCCCAGTACAAGGTCGTCGGCGATGCCGTTGAGATCGTTGAGGAGCTGCTGGCTCAGCTTGAGCGCTAAGCGCGCGTCAGCCAGTCGCGCATCTCGTCCTTTAGGCGGCTCCAGGTTGCCTGCGTGGCGGGGTCGGTAAAGGGCCGCGTAATGCCAAAGGGCGCGTCGAGCAGGCGGTGGATATCGCCCTGTTCGCGCGCCAGCGCGCGGCTCGCTGGATAGACGAGCTCAAACATAAAGCAGATGAGTCCCACCAGGTAGTCTGCGGGCTCATCGCGCTCATCGCGTGCGACGCAGCGGTGCTCGTCAAAGGCGGTAAGCGCCGGTGCCGAGAAGTGGCTGGCGAGAAATGCGTCCTCATCCACCTTGAGGATGGTCTCGACGGTGCTGTCGGCGATGGTGCGCATAATGTCGATCTTGTCACCATCGCGCACGATCTCGCAGAAGCTCCGTGTACGGGTGTCGAGTTCCGTGGGCAGGCGAAAATTGCTGTGGTGGGCGATGCTCGCGCGGATCAGTTCGTCCTCTGCCGGGTCATCGATAAAGTCGCGGATGCTCGTTACGGCGGGTGCATCGGCGGGATTCTCGCCAAAGAGGACCTCGATGCCCAGCGCTGCATGGCTCATGCTCTCGGCGTCCTTAAAGGTGTCCCAGCGCCGCAACTGCTCAAAGCGGCCCATATCGTGTAGCAGGCCGCAAAGCCATGCCAGGTCAATGTCCTGCGCTGGCCAACCCTGTTCACGCGCCACGGCATCGCATACTTCGGCAACGTGGTACGTATGCTCGATTTTGAGTGCGATGCGTGGGTTGGTGGCGTCGTAGGCGTCGGTATAGGTCTTGAAGGCCGCAGCCGCCCGCGCACGATCGATAGCTGTCATAATGACTTCCTAAAAAGTTGTGTCTTTCGATCCGGTGGCAATTGTAGGCGAACTTTATTGCCACCGGTTGATATTTCTGCTGCGTTGCGAGACGCGCTGCAGACGACTTACCAGAATGGGGGTGGCATGGTCCTTAGGATCGTTAAAACCGTCTGGCCGGTGATGCTTGCCTATGTTGCGATAGGTGCGCCGTGCGGAATGATTATGGCGCAGACGGGGATGGAACCATGGATGGTTTTTGCCCTGAGCAGCACGTTTGTGACGGGCTGCGGACAGTTTATGGTCTGCAACCTGCGGCATCGATCGCACCGCATCTGGCGGGCGCCTCGAAGCGTCAGACGCTGGCCGTTGCCGCGACGCTCACCGAGGAGGCATATGGCATCTCGCTTGCCAAGTTGATTGAGGGGCAGGATTGGGGCCCGCGCGAGTCCTTTGTGCTCAACGTGATCCTTATCGCAACATGGGGCGTATCGTGTACGATGGGCGCCATCGTCGGCGCCGTTGTCGATGTTCCCACCGCCATTGCAGCCTTTGTCTGCACCTCGCTCTTTATCTGCCTGCTCTTTTCGCAGCGGCTGTCGCGCGGCAACGTTGTCGCGGCGGTTTCGGGCGCGGTGTCCGTCGCCGTATGCAAGTTCTTGGGCCTCGCGAATATTGCCGTGCCGGCAAGCGTCGTGGTCGGCATTACCATTGCGCTGGCGTGCGATGCTGTATTAGACGGAAGAGGTGCCCGCGATGCCCGTTAACGAGTTCTTGGTTCTGTGGCTGTCGTCGTGGGCTGCTATCGCGTTCTTTCGCATCGCGCCGGCGTTCGCCTTGCGCGGGCGGACCCTGTCGCCCCGCATTACCGAGGCCCTGGGCTATATCCCGCCCGCTGCCTTTGCCGCGCTGGTCGCCAACGACTTGGTGAGTCCCGGCGCGTTCGACGCGGGACCCTGGCCTGCCTTGGTTCCCTGGATTGCGGCTGCCGGCGTCGTGGCCGTGGCGGTCAAGACAAAATCGATGCTGTGGTGCTGTGTTTCGGGCATCGTGTTCTATATCGTTTTGAGCCTCATATAAGAGCGGGGCACGTTTAGCGCCCCTGTCCAACGAATCGAATTTCTCACCGAGCTGGTCTATTTCTTCTGGTACCATGGTCAAACTTTACTGTAGCAAAGCGTGACGTGGGCTTTTATACCCCGTCAGCGGAAATGGGGGTTTCATGGCACAGGAAGCAACCGCCAACGAGCAAAAGAAATTCAAGGTCCCGCGCATCCCGGGCGACATCATGATTTATCCGATGATCGTCGGTCTTTTGCTCAACACCTTCTGTCCGCAGGTTTTTGAGATCGGCGGATTCTTTACGGCTGCCTGCCGCGGTGGCTCCAATACCATCGTCGCCGCGATCCTGCTGTTTGTGGGCGCCGGCATCAGCTTTAAGTCCACGCCGGGCGCTATCAAGACCGGCATCGTCGTGCTGATTCCCAAGCTGGTCGTCGCAGCGGCTCTCGGCCTGGGCGTGGCATATTTCTTTAACGACAACTTCCTGGGTCTGAGCTCCGTGTCTATCATCGGCGGCATCACGTTTTGCAACATGGCGCTCTATACGGGCATCATGGGCGAGTTCGGCGATGAGTCCGAGCAGGGCGCCGTCGGTATCCTGTTCTTTACGGCCGGCCCCGCCGTCACGATGATCATCCTCGGTGTTTCCGGCCTCGCCAACATTCCCCTTGGCACCATTATCGGCTCCATCTTGCCACTCGTTATTGGCATGGTTCTGGGCAACCTGTTCCCGTTTATCAAGAACCTGCTGGTTCCCGGTGCCAATCCCGCGATTGCCGTCATCGGATTTCAGCTCGGTGCGTCCATGAGCCTTTCGAGCTTCATCACCGGCGGCATCTCGGGCATCCTTCTGGGCCTCATCACCCTCTTTATCGTTGGCCCCATCACCTTTGCCTTCGAGCGCTTGTGCGGCGGCAACGGCAAGGCCGCCGTTGCTTGCTCCACCATCGCCGGCACGGCTATGACCACACCGGTTGCCCTCGCCGAGGTCGCGCCGCGCTATGCCGAGCTTGCGCCCACCGCGTATGCGCAGATCGCCACCGCCGTTATCATCACGGCGATCATGGCTCCGATTCTGACTGGCTGGGTCGACAAGAAGTTCTGCCAAGGCAAGGAGGATCTGTCGCCTGTCGGTGTCGAGGCCATAGAGGAGGCCGTCGCGACTGACATCGATGGCGAGTAGCAATCGATACCCATCAATGATGCCGGCGTGTGCAATTCGCGCCGTATGGGCGCCCGAACAGAAACTGTTTTGCAGTGATGTTCGGGCGCTCTGCTATTATCCCCTTTACCCCTGCGGAGTAAAGGGGTGTTTATTGCCCTGATTCGAATTGGGCGATTCTGACCACTTGGGTATTGAAGGGATGGCGCTAGTGGTTAAGGCACTCAAGATTGAGATATTCGTGCTATGCATGATTGTTCTTATCGGGCTTGCCGTGCGAAGTCGTCGCTCCTTGTTCTCGAGCACCCAGCAGCTATTGTTTAGCATGCTTGGCTACACCTCTGCCGCGTACATATTATTCGATATGATCTGGACGCTTTCGGACGGTGTGGACGGCACGTTGGGCATTGCTGCCAACTGGATTTCCAACGCGGTTTCGTTTTCGCTCTTTGCTATCGCGTGTCTCATTTGGTTTATCTATTCCGAGACGGTGCAGGGTTCTCGCCTTTTGACCTCGCGCTATAGGGCGGTGCTTGTAGCGTTGCCTACGGCTCTGGTGGTCGTGCTGGCGTTTACCAGTTACTGGACGCACGCCCTGTTCTATATCGATTCGCAGGGCGTGTATCGTCGCGGCTTTGCCTATATGATCCAGCCCATCGTCAGCTACTGTTACGTTATACATACGTCCCTGCATGCATTTGTGCAATCTCGCAGGGTCGAGAGCCTGCGGACGAAGGCCATCTATCGAACCTCGGCATTTTTCGCCATTCCGGCCCTGGTGGGCGGTACCTTTCAGGTCGTATACTCGGTGCCAGGCCTTTGTGTCGGCATAATGATTAGCATGTTGCTGCTCTACATCATCTACCAGGAGCAGCTCATCTCGACCGACCCGTTGACTGGACTTAACAATCGCAACCGTTTTGAGACCTATATGCTGTCGCTCTTCTCAAATGTGGATCAGGCCGAAGATGTATATCTGCTTATGATGGACGCCGACGGCTTTAAGCAGATTAACGATCGCTATGGGCATGTGGAGGGCGACCACGCTCTTCAGGCCATATCCGCTGCGCTCAAAGAAGTCTGCTCGGCGTCTGGCGGCTTTATCGCACGTTATGGTGGCGATGAGTTCGTGGTGCTCCAAAAGGCAGTGGCGGAACAGGATATCATGCATCTGTGCGCGACAATCAACGATGAGCTCGCGCGCGCCGAGGTTCCGTATCTGTTGCGGATGTCCATCGGCTACGCACGGGTTGGTGATGGCGTCGATACCTGGCAAGACTTGCTTCGTGCTGCCGACGCGGAGCTCTACCGCGTAAAGCGCGAGAAGAAGAAAGCCGGCGTTCAGATACGCTAGGAAAAGGGGCACACGCTGGCGTGCGTGGCGGCCCTCGGCTCTCCGATGTACTCCATTAAACTAAAGTATGTGAATCCGCTCTGCTAAATAAGGGCAGTTCATTAGGCCTTTTTGGGCCTGTTGACGATGATGATGCCGCCGCAGACCAACAGCAGGGCAACAAGTACGGTCACAGGGCTCGTGCCAGCGCCCTCGCCGAGCAGCAGCGCGCTCAGCAGTACGCCAAAGACCGGGTTCATAAACCCAAAGACCGAGACGCGGCTGACGGGGTTGACGGCAAGCAGACGCGACCATAGCGAGTACGCGACGGCGGAAATGAGTGCCATATAGATAATGAGCGCGATGGCGGGGATGATCGCGGTGGGGGAGAGCGCGCCGCCCATCAAAAACCCGATGGCGGTAAGGACCAAACCTCCGACTAAAAACTGCCACCCGGCAAGCAAGACGCCGTCGTGCTTGCGCGAGAAGATGCCGATCAGGCAGGTCGAAAGAGCACCCGCGACAGTGGAGGCTAGGATAAAGCCCTCGCCATCGAGCCTGAAGCCAAAGGTGCCATCTGCGCCCGAGAGGTTGACGAGCGCGACGCCGGCAAAGCCCAGCGCACAGCCAAGCACCTTGGCCGTATTGAGCTTCTCGGTGTGAAATGCTAGGGCGGCAAAGAGGATTGCGAGGAAGTTGGCGCTGGCCTCGATGATGGAGCTCGACATGGCGCTGGCGCACGAGAGGCCCAGATAGAAAAAGAAGTACTGCCCGATAGTCTGGAAGAGCGACAAGACAAAGATGGGCTTGATGTCGCAAGCCTGCGGAATGAGGGGGCGGCGTTGGGCCGCACTCATCCCAACGATAACCAGGGCGCCGGCAAGCGTGAAGCGCAAGCCCGCAAAGAGCAGCTGCGAGGCGCTATCGTGCGCCGGGATACCAAAGAGCGCGTAGCCGATCTTGATGCAGGGAAACGCCGATCCCCAGAGTGCACAGCAAACAAGACAACCCAGGATGAGTCCGGGCAGGGTGGCGAGATACGGCTTGCGGCTTTCCATGATGTCCTTCCTGCATGCGCGAAGCAAAAAAGAACCCGCCACCGGATGCGTCGGTGGCGGGTGTTGTTACCCGAGGGGATTGTACCCGATGGGAAAGGTTTAAGCGAAGTAGGCCACGCCGCTCTCAAAGATCGGCATGAACTTATCGCCGGGGACATGCTCGGGCACGTTGCGGTACAGGTTGTCGCCGCGACGCTCGGCATGGCCCATCTTGCCCAGGACGCGGCCGTCGGGGCTCGTGATGCCCTCGATGGCGAGTGCGGAGCCGTTGGGGTTGACGGAGAGATCCATGCTGGGCTTGCCGTTCTCGCCCACGTACTGCGTGGCGACCTGGCCGTTGGCGATCAGCTGGGCGAGCACTTCGTCATTGGCGACAAAGCGGCCCTCGCCGTGGCTGATGGCGACGGTGTAGGGGTCGTCCAGGCTGCACTGCGACAGCCACGGGGACAAGTTGGACGAGATGCGGGTGCGCACCAGACGGCTCTGGTGGCGACCGATGGTGTTGAACGTCAACGTGGGCGCATCGGGCGTGGCGTCGACGATGTCGCCGTAGGGCACCAGACCGAGCTTGATCAGGGCCTGGAAGCCGTTGCAGATGCCCAGCATCAGGCCATCGCGGGCCTTGAGCAGGTCGCGGACTGCCTCGGTGACCTCGGGAGCGCGGAAGAACGCCGTGATGAACTTGGCGGAGCCGTCGGGCTCGTCGCCGCCCGAGAAGCCGCCGGGGATCATGACGATCTGGCTTGCACGGATGCGGCGGGCAAGCTCGTGGGTGCTCTCGGCGACGGCCTCGGGCGTGAGGTTGTTGATCACGAAGGTGTCGGCCTCGGCACCGGCGGCACGGAAGGCGCGGGCGCTGTCGTACTCGCAGTTGTTGCCGGGGAACACGGGGATGATCACGCGCGGGCGGGCGATCTTGGCGCCGCCGTACACGTGGATATCCTTGGCGCGGAAGTCGATGGTCTCGACCTCGGGGGTCTCGCCGGCGCTGCGGTAGGTGAAGACGCCCTCGATGCCGCTCTCCCAGGCCTCCTGGAGCTCGGAGAGCTCGATGACTTCGGAACCGGTGTCGATGACATAGCCCTCGACGGTGGTGCCCAGGGGCTCGACGACAACGCCGTCGGCGACCTCGGGCAGCTCGGCATCCTCGGCGAGCTCGACGATAAAGCTGCCGTAGAGCGGGGTGAAGAGGCTCTCCACGTCTACATCCTCGGCAAGCTCGATACCGATCTGGTTACCGACGCACATCTTAAAGAGGCTCTCGGCGCCGCAGCCGTAGCCGGGCGTGGAGATGGCCAGGGCGTTGCCGTTGGCGGTGAGCGCCTCGACGGCGTCAAACGCGGCGAGCAGCTGCTGGGCGTCGGGGCGGTAATCCTCGCCGTAGGTGGCGGGGGCGATGCGGACGACGCGGTGCGTGAGGCCCTTGAACTCGGGCGAGACGGCGCGGGCGGCCTTGCCCACGGCGACGGCGAAGCTGATCAGGGTCGGCGGAACGTTGAGCTCGCCGGTCTCGTCCTCAAACGAACCGCTCATGGAGTCCTTGCCGCCGATGGCACCGGCACCCAGGTCGACCTGAGCCATAAGGGCACCCAGGACGGCAGCCATGGGCTTGCCCCAGCGCTCTGCTTCGGTGCGCAGGCGCTCGAAGTACTCCTGGAAGGAGAGGTAGGCGCGCTTGTGCTCAAAGCCGGCGGCAACGAGCTTGGCGATGGACTCGACCACGGACAGGTAGGCGCCCGCAAACTGGTCGGCCTCCATCAAATAGGGGTTGAAGCCCCATGCCATGGCACTCGCTGTGGTGGTCTCGCCGTCCACGGGGAACTTGGCGACCATGGCCGAGCTCGGGGTGAGCTGCGTCTTGCCGCCAAAGGGCATGAGCACGGTCGCGGCGCCGATGGTGGAGTCGAAGCGCTCGGAAAGGCCCTTGTTGGAAGCGACGTTGAGGTCGGTGACGAGCGAGGTCATGCGCTCGGCGAGCGTGGTACCGGCCCAGCTGGGCTGCCACACACTGCGGGCGCAGACGTGGGCGACCTGGTGCTTGGGCGCACCGTTGGAGTTGAGGAACTCGCGGGACAGATCGACGATGGCGACGCCGTTCCAGGCCATGCGCATGCGCGGCTCGGCGGTAACCTCGGCGATAACGGTCGCCTCCAGGTTCTCCTCGGCGGCGTAGCCCATGAACTCCTCGACGTCACCGTCGGCGACGGCGCAGGCCATGCGCTCCTGGGATTCAGAGATGGCGAGCTCGGTGCCGTCAAGACCGTCGTACTTCTTGGTCACGGTATCAAGGTCGACATACAGGCCGTCGGCAAGCTCGCCTACAGAGACCGAGACACCGCCGGCGCCAAAGTCGTTGCAGCGCTTGATCAGACGGCAGGCATCGCCGCGGCGGAACAGGCGCTGCAGCTTGCGCTCGACCGGGGCGTTGCCCTTCTGGACCTCGGCGCCCGATGTCTCGATGGACTCGGTGTTCTGGGTCTTGGAGGAGCCGGTGGCACCGCCGATGCCGTCACGGCCGGTGCGGCCGCCCAACAGGATGATCTTGTCGGTGGGGGCGGGGCACTCGCGACGCACGTGGTTTGCCGGGGTAGCGCCCACGACGGCGCCGACCTCCATGCGCTTGGCGACGTAGCCGGGGTGATAGAGTTCGTTGACCTGACCGGTGGCAAGGCCGATCTGGTTGCCGTAGCTGGAGTAGCCGGCGGCAGCAGTGGTCACGAGCTTACGCTGCGGCAGCTTGCCCTCGAGCGTCTCGGACACGGGGACGGTGGGGTCGCCGGCGCCGGTGACACGCATGGCCTGGTACACGTAGCTGCGGCCCGACAGCGGGTCGCGGATGGCACCGCCCACGCAGGTGGCGGCACCGCCGAAGGGCTCGATCTCGGTCGGGTGGTTGTGGGTCTCGTTCTTAAAGAGGAACAGCCAGTCCTGGTCCTCGCCGTCGACATCGACCTTCACCTTGACGGTGCAGGCGTTGATCTCCTCGGACTCGTCGACATCGGTCATGACGCCGGTCTTCTTGAGGTACTTGGCGCCGATGGTGCCCATGTCCATGAGGCAGACGGGCTTGGTGTCGCGACCGAGTTCGTGGCGCATCTCCATGTAGCGGTCGAAGGCCTGCTGCACCACGGCGTCGTCGATCGTCACGTCGTCCAGGACGGTGCCGAAGGTGGTGTGGCGGCAGTGATCGGACCAGTAGGTGTCGATCACGCGGATCTCGGTGATGGTGGGGTCGCGATCCTCATCGCGGAAGTACTGCTGGCAGAAGGCGATGTCCGCCTCGTCCATGGCAAGGCCGCGCTCGGAAATAAAGGCGGCAAGGCCGGCTTCGTCGAGCTCGCGGAAACCGTCGAGCACCTCGACGGGCTGGGGCTCGGGGGTCTCCATGTACAGCGTCTCGGGCAGGTCGAGCGAGGCGATGCGCGCCTCGACGGGGTTCACCACGTAGTGCTTGATGGCATCAATGGCGGCCTCGTCCAGAGCGCCCGAGATCATATAGACCTTGGCGGAGCGCACGGCGGGGCGCTCGCCCTGGCTGATGAGCTGCACGCACTCGCTGGCGGAGTCGGCGCGCTGGTCAAACTGGCCAGGCAGGAATTCGACGGCAAAGACGGCGCCATCGCTTGCGGGGAGCTCGTCGTAGGTCACATCGACCTGGGGCTCGCTAAAGACGGTCGGCACGCAGGACCGGAAAAGCTCCTTGTCGATGCCCTCGACGTCGTAGCGGTTGATAATCCTCAGGGCCTCGATGCCCTTGATGCCGAGAATTTCGGTCAGCTCGCCCTTGAGCTGCTGAGCCTCGACGTCGAACCCGGGTTTCTTCTCCACGTAGATACGAGAGACCATTGGTTCCTGCCTTCCTGATCGGTTGGGCGTACGGTACGGTATGCGGCAGCGGTCGGTTTGCGGGGTCTGCCCTGCGGTCGCCTTGAGCCACATGTTTGTAAACCTCACTATGATACGACAGCTCGCGGCGCGTTGAGGACGGCGAGGGTGCTACAGTGAAGCGCAAACAAGAGAAAGGCATCACATGGCATTCGTTTCGCTCGCCATCATCGCACTCGTGGCCTTTGCGAGTCCTTTTATCGCCTCCGCGATTCCCGGAAAACCCGTTCCCGAGACGGTCTTTTTGCTCGTGCTCGGCGCGGTACTGGGACCCCATATGCTCGGCGTCATCCATGTAGATGCTGAGGTCTCGCTTGTGTCCGAGCTGGGCCTGGCCTTTTTGTTCCTGCTTGCCGGCTTTGAGATCGACCCCAAGAGCATCACGGGCGTCGAGGGGCGCTACGGCTTGGCGACGTGGGTCGTCACGTTTGGTATCGCCTGGCTTGCCGTGCGCTTTACCCCGTGGTTCTCAGTCAGTCATTTCGACGGTATCGCCGTGACGCTTGCCCTCACTTCGACGGCGCTCGGTACGCTTGTGCCCATCATGCGTGAGCGCTCGCTCACCGGCACGCGCGTGGGCGACTCGATTCTCGCGTATGGCACTTGGGGCGAGCTCGGTCCCGTGCTCGCCATGTCGGTGCTGTTGTCTGCCCGCACTGGCATCCAAACGCTCGTTATCCTTGGCTTGTTTGCGGTGGTTTGCGTGTTGCTGGCCGTGGTCCCGAGCCGCTCCAAGCGCGTCGGCAGCCGCTTCTTTGCATTTGTTGAGGAGCGCGCCGATACCACGTCGCAGACCTTCGTGCGCCTGACGGTGCTCATCCTGGTCACGCTCGTGGCGTTCTCGGCTGTCTTTGATCTCGACATCGTGTTGGGTTCTTTTGCCGCCGGCTTTGTCCTGCGCTATATCATCCCCGAGGGCAACCATACGCTCGAGACCAAGCTCGACGGTCTGGCCTACGGTTTTTTGATTCCGGTGTTCTTTACCGTATCGGGCGCAAAGATCGATCTGACGGCCGTGGCGTCGCGCCCGGGTCTGCTCGTGGGCTTTATCGTGGCGTTGTTGATTATTCGTGCCGTGCCCATTCTTATTTCCATGAGCATTTGTCCTGCGACGCGCGATGTGTCGGCGTATGGTCGCATTACCGTGGCCCTGTACTGCACCACGGCGCTGCCGATCATCGTTGCCGTTACGAGCGTTGCCGTCAACGCGGGCGCGCTGTCGCAAGATATTGCGTCGGTCATGGTTGCCGCCGGTGCCATCACGGTGTTCTTGATGCCATTGCTCGCGCAGCTCTTCTACCGCGTGGTGGATGCCGCACCGGTCGCCGCCGTGGCAGAGGTTGCCGAGCATCCATCCGATGCGCTCGACATCTTGCGCGCCCACCACGACCTAGCGAGCTTGCTCGCGCGCGAGCATGAGCTACTGACTTCGCATGGCCATGGTCGCGTATTCGAGGGCCTGCCTACGCTCGATACGATTGCCGAGCGTCTTTCCGCCGAGGCAGCGAGCGGCCACATCGATGCCCGCATCGTGGACGCGGCGCACCTGCTTGCCGATAAGACCTATGGAGACGAGGTCGACCCGTCCGAGCTGACTCCGCGTGAGCGCCGCCGCCTGGAGCGCGCCAAGCTCGCTGTGCGCGAATACCGCCGCCGCATGCTGGAGCTCTATGCGCGCGAAGAAGCCGAAGACGACGACGGTAAGTAGTCGATACTTTCTCGGGGAAGCCGCGTCCCGCTTTGAAGGCTCGGAACGGGATGTGGTTTCCGAAACGGGGGCCGTTGGGAAGCTGTGTCCCGGAATGGGCGCTCAGAGTGGGATGCAGTTTCCGCGAGAGGCTCGTTAGGGAAAGCGCATCCCATTCTGAGCCGGAATTATGGGACGCAGTTTCCTTTTCGAATAGAAGGAGGTGCGCTGCCTGCGGTTGATGCAGACAGCGTGCCTTCTTGCATAAAGCTCTGCTGAGGTTTGAAATTAGCTCGCTATGTAAAAAAGAACCCTTAATTCCCAATACTTCAAATTCTGAAATTAGACAATGCATTTCTTGAGTCTTAATTGCAAATATCGGATATATTCGAAATAATGAAAGACGATTAAGCTATTTGATTTCAAAGGAGCGATGAAGCGATGGCGTACAAGACGCTCGAAAAACTCTTTTATGCAGATCCAAGCTCCGATCGTTATGCTTGCCATGACGAGCTGCTGCGCGAGCGCCTTACTGCCGACGGCACGGTGCGGACTGGAATTCACCTTGAGCATGGTGAACTGTTCGCTTGTGTTCCTTTGAACCTGTCCGTTGCTAGCGAGCGGATCCTCAGAAAAGAGCGAAAGATTTCCAACCTGTGGAACAGCTTGCCTTATGTGGCTTTGGGGGCCTCGATTCGTTCGCTGGTGCTTGAGGAGGTTGTTTTCAGCAACGAGATGGAGGGTGTGCACAGCACGCGGCGCCAGATTGAAGCGGCGCTGGAGTCTGCGGAGGATGCTGCGGCCGAACTTTGCGGTGCCGCCGAAAAGGAGCACACTCCTTTTATTGAATTCGCTCGCCTCTACCTTCAGCTGGTGGATGGTTCAAGTCGTCCCGGCAAACCCGAGGATATTCGCGAGATTTTCGATGCCGTCACTAAGGGCGTGCTTGACCCGAAGGACCGTCCGGATGGCAAGATGTTCCGTTTGGGTCCCGTTGTGATTGAGAACAGTCGGGGCAAGATTCTCCATCAGGGTGTTTCCTCGGAGCCCGAAATCATTGACCTCCTTGGCAAGATGATAGAGTTGGGCAATCGCGAAGATGTCCCAAGCCTCTATGCAGCCTCAATCTGCCATTTTCTCTTTGAGTATATTCACCCCTTCTATGACGGTAACGGGAGAACGGGGAGGTATCTTCTCGCGTTGAGCCTGAACGAGACGTTGTCGCAGCCTACGGTGTTGTCGCTCTCTAGGACGATTGCTGAGAATAAAACCGCATATTACAAGGCGTTTGACGTGGTGGAGAGGCCCCTTAACGGTAGCGAGGCTACTCCGTTTGTTGCAATGATGCTTGATTTGGTCGAGCAAGCGCAAGATGCCGTTCTGAGCGATTTGGCCGAAAAGCGCGTACAACTCGATGATCTCAAGCGGGCGATCGATGAACTCGACGATACGTTTACCGAAAGGGCAAAAGATATTCTGTTTTATGCGGCACAGATGCATATCTTCGGTGCCTTTGGTGAATCTACGCTTGATGGTGTGTCGGGCTATCTCGATGTGACAAAGCCGACAGCGAGTAGGTCATTGTCGAGCCTAATCGCTGCCGGATATTTAGAAAAGGTGTCCGCAAGGCCGCTCGTGTGCAAGATGACGGTGGCGGGACTTAATCTGCTCGGGCTAGAGTGAACATCGGTTATCAGACAAATGAACACTCCGAGCGTTTGCCCGCCATTCCTCCATGGTGTGAAATCGCTCTTATCCCATTGAGGCGCCTTTGAGGTCGCCAATGGACTGTTGCGGCAAGCGGTGAAAGCTATGATTCAATTTCGTTCGACACGTACGCCATGAGTTCATCGTCTAAGGCCTTCAAAGAGTCTTTGATTTCCCGCCTGCGCGCGCGGGCCTGTTCTATTTTTGTGTCACATTCTCGTTTCGCTTTGAATTCGAATGGACTGAAGAAAGAACGTCTGCTCTTAAGCTCTCGAAGTTCGTTCCCCAAACGGTCAAATTCATCTTCGAGCGCTTGTTTTTGCGACTTTTTAACAGGATTATCTAACCAATATTTGGCTTGGAGCTCTGCTTCTTTTTCAGCGCGCTCACGTTCCTTCTTCTTCTCGGGGTCGTATTCGTCACGCTTTGCCATGTCCTTTTCTAACTGTTCTCTCCGAAGCTGCTTTGCCTCATCGCTAAGGAAAAAGCCGTCGTTTGTTATTTGTTCGCTGGAGTGTCCGTAGTATCCGTAGTATCGGCGATTTGTTCGAACTTTGATACATAGCTCCTCGAGACTGCACAATATGCCCCAGCATCTTAAGAGCATCTCGTCTGTGGCAGTACCTTGTTTAGTGACTTTATTGTCAAAGAGGTCGATAGCTAAGCGAGCCGCTTTTATGCAACTATCGTACGCATCTATGCATAGATCAAAAGCTTCTTTTTCGTTGTCATAGTCGAAATCATCTGTCGC
Source organism: Collinsella sp. (assembly GCA_019424925.1). GTDB lineage: Bacteria > Actinomycetota > Coriobacteriia > Coriobacteriales > Coriobacteriaceae > Collinsella. Next base: position 73,935 of record JAHYYO010000002.1, read on the forward strand.
GTAGTAATCAAATACACGGACCTTGTTCCACCGTTCCGACCATGTGGAGCAGCCGTTGACCGCAGACTTTAGGATCGTGATTGCAGCATTGTAATACATTGATGAAATGTTGCGCGCTGCAAGACCGGAAAGGTCTTCGGTAAGGGCGCCGAGGAGATCTTCGATATTCTCGGGTATCTTGGCACTCTCCCCCTGCTCTTTGCTGAGCCTCTTTACGGCAGCCGTTTGTAATTCGCACACGGCCTCTATATTTTTCCATTGGAGTTCACGCGACTGTAGGTGACGAATGAGCCCCGATTGAATTAACTCTAGATTCTTCGCATTCGGTAGATTTGCAAGTTCCTGGCAGAAATAGTCTATCTCAGAGTTTGCGATAGCTCGCAAATGCTCAATGAAACCTATCGCTATGTTTAGCGCGGTGTTTATCTCATCAAAATCTGATGGGGCTCGATTTAGCAGCTTTAGCATATTAATGCATGCTGCATTTGATTCCGACAAGCGATCGTTGTCAAACGTGAGCTGCCAGTCTATCGCTTTTGCCTTTATTGACCATGCCTCGGCGTTCTTAAGATCAATCTCGAGGGCCATGGAGGCATATTTCTCAGCATCAGCGTTGTTACCGGCTTTTTGAGCGGTTCTGGCCAAGGCGAGATATCGATCGACATCTTCAGTGCGGTCTGTTTTCACTGTGCCTTCGACTTGGACAACACCTTCGACCATCATTTTCTTTGCGGTTTCAAGCGTATATTTCATTCCACAGCTTTGACAGACGAAAAAGTCTCCATCCTTGATAATCTCTGTGCTACCGCAGAGCTCGCATTGTAGCGCTTTCATTTCGATTGCTCCATTTCATACCCCTTGCTGTTCATTTCCCGTATTAGTTTCTGCTTTATCTCAAAAACGTCTTCCTTGTAAGGGAGATATAAGATGCCGTTTATATCGGACGGTTTTTCTATTGGTGGGTCGGCTTCTTTGAGAAGGATCGCGGTCCTAGACCTGCCGAATTTCATCAGTAGCATCCCAAGCTCCAAAACTACGTTCTGGCGAGCTCTTGGCTGCGGTCGATCCTGTTTATTCTTTGGATAGCCTATATCGTCCGGGGTCATAAGTACTATCCCGAAATTAGCGCAAGGGATGTATTCCATTAGTTGTTCGATTACTGTTCGGCCCCCTATAGGCTGATTATCGAGAAAAATAGGCTCGAGATTTAACTCTTCGAGAAGACGTTGGAGTTGGTTTCGTGCGGTTTTATCGTGGCCGTAAACAACGAAAACTTTGTTGTTTGGTTCATCAATGATTTCATCTTCGATGGCTTTTCGGACCTGATCAGCGTTATTTCCTTGACAAAAGAAGCCGCCGCTGTCGTAGACATATACGGCTGTTCCACTCTCGAGCTTTATTCGATAGCCAATAGTTTTGTATCTCCGGGTCGTTTTTACTGGAATTTCTTTTGAAATAAGAAGCGAGATTAATTTATCCTTATCGATCATTAGCTGTCCTTGCTTGCTTTAACCAGTGCTGCTCTTTGCCTTATCAATGAAGTCATGCGCAATATTTTCGAGTTCGCGCCTTCGATATCGTTTGATTCGATTGATTGCGATAGATCACGAAGTGCGCTCGATATTTCGTCTTCAACTTGAGCGCTTGCTTCACAACTGGCGGGGTCGGCAAGGCTTGAAGTTTCCAAGAAGCTGGTCATTGATGCGCGCAACTCTGAAGGTGATTCATCTAGAAGCAGTCTTAGCTGAAGTTCAAGGTTCTGCATGGATTGCGATTTGCTTGAAATTTGGTTTTCAATGGTAGATGCGTGAGATTCGGAAGCGCCTGTTGCGAAGAGCGTGGCTGTCGCAGCGCTTGCTAGCAGAAAACTGAGAATTGGAATTGCTGGAAGCGCCTCTGTTTTTAACGCGGACCCTAGTATGCCTAGCAACAATTGGACTGCAAACGATACGCCAATAACAAGTATCTTTGAGATACCAAATATCTTAAGATTCTTTTGGGGTCCAAATAACAAGGTTGAAACCACCAGGGCGAGCATGACCAAAGAGAATGCGCTCTCAATCCAAAAAGTGGTTGAGGGTCCAAATAAAAGTATTGTCACGCTTTCGATAGCTATGAAGAGGGCTACGGGGATTGCTGCAATATATGCCTGTGTGTTCTTCATTATGACCTCCGTGCTCCGCACTCGGGACAGAACTTCTCGGTTCCAGAGAAGCGATATCCACATTCGGAACAGAACTTTGCAGCACTTTGCTGCGAATTGGTATCCGCAGGGATGGGCTGCGTCGCGGACGTGCCGGTGGCTTGTGAGAGTGCATCGGTCATAACTGACCCCATGGTCCCGCCGACACCGGCCATTACGCCCAGACCAATTCCCATGTTTGCGTATTCGCCAGTCGCTTCGTTTTGGGCCATCTTTTCGGCAACATCGAAGCTGCGTTCCTGTTGATAGGTATAGCCTTCGATTTGCCGTTTTTCTGCGCGCGCTTTTGCGGAGATTACGGTGCGCTGCGCCGCAGTTTCTTGTTCGATAATGCTGACCTGTTGTTTTATCTGTGCTTCGCGTACGTCGGCATATTGCTTGAAATGGAGGTCCTTAAACTTCTCGTATACCGGATCACCTTCGGGTTTGACGATGGCGGTGACCAGCATTTGCGTTAATGAGAGGCCGTATGCGGCAAAGTCGGGAAGCAGCTTGTTCTTAAGCGAGTCGGATAACTCTTCAAGGTGTGCATCAAGTTCGAAAATGGAGAGTTTTTGTTCGGTAATTACTTGTGCCAGATGAGTTTTTACTCGAGTTTGCAGGAAAGCTTTGAAATAGCTGATCAGCTTGTCCTGGGAGAGCAAAGCTTCGGTTCCAACAAGCTTGAGAAGGAGCCTGCGGGGCTCTTTTACAGCAAGAGCCATCTCTCCGGACGCCCCGAGCGAGAGCGGAAATCCATAAGTCGGTTCCATGAACTGAATCTTGGAATTGGTTCCCCAGCGTATGCCCATCTGCTCGATGAGGTTAACAAAGTAGACTTCTGAGTGAAACGGGCTGACACCACCGGTCGTTATCTTCGAAATGCCGTTCAGTAACGGTAGATTTTGAGTCTCAAGTTCATGCCTGCCTGGTCCAAACGAATCCAGGGCCTGTCCATTAAGGAAGAAAATTGCTTCTTGGGTCTCGTGAACAATGAGTTGCGAGCCCGTATTGAAGTCTTCTGAGGGGTGTTTCCAGATAAAAGTTTGGTTATTGCCCTCATATTTGATGACATCCGTGATGCTCATAGTCCTCCTGCTTCCATGGTTAGTGATGTGGATTTGCTAAGATAGCCGCCGTTGCTACGACGGCAAAAGAAGTGCTGAGACCCAGGCGCAGGATGTCGCCGGGGTACAGCTGGGCGGGTGCGCCGGAGCTGATGTCGAGTTCGCTGTTATCGGCTGTTCGAATCAGATGCGTGCCGTTGGTCGAACCGAGGTCTTGTGCGTACCAAGCATTGTTCTCGGCGAAGATGCGGAGATGCTTGGCGGAGACATCCAGCCCAACATCGGTGACAGCGCCGTCTTCGAGTGCGAGCGCTCCGATGATGGAGCCCATGGCAGAAGGCTCAATGACATAAGGGCCCCCGACGACGAGTTCGTTGTCGATCCTGATAAGGCCGATCGCACGTTCGGTGCCCGTTTGTTTTAAATCGCATGGACAGAAAGAAATACTTGAGGGGGTAAACGACCTGACGTTCTCTGCGAATTCAAAGCGGTCCCTGATGTACGCGATAGCACGGGCCGGATCGCACCAACAGGCGGTCGAAACAACGAGCGTGATTGAGATAAGAGCCCTGTCATCTTTGTCTGGCTGGCTGCTGACGAGGCGCGAGGCGGCGTTCCGGTAAAGGAGCCCATTACGCCCACAGGCACCGAGCGCTTGAGCCATCGTGTCAGTCGCTGCCGCAATCATGGTATAGATGTCGGCGTTCGAATACCCTTTTTCCCGTAGCTTGTGCAGGATTTGATTCGATGCGCAGGACCAGTCGGCAAAGTAGCGATCTTCTAGGGAGCCCGGCTGCGAGTGCACAATCGTGCGCGAAAGCCAGCTGGTGTCCTGTGCCATTTGGGCGGTAGGCTGTCCATTTGTTAACGGCAGATCGGATAGTAACAGTTCGGCAAATGCGCGATGGCTCAGGGTAAATGAAGTCTTGAACAGGGAGAACATGACCTCGAGCGGTGTTTGCCGTCTTGGCATGACATTCTCCCTTCCTTGAACTTATTCGCTAAATAAAGGATAAGGGTGCCACTAGCCGATTTTACTGTGCAACAAATTGCATGTCGGTGAGCGGTCACGCCACCTGATGCGTTTGCTCCAGCATGAGAACTGGTTATCTTAGGGGCGCTATGCGGTCGCGTTTTGATTAGGATGGCACGACTCAGCCGCCCTTCGGGAAGCTGTGTCCCGGAATGGGCGCTCAGAGTGGGATGCAGTTTCCGCAAGGAGGTCCTGGGGGAAACCGTGCCCCGTTCTGATCCGAAATACTGGGACATAGTTTCCCTTTCATAACAGGAGAAGGCGCGCTGTCTGCAGTTGATTCAGACGGCGCGCCTTTTTGGTTGAGCTATGTTGAAGCTTGAAGCCAAAGCTTGTGGCTCCTTAGGAGCGGGCGGCTCCGTCGACGGGGAGCACGGCGCCCGTGACATAGGAGGACATGTCGCTCGCCAGGAAAACAAAGGCGTTGGCGACATCCTCGGGCTCGCCCATGCGACCCAGCGGAATGGTGGCGATGATGGGCTTGATGACCTCTTCGGGCAGGTTGGCGACCATGTCGGTCTTAGTCACGCCGGGGGCGACGGCGTTGACGCGGATGCCCATGGGAGCGAGCTCGCGCGAGAGCGACTGGACCATACCGTTGACGGCAAACTTGGACGTGGGGTAACCGACGCCGGAGGGCTGGCCGTACTTGGCGACCATCGAGCTTGTGGTAGTGATGGTGCCGCCGTGGCCGGCCTCGGTCATGATCTTGGCGGCAGCCTGGTGGCCATTAAAGACGGCGACGACGTTAAGGTCCATGACCTTTGCGAACTCCTCGGCCGTGTAGTCCAAGAGGGGTGAACGCTGGGAGATTCCGGCATTGTTGACGACCGTGTCCAAGCCGCCCATGTCGGCTGCAGTCTGCGTAAAGGCCTCAGTCACGGCCTCGAGCGAGGTGAGATCGCAGGAGCGACCCCAGACCTTGGCGTCGGGATAGGCGGCTGCCAGCTTCTCAACGGCCGTGTCGGCAGTCTCCTGGCGCGAGCCAAAGACGGTGACGGCAGCGCCTTCCTCGATAAAACGGCAGGCGATGGCATAGCCGATACCGCGTGTGCCTCCGGTGATGATTGCTTTCTTGCCCTCGAGCAACATGGTGCTTCCTCTCATCGCGGGCGGACATTCGCAGCACAGCGTAGCGGTAGTCGGAATCGGCCGCGTTTGCATATCGGTGAACGGTAGCCCGCGTTACCGATGAGCGGCTCGCGCAAATATGCTTTGCCGTTGTGCTTAGGGCAGGTGACAAAAGGGCTCCCGTCCCACATCGGACGGGAGCCCTCAAGGCGCGTATTGCTAGGCGAGCGTTGGACTAGTTCGCCATGACGCCTTCGGTCCAAGCCTCAACGTCCTCGATGCGCAGGACGTTGGCGACCTCGGCCACGCAGTCGACGCCGGCAAGCTCGGCGGCGGCAGCCTGGACGTCCTTCTCGAGCGCGCGGTGCGTCAGGAAGATGACCGAGCAGGCATCGCTGACGCCCGATTTGCCGTCCTCGACCTGGTTGATGAGCGAGATCGAGATGTTGTGCTTGGCAAAGATGTCGACCGTCTCGGACAGGGCGCCCACGCGGTCGGCGACTTTCAGGCGCACATAGTACTTGGTCTGGAGCTCGTCCATGGGCTTAAAGGTGAGGTTGTGGCCATAGGGCTCAATCTCGGGCAGCGGAGCCACGCCGCGGCTGATCTGCTCGGAGAGCGACAGGATATCGCCCACGACGGCGCTCGCGGTGGGGAAGGAGCCTGCGCCCGCGCCGTAGAACATGGTCTCGCCCACGGCGTCGCCTACCACGTAGACGGCGTTCATGGCGCCGTTGACCTTGGCGAGCATATGGTCTGCGGGGATCAGCGTGGGATGCACGCGAACGTCGACGCCAGCGTCGGTGTTGCGGGCGATGCCGAGCAGCTTGATGGTGTAGCCGAGCTCGCGGGCCTGGGCGATGTCCTCGGCGCCGATGGTGCGGATACCCTGCTGGTACACATCATCGGTGGTAACGCGGGTGCCAAAGCCGATGGAGGCGAGGATGGCCGTCTTGCTGGCGGCATCGAAGCCGTCGACGTCGGCGGACGGGTCGGCCTCGGCATAGCCCTTGGCCTGTGCGTCGGCGAGCGCGTCAGCGTAATCGGCGCCCTCGGCGTCCATGCGCGACAGGATGTAGTTGGTGGTGCCGTTGAGGATGCCGGCGATGGTCAGGATCTTGTTACCCACCAGGTCGTGCTCGAGTGTGCTGACAATGGGGATGCCGCCACCGCAGCTGGCCTCGCACTTAATCTGCACGCCGCACGCACGCGCCTTCTCGGCAAGCGTCTCGACATGGCGGCCCAGCAGGGCCTTGTTGGCGGAGACGACATGCTTGCCGTTCTCGAAGGCAGTGGTGAAGATCTCGGTTGCGGGATGCTCGCCGCCAATCAGCTCGACGACGATGTCGACGGCGGGGTCGGTGACGACATCGTGCCAGTCGCTCGTAAAGGCCTCGCGCTCAATGCCTGCCGCCTCGGCCTGCTCCCAAGCAAGCGCGCAGGCGCGGGTCAGCTTAAGGTCGATGCCGTAGGCTGCCAGGTACTCATCGTGGTGGCTCTTGATCAGACGGGCCACGCCGCCGCCGACGGTTCCCAGACCGATCAGACCGACGTTCACGGTGCGCAGGGGTTCGCTCATAGATAACTCCTTCGTGCATCTTATGGATGGATAAACCGCTTAAAGGTTGAGTGCATTCTAGCGTGAACCGGGGGCGCGTGCTCGCCAGGCAACAGGAGCCGCACAAAACGGCACCCCCGAAACGCTGCGGAAACATTGGAAACACGCTCGCTACAAACGGACTCCCGTAACAAACTGTCAACGTTTGCGCCATAAGGTTTGCCCTGTACCGCAAGACGGCCGCACCGCGGCCAGCGAAAAAGGGGGACACCATGTTCAACATCAACAGCACGCTCAGCCGTAGGAACTTTCTCGCCGGCGCTGCGGCGCTCGGCAGCACCGCCGCACTCGCTGGTTGCTCGTCGGGTGGCTCGGACGGCGGCACCGCCGATGACGGCAAGACCTTCAAGATCGGTGTCATCGGCCCTCTGACCGGCGCCGCGGCAACCTATGGCGTTTCGGCCGAGAAGGGTGCCAAGCTTGCCGCCAAGGATTTCTCGACCAAGGACCTCAAACTCTCGCTTAAGTCCGAGGATGACGTCGCCGACGGCGAGAAGGCTATCAACGCCTTCAATACCCTGTGCGACTGGGGCATGCAGGCGCTCGTCGGCCCCGTCACGACTGGTGCCGCCGTCGCTGTCTCGGGCGAGATCGCCGACGATATGCTCATGGTCACGCCCTCTGCTTCGTCCCTCGACGTCACCAAGGACAAGACCACGGTTTTCCAGGTTTGCTTTACCGACCCCACCATGGGCGCGAGTGCTGCCAAGTTTTTGGCCGAGAAGTATGCAGACGCCAAGATCGCCCTGTTCTACAACTCCGGCGATACGTACAGCTCGGGTGTTGCCGATGCCTTTGCCGAGCAGGCCAAGGAGTCCAAACTTGATATCGTCGATACCGAGACCTTTAAGGACGACTCTTCCACGAGCTTTACCAACCAGCTCACCAAGGCCAAGGAGGCCGGCGTCACGCTCATCTTTGCGCCGATCTACTACACGCCGGCGTCCGTTTTGCTCAAGAACGCCAAGGACATGGGATACGACATGACCCTCATGGGTACCGACGGCATGGACGGCCTGCTCTCCGTCGAGGGCTTCGACACCTCTCTTGCCGAGGGCGTGCTGCTCATGACCCCGTTCTCTGCCGACGATGAGAAGAACGCCGACTTCGTCAAGGCATATAAGGACGCCTACGACGAGACGCCCAACCAGTTTGCCGCCGATGCCTATGACTGCGTCCATGCGATTGTCGAGGCTATCGATAAGGCAAACATCGACATTACGGCCGACGGCGCCGACATTGCCGGCGATCTTGCCAAGGCCATGCGCAAGATCAAGATCGAGGGTCTGACGGGCGAGCTCACGTGGAACGACGAGGGCCAAGTCGAGAAGCCCGCTACAGCCTATGTGATCCAGGACGGCAAGTACATCGCCGCCTAAGTGCGCATAAAGCGCTACCGGTGAGGCCGTTTTAATCAGGGCAGGGACGCTTGCAACAGAATGGAAACATTACTTTTACACAATAAAGTGGCTAAACTGCATAAACCAATAGAAATACGCATAACTATGGATAAACGGACAAAACAAAAGAAAAGTTGAAATAATCGCCACTTTTCTCAACTAAAGCGTCTACTATTTTGCGAACGCCGAACACGGCGAAGGATGGCCTGTCGGGTAACCAAAACCCGACGAGATTTGAGAGGAGAGCCGCATGTCGAGCCTCACCGGTAAGTCATTGAACCCTGTTATGAATCGCAGGAGCGTTATCGCGAGCGCAGCAGGTCTGGGGGCGATGTCCATTCTAGCTGGCTGCTCCTCCAACGGCGGCGACAGCGGTTCCGCTTCGGGCGACGCTTCGTTTAAGATCGGCACCATCGGCCCGCTGACCGGTGCCGCCGCGTCCTACGGCAAGTCCGTTACCCAGGGCGTCGAGCTTGGCTGCAAGGACTTCTCCACCAAGGAGCTGCCGCTTGCCAGCAAGGCCGAGGACGACCAGGCCGACGGCGAGAAGGCCGTCAACGCCTTTAATACCCTGCTCGACTGGGGCATGCAGGCCCTTGTCGGCCCGACCACCACGGGTGCGTCGGTTGCCGTTGCCGCAGAGTGCGGTAACGACCCCAAGACGTTCATGATCACTCCGTCCGCGTCCTCCGAGGACGTCACCGACGGCAAGGATTGCGTCTTCCAGGTTTGCTTTACCGACCCCAACCAGGGCGTCAACGCTGCCAAGTTCCTGGCGCAGAAGTATGCGGACGAGAAGTTCGTACTGTTCTATAACTCCGGCGACGCCTATTCTTCGGGTATCGCAGATTCCTTTAAGGCCCAGGCCGCTGAGTCTAAGCTCGAGATTGTTGACGAGGAGACCTTTAAGGACGACTCTGCCACGAGCTTTACCAACCAGCTGACCAAGGCCAAGCAGGCCGGCGCCACCATGATCTTTGCGCCGATCTACTACACGCCGGCGTCCGTCCTGCTCAAGAATGCCAAGGACATGGGCTACGACGTCAAGATGATGGGCTGCGACGGCATGGACGGCATCCTGGGCGTTGAGGGCTTCGACACCTCTCTTGCCGAGGGTCTGCTGCTCATGACCCCGTTCTCCGCCGACGATGAGAAGAACGCCGACTTCGTCAAAGCTTACAAGGATAAGTATGGCGAGACTCCGGACCAGTTTGCCGCCGACGCTTACGACGGCGTGCACGCGGTGGCCGAGGCCCTCAAGGAGGCCGGTCTTGGTGTCGACGCCGACCCGACCGAGGTCGCCGAGAAGCTGCCCAAGGCTATGCTCAAGATTACCGTTGACGGTCTGACCGGCAAGCTCACCTGGAACGATAAGGGCCAGGTCCAGAAGGACCCCACGGCGTACGTTATCACCGACGGCAAGTACGTACAGGCCTAATAGACCGCCTTACATTGAGCGGTTTTGATCCCAAGCAGGGGAGGTTTTGGCCTTCCCTGCTTGCTTGGTATCTAGGGACAGTGTAACGTCCCTGTTTCATACATTAACTGGAAACCTATTCGAAAGGGGGATGTGGAACATGACGGTCTTTATCCAATACCTGGTCAACGGCCTGTCCATGGGCAGCGTCTACGCCATCATCGCGTTGGGCTACACCATGGTCTACGGTATCGCCAAGATGCTGAACTTCGCTCACGGCGACGTCATCATGGTCGGTGCCTATGTCTCGTTCTGTGCCACGTCGTATCTCGGCCTCCCGGGCTGGGCATCTGTAATTCTCTCTTGTGTGGTCTGTACCGTTCTCGGTGTTCTCATCGAGGGCCTGGCATACAAGCCGCTGCGTCAGGCGGGCCCGCTGGCCGTTCTGATCACGGCCATCGGCGTGTCCTACTTCCTGCAGAACGCCGCGCAGCTTCTGTGGGGCGCCACGCCCAAGAACTTCACTTCGCTCGTCACCCTCCCGGTGCCGGAGTTCTTGGCCAAGTTCAACGTGAGTGCCGTCTCGCTCGTCACCATCGTCGCCTGCCTGGTTATCATGGCCGGTCTGATGTTCTTTACAGGTAAGACCAAGATGGGCAAGGCCATGCGCGCCGTGTCCGAGGACAAGGCCGCCGCTCAGCTCATGGGCATCAACGTCAACCGCACCATTTCGATGACGTTTGCCATCGGCTCCGCCCTTGCCGCCATCGCCGGTGTGCTCCTGTGCTCCTACTCGCCGGTCCTGCAGCCCACCACGGGCGCCATGCCTGGCATCAAGGCCTTCGACGCCGCCGTCTTCGGCGGTATCGGCTCCATCCCCGGTGCCTTTGTCGGTGGCATTCTCATCGGCATCATCGAGGCGATGGCACAGGCTTACATTTCCACGAGCCTTGCCAACTCCATCGTCTTTGGTGTTTTGATCATCGTCCTGCTCGTCAAGCCTGCCGGCCTCTTGGGCAAGTACGTCCCCGAGAAGGTGTAGGTGAGCGTTATGAAGTTTCTTAAAGACAAGCAGAGGCGTCACGACTTTGTCACGTACGCCATGTGCCTTGTGGCATTTGCCATCGTGTTCTTTATGCAGTCCAACCATATGATCCCGCGCATGATCGCCGGCCAGTTGGTTCCCATTACGGCCTACATCGTCATGGCCATTTCCCTCAACCTCGTCGTCGGCATCGCGGGCGACCTGTCGCTGGGCCATGCGGGCTTTATGAGTGTCGGTGCCTACACGGGCATCGTCACCGCGGTCGCCCTTGAGAGCGCCGTTCCCTCCGATCCGGTGCGCCTGATCATCAGCATTGTGGTCGGCGCTATCGCCGCTGCCATCTTGGGCTTCTTGATCGGTATCCCGGTCCTGCGCCTGAGCGGCGACTATCTGGCCATCGTGACCCTGGCTTTTGGCGAGATCATCAAAGAGATCGTTACCTGCCTCATTGTGGGCGTCGACTCCCGCGGCCTGCACGTGATTTTTAACATCACGGGCAACTCTACGATCGACGACCTGCACCTGCTCGAGGACGGCACCGCCATCATCAAGGGCGCCC
>JAHYYO010000020.1:0-20957 GCA_019424925.1 Collinsella sp.
ATCCTCGACGCTAAAGAAGACGAGCGTGGGGTCGTTAGGCCCCTCATAGTGCTCGTTCAAGCGCTCAAGATGTTTCCATCCGGCCTCGCGCATTTCGCTCGAAGCCCGGTCTTCCAGCCCCGCACGCCCGCGCAGGATCAACCAACCATGGCCCGGCCACCAACTCGTGGCCTCAAAGCGCTGGTTTTGCAGCAGCTCCTGCCACACATCTTTGGTGCGCGCTGTCGCAAACCACAGTTTGCCGTCCTGAATCTGTGCAAACGAGAACGGACGCACATGTGGCTGCCCGTCCACGCTCGTCGCCAGATACCACGCCGGCACCGACGTCAGATACTCCAGCACCGTATTCAATCCGTCCACGTTTCCTCCTGTCGCCTGACCAGTCTTTTTTTGGGATGGGTAGTCAATTTGGGAAATTAGAGCTCGAGGAGCTCTTCGCTGCCGTCGATATCGCAGAACCGCGCGGCAATGTTGCGGACCGAGAAGAACGCAAGGCGGCCGTCGTTGGCGCTATCGTGTTGCTCGCCAATGCCCACCATGTGCCTAAAGCCAGCCTGGCGCACCTTGTCGCTCACGACCGCATCGTCCTCGAGCGCGGCCTCACCGGTTAACACGATCCAGCACTCCCCCGGCTTCCAGCCCGATACCTCAAACTTGGGATTCGCACTCAACTCCGCCCATACGTCCTTGTCACGCGACGTGCAAAACCACAGTTTGCCGTCATCGACCATGGCAAACGAAAACGGCCTCACGCGGGGCTGACGCCCGTCGCTCGCATCGGTCGTGGCAAGATACCACGCCGGAATGCGTCTGAGATACGAGCAGGCACGCTCGAGCTGAGCTGTGCGATCGATGTCGGTCATAGAGACCCCTTTCTTGCACTCGAATCGAGCTTAGACGAGTTGAAGATTGATAACGACAACGCATGTCACCAGCAACGCCATCGTCAGCGCTGCTAGCGCGTCCTCACGACCAAACGTAAGCGCATGCAGACGCGTGCGTCCCTGCTCGCCGTGATAACAGCGCGCATCCATGGCGGCAGACAACGTCTCGGCATGACGGAACACGCCGGTGAACAGCGGAATCGCCACACTGCCAAGCATACGAACGCCGCCGAGCGGGCCTCCCGTCACGCGCGCACCGCGGCTCGCCTGCGCATCGGCCGTCTGTTTCATCTCGGTGGCAAACTGTGGCATAAAGCGCAGCGCGATACCCATAATCATGCCGAGCTCGTGCGCAGGAAGTCCCACGCGCGCAAACGGCGCGAGCAGGCGCTCAAGGCCCGCGGTGAGATCGAGCGTCGGCGTGGTGAGTGTGATGGCGCTCATACCGGCCATCATCAAGGTCAGGCGACACGCCATAAAGGCGGCGGAATGCAGCGAGCCCTCGCTTATCTGCAAAAAGCCGAGCTGCCACAGAATACGCCCGCTCTGGTCGGAAAACAGGTTGAGCACCGCGACCACCACGACAATCGCCAGCAGTGGTGCCATCGATGATAGGACCCGGCGCAACGGCACCCGGGCCATGACATAGACCAGCACGACAAACATTGCGACCGGCACCAGCCCGCCGAAGCCGCCAACGGTGAGCACTGTGATCAGAAATGCGAAACCTAGGAGCAACTTAGTGCGCGGATCCAGGCGATGCACCGCGCTATCCCCGGGATAGTAGCTGCCAAATGAGAACGCCTCCATTAGCAGCCCTCCTCTCGCGTGGGCGCCTTGGAACCAGCCTGACACGGAACCCTCAAAGGTCCGTCCGCGCAGCCCAACAGCAAGCCGGCCAGCTCGTCGGCCAGTGCCTCAACCGTATAAAGCTTGTCGCAGCGGAGCGGCACACCGGCTTTCGCGAGCGTCAGCGCCATGCGCTGGGCGGCAGGAACGCCCAGGCCGATCGACTTGAGCTCGTCCGCGTGCGCAAAAACCTGCGCGGGCGTTCCCTCGGCAAACACGGTGCCCTCGTTCATCACAACGATACGGTCACAACAATTTGCCAGGTCATCCATACTGTGCGAAACCATGACAACGGTCAGGCCCTCGTCATGAAGACGACCAATGAGCTCCAGGAAATCCCTGCGGGCCGTCGGATCGAGCCCCGCCATGGGTTCATCGAGTACCAGGACCTCGGGCTCCATGGCGAGCACGCCGGCAAACGCCACGCGGCGCTGCTGGCCGCCCGAAAGCTCAAAGGGGCTCTTGTCGCCTATCGCGGCAAGGTCGAGGCCCACGCGCGCAAGCGATGATGCGACACGGCGTGCAACCTCGTCTTGTGGCAGGCCAAGGTTGCGCGGGCCAAACGCCACGTCCTGCGCCACGGTCTCGGCAAACAGCTGACGCTCGGGATACTGAAACACCACGCCGACCTTTGCCTTAACCGCGGTGGCATCTTTCTTACTTGATAGGTCGAGCCCCAGTGCGCTAACGCTCCCCTCCTGTGGACGAATCAGCCCGTTGAGATGCTGAACCAGCGTCGATTTACCCGAGCCGGTATGACCCGCCAGGCCCAGAAACTCGCCGCGGCGCACCGTCAGCGAAACATCACGTAGCGCCCAGGGGTTGTTTGGATCGTTGCCCCAAAGAGCCTGTTTGCTCGATGCGTCCGCAGTGGTCGAGCGCTTGCGCCATCGACGGCGCTCGTGGGCGCTCAGCGAGTAACTATGCGAGAGGTGCGAAATCTCGATGATGGGCTCCGACGCGACCGCCTCGTCAGTCGCGGAGGACGCATTGTCGAACATACGAGAAGCGGATGCGGAAGGCTGCCCCGCGGCGCCCGCCCCGCTCCGCTCGGTATAAGTCTGCGCAACCTCGGCAACCATATCTGCCTCGCGCACCTGCGCGCAAACGGAAACGCCCTTCTCACGAAGCGCCCTACCCAGACAGCACGACGCCGGCATATCCAGGTTGAGCTGCGCAAGTTCGTCCGCCCGCGTCAAGATTTCTTCGGGCGTACCGAGCATGGCAACGCGCCCCGCCCGAAACACCGCGACACGATCGGCCTCGGCGGCCTCTTCCATAAAGTGCGTAATCATCACGATGGTCATGCCGCGTTCGTGCAGCGCGTGGCAGGCCTTCATGAGGCCCTGACGTCCACGCGGATCGAGCATCGAGGAAGCCTCGTCCAATATGAGCACGCGCGGTTCCATGGCGAGCACGCCGGCAAGCGCCACGCGCTGCTTTTGGCCGCCCGAAAGCGCGTGGGTCTCATGGCGCTCAAAGCCCACCAGGCCTACGCCCTTCAGCGCCTCGCGTACGCGCTGCGCAATTTGCGCCGATGGCACGCCAAGGTTTTCGGGACCAAACGCAACGTCATCTTCGACAAGCGTTGCCACCAGCTGATCATCGGGATTCTGAAATACCATGCCCGCGGTCGAACGAATGTCGTAGACCAGCTCGGGATCGGACGCATCCATGCCGTTGATACGTACCGTGCCCGCATCGGGCTGCAGCAGTGCATTCAGATGCTTGGCAAACGTCGACTTGCCTGACCCATTGCCACCGAGGATACAGAAAAACTCGCCATCCTCGATGTTCAGATCGACGCCGTCGAGCGCCGCTACGGCACCGTCATAGCTAAAGGAAACGCCCCGACACTCAATCATGCGCGGCCTTTGACCTGGTCCTTTTTAGGCGTGATGAGGTTGGAGACCGCCTTGTACACCGCAAGCGTCAATACCGAGTTAAGCACGGTCTTGATAAGGTTGAACGGCAGCACGGCAGGAATCATGAGCGGGGCGATCACATCGACCGAGCCATACCAGAACCATACGCCAATGGTAAGGTTTGCGACCATAGACAACACCGTAGCGGCAATAACGCCGAGCACCAGGCCAATCACGGCACCCTTATAGGTATGCATCTTCTGGTAGACGATAGCCGCGGGCAGAATGTAGCCCAGCGTGGCAACCAGGTTCATAAGCGCGCCGACCCAGTCACCCGTAGTGAGCGCATGGATAACAATCGCCATAGCGGCAACGGCGGTACCGGCACCAGGACCATACGCAAACCCGCACACCATCGCCGGCACCAGCGACGGGTCATAGGTTAAAAACGGCGCCGAAGGAAGGATGGGCAGCTGCACGTACATAAACAGGGCACCCAAGGCGCACATCAGCGCCATGGTAACGAGCTGTTTGGTGCTCCACCTATTCGTGTTCTCAAAATGGATATGCTGCGACTGTTCAGACATAAGATCACCTGCCTCTTTCATCCGGACTCTAACCGTTGGTACTGGGATCTCACCAGTTCAGCCGGCATGCGAACCAACGCACGCACGGGTCGCGGACTCATCGGCTCGGTCGCAGACGCCTCGCCTGCGCCACGGCACCCCTTTGGCACCGCCCGATTTACCGCCAGTGGGGAATTTCACCCCGCCCTGAAACAGCAATTGCAAGTGTAGCACGGGCAGGCTTTCGCGCAAGTATGCCAAGGGTAATTTGTGGCGGGAATCAGTTGCCGCAACAACCACGTTCCCCACCCATCCCAAAGTAACGCGCCTTTCGCGGCAAAGCCGCGAAACAGCGACCGGGACACGTATTCCCAACAACCAAGTCCTCCGCCCACGCCGACCTCAAGGCCGTAAACGCAGGGGATCCGGGGGCGTGACGGGGCTTCTCTCCGGAACATTCCGCAGGACGCAAAGAGGCTCCGCAGCGCGAAGCGCGATGCGGAGCCTCTTTGCATGTCCGAGGACGTTCCGGAGAGAAGCCCCGTCACGCCCCCGGATCCCCGGTGGGAGTTCTAGACCTTGTCGGCCTTAGTACATACCGCCGCCCTGCTGACCAGCGGTGGCAGCAGCGATAGCGTCCTCAAGCTGAGTGTTCTTGGGCACATCGGAGACGGTGGCCTCGGTGATGAGGATCAGGCTGGCGACAGAAGCAGCGTTCTGCAGGGTGACGCGGCTGACCTTGACGGGGTCGAGGACGCCCATCTCAATCATGTCGCCCCACTCGCCGTTGGCAGAGTTGAGACCCTGGCCGGCGGGCAGCTCGGCAACCTTGTCAACCACGACAGCGCCCTCAAAGCCAGCGTTCTTGGCAATGGTGGCGACCGGAGCGGTCAGAGCCTTCTTGACGATGTCGACACCGATCTTCTCCTCGGGGTCGTCGATCTCGACAGCATCGAGCGCAGGAGCAGCGTCCATGAAGGCGACGCCGCCGCCAGCGACAATGCCCTCCTCGACAGCAGCGCGGGTAGCCTGCAGAGCGTCCTCGACGCGATGCTTGATCTCCTTGAGCTCGGACTCGGTAGCAGCGCCGACCTTGATGACGGCAACGCCACCGGAAAGCTTGGCCAGGCGCTCCTGGAGCTTCTCGCGGTCGAAGTCAGAGGTGGTGTTCTCCATCTCGCCCTTGATCTGAGCGATACGGGCGTCGATGGCCTCCTTGGAGCCAGCGCCGCCGACGACGACGGTGTTGTCCTTGGAGATAGTGACGGACTTAGCGGTACCGAGCATATCGGCGGTGATGTCAGCGACCTTCACGCCCAGCTCGTCCAGAGCAGCCTGACCACCGGTGAGGACAGCGATATCCTCGAGGATGCGCTTGCGGCGATCGCCGTAGCCCGGAGCCTTGACGGCGCAGACGTTGAGGGCACCACGGATCTTGTTGAGGACGAGGGTAGGCAGAGCCTCGCCGTCGATGTCCTCAGCGATGATGAGCAGGCCACGGCCAGCGCGCTGGACAGCCTCGAGAACAGGCATGATGTCCTGGACGCTGGAGATCTTCTGATCGGTGATGAGGATGTACGGATCCTTCATCACGGCCTCCATGCGGTCGTTGTCCGTGACGAAGTAAGCGGAGACGTAGCCCTTGTCGAACTGCATGCCCTCGACGGTGTCGATGGTGATGTCGAACGTCTGGGAATCCTCGACGGTGATGACGCCGTCCTTGCCCACGACCTCCATGGCCTCGGCGATCTTCTCGCCGACCTCGGGGTCACCGGCGGAGATGGTACCGACGGAAGCAATCTGCTCCTTGGTCTCGACCGGCTTGGCCTGCTTCTTCATCTCGGCGACGGCGGCGTTGACGGCCTTGTCGATGCCGCGACGGATGGCCAGCGGGTTGGCGCCAGCGGCGACGTTGCGCAGACCGTCGTTGACGATGGCTTGAGCGAGCAGGGTTGCGGTGGTGGTGCCGTCACCCACGGTGTCGTTGGTCTTGGTGGCGACCTCCTTCACCAGCTGGGCACCCATGTTCTCGATGTTGTCCTCGAGCTCGATCTCCTTAGCGACGGAAACGCCGTCGTTGGTGATGGTCGGGGCACCGAACGTGCGCTGCAGAGCAACGTAGCGACCCTTGGGGCCCATGGTGACGGTAACGGCGTCGGCCAGAGTGTTGACACCCTTGGCGAGCTTAGCGCGGGCATCGGTGTTGAACGTAATGTTCTTTGCCATGGTAGGTAATCCTCCAAAAGAAACGTGACTCGCGTCGCCGCTTCCGAGTCCTATGCGGCGGCCGCGTTCAAAGACGAATCAGAGATTCTGACGAGACTAGGCCTCGACAACAGCGTAGATGTCGTCGGCGCGCATCAGCAGATACTTCTCGCCGTCGACCTTGACCTCGTTGCCACCGAACTTACCGTAGATGACAACGTCACCGACCTTGACGTCCATGGGGATGCGCTCACCCTTGTCGTTGACCTTGCCGGCACCAACGGCAACGATGGTGCCGCGCTGCGGCTTCTCCTGGGCGTTGCTGGCGATATACAGACCAGAAGCGGTCTTCTGCTCGGCCTCGTCGGGCTTGACCAGAACACGATCTGCAAGCGGCTTCAAAGACGACATGCTTGTCTCCTCCTTTTTGGGCCGCGTGGTTATGCCACGCGAATTAACCCTTTTTGTTTGCGTACGCGTTGAATGGTACCCACGAATGGCGGGTTATACAACACGGAGTCAAAAAATCTTATTTTTTGGCACTTAGATTTTCTGAATGCCGGGGGATAACTTAGCAGTGGCTCCCGTGTGGCTCCGGAGGGGCGGGGCATAAGGTTTCCTGCTCGGGCAGTCCTGCTCGCACGAAGGCCACATTAAGTGGCCTTCGGCTCGTGCGGAACTCGCGATAAACCTTATGCCCCGCCCCTCCGGAGCCACACGGGAGCCAGGTTAACTAATTCGGACCCGGCATTCAGAAAAGTCAGTGCAGCAAAATGGCGATGCGGATGGTGCGAATAAGAAAGGGACACGTTGCTGAAACGTGCCCCTTATGAGTGGGGTATGAGGTTAGCGCTCGTAGATTAAGTTGCCCGCCAGGTAGGTGGCCTGAACCTTGGTGGCTTGCAGCTCTTGGGGGTCAACAGTGAGTGGGTTTTGATCCAGGACTACCAGGTCGGCGTACTTGCCGGGCTCCAAGCTGCCGAGGTTTTGCTCGTCGCCCGCTGCATAGGCGCTGCCCAGGGTGTAGTTGCGCAGAGCCGTTGCTGCATCGATGCGCTCGCTCGGCAACCAGCCGCCCTCGGGCCAGTGGCTTTTGGGGTCTTGGCGCGTGATAGCCGTGTAGAGCACGTTCATGCTGGTAACGGCTGTGATGGGGCTATCGGTGCCGAAGGCTTGGCGGATGCCGCGCTGCTTATAGGTCGCAAACGGCCACATGATGTGGCTGCGCTCCAAGCCCAAATCACGCTCGGGGCCGCCTGGATCGAGCGTGATATGGCAGGGCTGGCTCGAGGCGATCACATTGAGCTTGCACAGACGATCGATGTCCTCGGGCAGTAGATTCTCGAGATGTTCAAGCGTGTTATGGCCGTGGTGGGGCAAGCCGTAGAGCTCTGCCGCCTCCTCAAAGATATCCAGTGCAGCATGGATGGCGCCGTCGCCGATAACGTGAATGCGCACGGTGTGGCCGCGCTCGGCTGCCGCCAGAACCAACTTGCGCATGCGCTCGGCGGGAACCGTCAGGCGGCCCTGGTCGCCCGGGAAGCGCGGATTAGCATAGGGCTCGGTGAGATATGCCGTGTGTTCGCTCGACACGCCATCGAAGAACTGCTTAAAGCCCGGAGCCGAGAGCAACGCGTTGTTTGCGTAACGGGTCTGAAGATCTTCCAAGCGCGATTGGTCATCCAGCAGCGTGGGGAACAGGTGAGCGCGGATGCCCAGCTTGCCGGCCACCTGCAGCTTGTCGTAAACGTCATCGCGGATAAAGTCGCAGCCCGGCATGGGCATGAGCGACATATCACATATCGAGGTGATGCCCTGCTCGGCCATCCGCCTCATTTGATCGGCGTAAGCGCTTGCGATGCGATCCTCGCCCAGCCACTCAAGGCAGCGCGGTAGCAGCTGCATAGCAGCTGCCTCGTGAGCAATGCCCGTGAGCTCGCCGTTTGCGTCCTTGTCGTAGCTGCCGCCCGCCGGCGGCTCACTGTCGCGCGTGACGCCGAGCGCCTCGAGTGCACGGCTGTTGAGCCAAAGCGTGTGCCCGTCGCCCGAATACATAACGCAGGGACGATCGGGGAATGCCACATCGAGCGACGCCTTGCTAGGATGCTCGGGCGGGTCCCAACGGTAGTCGCGCCAGCCCTGCGTCACAACCCAAGCGTCATCGGGCAGGTCCTGGGAAAACTCGCGCGCATGCTGCACCAGTGCCGCCTCTGACGTGCCCATATCCATGAGCATGTACGGCGAGGAGCCGACCGAGGTATGGAAAAAGTGCAGGTGCGCGTCATGGAAACCGGGGCAGACAAACTGCTCGCCGTAGTCGATAACCGGCGTGGCGGCAGGCGCGGCGGCAATCACGTCATCGGGCGCACCGACTGCGACGATACGGTCGCCTGCGATGGCAATCGCCAGCTCGCGGGCGGTATCGATGCCGTCTTGCGCGGTAAAGACGTTCTTAGAGCGGATAATCCGATCGATATGTTGCATGGGCATCCCCATCTCTGGCAGGAAATTCAACACCCCCGAGTGTACTCCCCCGCCCTTGTAACAAAACCCCAAGCGGCAAACGGCAACTTTACCAGCCCTAGCGGCAGGTGGCATACTGGAGAGAGCCTGTACGATTTTGCGATCAACCCAGCAAGGAGCAAATCGACCATGACGAAGACCAAGGCACAGCAGATTATGGCGGCGACCGAGGCTCGCGCGGCTGACGACGTCACCGCAGCCATCAAAGATATCGCTACCGAGTTTGAACCCTATATCATCAAGCAGCGCCGCCACTTCCATAAGCACCCGGAGCTGAGCCTTGCCGAGGAGCGCACGACTTCTGACATCGCCAACCAGCTCGACGCCATGAATATCCCCTACGAGCGTCCCCTTAAGACGGGCCTTGTGGCAACCCTTCGCGGCACCGCGCCCGACGCCTATCGCGAGGACGGCACGCCACGCCGCCGCATCCTGCTGCGCGCCGACATCGACGCCCTGCCCGTCACCGAGCAGACCGGCGAGGAGTTTGCCAGCGTCAACGAGGGCTGCATGCACGCCTGCGGCCACGACTGCCACATCGCCATGATGCTCGGCACGCTGCAAATCCTGCGCCATATGACCGACGACATCCACGGCGAAGTCCGCATCGTCTTCCAACCCAGCGAGGAAAACGGCCAGGGCGCCAAGCTCATGATCGGCACGGGCGTGCTCGACGGCGTCGATGGCGCCTACGCCGCGCATATCTGGAGCGAGGTCGACGCCGGCACCGTAAGCTGCGAGCCCGGTCCGCGCATGGCCAATACCGACTGGTTCCGCATTGATGTCCGCGGCACCTCGTGCCATGGCGCCATGCCCCAACGCGGCCACGACGCCGTCATGGTTGCCGCCGAGATCGTCAACGCTCTGCAGACCATCGTTTCGCGCGAGATCAGCCCCTACGAGCCGGCTGTCATCACCGTCGGCGAGCTGCACGGCGGCACCGCGCGCAACGTCATCGCCGGCACCGCCTACCTCGCCGGCACGGTGCGCACCTATGGCGACAAGACGCACGAGGAAATGCCCGAGCTCATGCGCCGCATCGTAGAGCACACCGCGGCGGCCCTGGGCGCCGAGGCCGAGCTTACCGATTACACCATCGCCAACTACAAGGTCGAAAACGATGCCGCCTCGAGCGAGCGCTGCCGTCAGGCCGTGGTCAAGTGCCTGGGCCCCACCGGCCAAGGCCATTATCGCGGCACACTTTCGGGCGAGGACTTCTCGGAGTTTCTGCGCCGCGTGCCGGGCGTGCTCGCCTTTGTCGGCACGCGCAACCCCCAGATTGGCGCCACGTACGCCCAACATTCTTGCTTCTACAAGATTGACGAGTCGGTACTGGCCAAGGGTTCCATGGTAGCCGCCCAGTATGCCATCGACTTTTTGGCCGAGCCCACGCAAGAGGAGCTCGACGGCCCCACGATCGCCGCGGTTGCCGAGACCAACCCCGACTTGGCGGCCAAGCTGCGCTCTGCCAAGGCGACGGCCGCTGAGGCGCGCGACGCCATGCACGATGCTCGCACCGCCCGCCATGCCGCCATCAAGGGCATCCACGATGCGCGGGCTGCCGCTCGCCACGAGGAGAAGCGCGACGAGTAGTCGTCACACCCACCCATAACAGCCTGGCTAAAGCAAAGCGGGGGCGGACGTTTCGACACGTCCGCCCCCGCTCATTTGTCAAGCGCCATTTCTACCCCGCCCCCAAATGGCAGGCGGCATGGCTACTCGTCCTGAGGGTCCTCGTCGGAGCTTGACTCGGACGCCGGCTCGGGCTCAGGCACAGGCGCCGGCTCGGTCGCAGGTGCCGGCTCAGGCTCAGGTGCAGATGCCGGCTCGGGCGCAGGCTTGGGCTCAGGCGCGGGCTCGGGTGCGGGAGCGGGTGCGACATCCGGAACACTGTAACCCGAAGGAGCGGACTTCTTCTCGAAGGGCAATACAAAAGTCAGGACGTCGTCCTTGTCCTCGTCGGCCCACTCGCTTGCGTAGCGCGCAACCCAATAGCCAACGGCACGGTGCTTGAGCATCTTGCCAAAGACCGTAAGGAATACCGTGACAAACGCTGTCAGCACCAAGAACAATACGAGCGTGATGCCACCGCCGGTAACAAGCGCCTCAATAGCCGAAGGACGGTAGTAGTAGCTATACATACCGACAGAGGCAATGGTGCCAAAGACGATCGTCAAGATCCATGTGACAACGTTGGCGACCAGGCCCGTCAAAAACTCGGGAAGGAACGAAGCACAGAACAGCTTGGTCTTGTTGTGCTTAAACGCCGCCCAAACCTTGTCGAGCGAAAACGCGCTCTCCACACGACCAGTCACCGCAAAGTGCATCACGGCGATGTCGGCGAACATCTTAAAGAAGACCCCCAGGACCGCCGTGGCAATCATAGCCAGGACAAGCAGGCCAAGCGAGCCAAACAGCGCTGCCTCGAGTGCATAGGAGCCGTAATACGAATACGAGCCCGCGGCGCCAATTACCACGCTCTCCACCAGCGAAAGCACTACACCGATAACGGGAATGGCAGCGATAACCTCGAGCACGACCGAGATAACGCTCGAAAAGACTCCGAGGCCAAACGACGTGGAACGCATGAGTGGTCGATCCATACCGCCATCAACCTTGAGCGACAGATCGCGACCCCACTCAATACCAAAGCCGGAACCACACACGCTCGCAATGCAAGCTGCCAAAAAGCCGATGGCAGCTGCAATGCCGCCAATAACGGGAATAAACAGCACGAGTACCGACACAACACAAATCAGCGCCGGTAAAAAGGCAATCTGGCACACGCGCTGCAGCACGCCCGGAGTCTTGGTCATATCCTCAAACGCCTGAGCCACACAGCCCTTGGACGCATTCGCCACGGGCGGTTGCGGAACAAACTGCTGGGGCTGACCCTGAGGGGCAGAGGCTGCGGCACCGGCATTGGGGGCACCACACGCGCCGCAGAACTTGTCGTTATCGCCCATGGGGGCACCACACTGCGAACAGAACATCGAGATCATCCCTTCGTATCTTGAGCGAATCATCTGGATCGCAAACGATGTCTTTGGCATCATTATCACCCAATGTGGGGACAAATACTCCAATATGACGCATTTGCAATGCGCAGGGCGCTATTCGATTGTTTGATGAGCTCGACCGCGTTAGTTCGTTCCGCGGAAACCCTTGCCGACGATCTCGGAGCTGTCGACGATCGTGATAAAGGCACCCGGATCGACTTCGCGCGCATAGCGGCGCAGTTGCACGGCCTCGCGACGGCTTAGCACGCTCATGATCACCGTCACGCACTTGCCCGAGAAAGCACCGTAGCCGCGGCTGATAGTCGCCGTACGGTTGAGATGCTTGACGATAAACTCCTCGACCTTAAGGGGCTCGGAGCAAATGACCGTGCAGACTTTACGCAGGTGGATGCTCTCGATGGCTTTGTCGACCACAAGCGTCTTGGCAAACAGGCCAAGCACGCAATACAGACCGACGCGCGGGCCGTACAAGAAGGCCGCGATGGTCACGATGCCGATATCGACCAGCAGCAGGGCGCGGCCAATCTCGAGCGTCGTGCGACGTTTGAGGATCATGGCGAGAATGTCCGTGCCGCCCGTCGAGGCGCCGATGTCAAAGACAATGGCGCTGCCGAGCGCCGGCAGAATCACGGCAAAGCACAGGTCGAGCCACATATCGCCCGTCATCGAGACATCGGTCGGAATAAAGAGCTCAAACAGCGAAACATAGGCGGACAGCGCAAACGAGGCAAAGACACTCCACAGGATTGCCTTGCGCTCCAAAAAGATAAAGCCCAGGATGACGAGCACCGCATTGATAATCCACATAAAGACACCGACGGGCAGGGTCGGGAACAACGTGGAGAGAATGACCGACACACCCGAGGTGCCGCCAAAAGCAAAGTGATTTGGGGTTTTAAACGCGACGATGGCAAAAGCCGTAAGAATCAGGCCCAGGTTGAGCTCGGCGAAAAAGCGCGGGAAGCCCGGCTCCTGGCTGCGCTTTTGGCCGGCACGCTCGCCGCGCTCGATATCGGCGCGATCGACCACGCGCTCCATCGGCACTACGGGAGGACGATGCACCTCCTCGGCAGCACGCGACGCCGCCTCTGCCGCAGCGGCCTCAATTGCCCATGCCTTGCTTTCTGTTTCGTGCTCGTCGGCCATTACGGCAACCCCTCGTTAACAATTTGGAAACATTGCGCCCATTAGAGTAACGCGGAACGTGGGGATTGCAACCCTTAGTTAGACGAGCGGTATGCCTACATCGGGAGCGTACGGAAACGGCCGACCGCGCTTTTGCTTGCGCGGTCGGCCGTTTAACGTTTTCGCAGATAAAACCTGCCAAAAGAAACCTGTCCCTTTTTGGAAGGTTATTCGTGCTGGCTGGTGCGGTGCTCGTACTCCTCGGGGGTGATGACATCCTCGATGCGCAGGTTGACGCCTGCCACCTCAAGACCGGTCATCGCGGCAAGACGCTCGGTGACGCGCGCCTTAACGTCGTCAAAGATCGCAGGCGCATAGGCGCCGTACTCGATGATGACCGAGATGTTGACGACCACGCGATTGTCATCGGTGACCTCGACCGTCACGCCCTTGGTCAGATTCTCAGCACCAAACTGCTCCTGCACAAAGTGCATGAGGTTACCCTTCATGCCCAGAACGTGCGGAACCTCGCGGGTGGCCATGGCAACGATCTTCTCGATCACGCCGTTGGAATAGGTCAGCGAGTCCTCGGACTCGTCCGCTTCCTCGTCATCCTCATCCACATCGGACTCGGCCTCGACGAGCGCTTCATCCTCGAGCGTCACATCCTCGGCTTCGGCGACGACCGCCTCGTTCTCCTCGAGCTCGGTATCGGCCACATCGACCTTCGTATTAAAAGCCATGGTTCCTCCTTATGCCTGCCGCGGATGCGACAGTCGAATACATATTAGCGGCCGCTAAACAGACGGCCGAAGAAGTTGACGATCCCGTTCTCGCCGTCGCGAATTTGGCCGATCACAGCGCCGATCAGCACGAAGAATGCAATGACGAGCGTGTCCCACAGGCCCAACGTGAGCACCAACACGGCGAGGATAAAGCCGGCGACGGCGCCGAGCGTGGTGTTGGGATGACGCACAGCATAGCTCCAGATGGCAGCGCCCGTACCCTTGATGAGACCCATAGCCTCGTCAAAATCCGCGGCTGCCGCGTCTTGTAACTCGGTTGCCTCCGCTTTGGAGTCAACAGGTTCGCTCGCCGGCATAGCGTTCTGATCGATCGTCAGGCGCGGCGTGCGGGCGGTCTTGTCTTGGTTGGTATCACTCACCGGAAACCTCCACGGTCTGGACGGTAGTCTTGGACGGCAAAAAACGGACGCGCGCGGTCGTGCCCGGCGTACCGAGCATGGTGTCACAGGCCTTCTCGATGCGCTGCTGCATCGAGGTGGCAAGAGCGGCAACGTCCTTATCATCGAGCGCGATGGCCTCGACCTTAAAACGAACGTGCGATTCGTCGGAGCCTTGAACGCGCGCCTCGATATGCTCAACCATCACGCGATCATCGCACTCCGCCGCGGCACGGGCGCACGAGGAAAGCGCTGCGAGCGTGACCTCGATATTGCGCTCCCCCGCCGGATGCACGCAGGACGGCTCGCGACGCGCGAACATCAGACGGAAAAAGCTCAGCAGTACGCCAAGCGCCACGACACCGGCGCACGCCGTGACGACGATGCGCGGCATGGGGTCGCGCATCAGCAGCATAAAGCGATACGTATACGGCCCCCAAAACTGGCAGACAAGCGTGCCCAGCGCCACGATGGC
Source organism: Collinsella sp. (assembly GCA_019424925.1). Classification (GTDB taxonomy): domain Bacteria; phylum Actinomycetota; class Coriobacteriia; order Coriobacteriales; family Coriobacteriaceae; genus Collinsella. Next base: position 14,696 of record JAHYYO010000020.1, read on the forward strand.
GGCGGCAAGGTACACGATTGCTAGGGCTCGTTTGAGCACGCGCATGCGGCGCTCCTTTCGGGTCTCGGTCCACAGAATGCAAAACGATTCGCATCATTATAAAAGAGCCGGGTCCGGTGCTCTACGCACGCGGATCCGGCTCATCTATTCCACGAGGCTTGCATGCTCGCTTCATTATGCCCAGATATGCACGGCTCAATCCGTGCTGGCGCTACTCCTCCTCGAGGGCAGCGATGACCTCGTCGGTCATGTCCATGGTGCTGTAGACGTCCTGGACGTCGTCGAGCTCCTCAAGACGGTCGATGAGGCGCTGGACCTTCTTGGCGTCGGCGCCGGAAACCTCGGTCGGGGTGGTCGGGACCATGGTGGTCTCGGAGCCCTTGACCTGGACACCCTGCTCCTCGAGCGCCTTGGAGACAGCCATGACCTCGTTGGCAGCAGTCCAGACGATCCACTCCTCGCCGGCATCCTCGTAGTCCTCGCCACCGGCCTCGGCGATAGCCATCATGAACTCATCCTCGTCACCGGCAGCACCGTTGGCGATCATGGTCTCCTTCTTGGCGTTCTCATCCAGGATCTCCTTGGCGACGACGATCTGGCCCTTGCGCTCAAACTGGAAGGCGACGGAGCCGGAGGTGCCCAGGTTGCCACCAGCGTGGGAGAAGGCGGAACGGACATCAGCGGCGGTACGGTTGCGGTTGTCGGTCAGGCAGTCGACGTAGACGGCGACACCGGCGGGACCGTAGCCCTCGTACACGATGTTCTCGTAGACGGCGGCGTCAGCACCCGAACCAAAAGCCTTGTCGATAGCGGACTTGATCTTGTCCTTAGGCATGGACTGAGCCTTGGCCTTGGCAACGGCAGCGGCGAGGCTGGCGTTGTTCTCGGGCAGCGGGTCACCGCCGAGACGGGCAGCAACAGTGATGTTGCGGCTGAGCTTGGAGAAGAGGGCGGAACGCTTGGCGTCCTGCGCGCCCTTACGATGCTTGGTTGTGGCCCACTTAGAGTGTCCGGACATACGTGTCTCCTATCGGTTTCGACCTAAAGCCCAGCGCAGATGCTCGGGCAATATAAACAAACGTCGTTATGATATACCTACTAGCCTGCGAGATAAACCCCAAAATGAAGGCGTCGTGATGATGTCCCCTTTGGTGCAAAGAAACCTGACCCCAATGCACCAAGTTAGGACCAGAGGAAGTCGCTGCGGGTGACGGTGGCGCCGATGGCGAAGGGCATGCAGGCGATGACCGGATACAGGTAGCGCATGTAGGTCGAGCCGTTGCACGGACCAATCAGGCACACGGCGAGCACGCCCAACAGCGGCACCCAGATCGTCAGCGCACGCCATGAATGACGACGCAGCAGGTAGACCACCACGGCAATCATGATCCACACATAGGTGGCCGAGCTCATGGTGAGCGAAATAAACGGGATGCGCTGCACCGCCACACGGTACAGATTGATCAGGTGGTCACACCAGCGCACCACGTTGCTGTCAACCGGATGGAAGTCGAAGTACTTGAGGTTGTCGGGACGCGCCATGATCTCGGCACTACGCGCCGTGCTGTAGACCCAGGCATCGCGGGCACTCGGATAAAAGTAGCCGTAATAGTTATTGATGAGCGCCGAGATATAGCACTCGGGATCCTTTTTGAACATCTGCGCCCAGACCTCAAAATAGGCCTTGATGTCCTCCTGCGAGGCGTACTCGTTAAAGCAGTTCTTGACGGCATCGGACTTGTCAGGGTTGTAGCGGCGGCCCAGGTTCTCGTACTTGAGCACGCGATCGATCACGATGCGCTCCTCGTCGGTCACCAAACCGTCGCAGGGCGCCTCCACGATGGTGCCGTCCTCCTTTACCGTGGGGTTGACACCCGAGTTGAGGCCATCGTGCTTTTGAACGAAACGAGCCGTCTGCTGGAACGGAATCGAGAGAATTTCGCGCTTGGAGCCGGGCGTGATGTCGTGCGCCGGCATAAAGACCTTGGTGAAGTACATATTAGAGGCAAGGCAGAGCGCGAGCACCGCGAGGACGCCAACCCAGCGGAATCGCGGCGTGACGCATGAGACCGCGGTGCCCGTCTGCTTAGCCGCACGACGAGCGACATGTACATCCCATGCGCAAAACGCCGCCGCGATCATACACGCCGCCAGCGGAAACACCAGGCCTCCATTGCGCAAAAACGTGGAACCCATGGCAGCAAGCGCAAACAACAGCCAGTCATGGCGCGCAAAGAGCACGGGGGCCTTCTCGCCCGCACGCTCGGCATTGGCATCGCGACGGGGCAGGCCGCAGGCCACGAGCTTCACGGTCTGCACCAACAGCACCAAAAACGCGTCGGCAAAGAGCACGTCTTTGGTGAGCAGGGCCGCGTAGTTAGAGAACATGGGCATAAACACAAAGAACAGCAAGATCACGCCGCGGACCGGCAGGCTCACGCCCAGTTTGCGCAGCGACGAGACGGAATAGGCCATGCAGGCGGCCGTAATGACGAACTGAGCGCAGGTGTAGATGGCAAGCCCCGCATTGGCGCTGTTAAAGACCGAAAGCCCCAGTTGAACGCACGAGCCGATAATGGCCGTGTGCACGACCGGGTGATGCCCGTTGAGCAGGACATTGGGGTTGAGTAGGCGCAGGTAGTCGCTCGTGCCGTTGGGATAGTTGAACCACTGGCGAATCTGCGCACCCGTATCTCCCATAAAAAGGCCGGGCAGCGAAGCGATGAGCGTGGGCGCCCAGGCGATCATAAGCACCAGGAAGGGCCCGGCAAAGGGATGGGCCGAGAGCACGGCGTGAGCCACACGCCATACGCGGCCAAAGTGCGCTTCGGAAAACGGAATGCGCCGAGAGCTCAGCCAATCTAGACACTCAAAAGCCAGGTAGAAGGCAACGATCGCTAGGAGCATCCAGCCCGCGCCGCCAATCCAGGCACAGATGATGCGGGCCTTGTCGCCAAGAACAATCTCGGCCGAGTCGGTGAGGTCGTAGCTGCGGCCGAACACCATGCAGATGGCGAAAAACAGCGACGGCAGAATGATCGACGGGCGCCAGGTGTCGCCACGGCCAAAGAATACGTAGCGAAACGGCAGCGTGAGCAGGCAGGCAAGCGCAAGCAGCATGACCGCGTCGGTATGGCCGGCAAACGAGAGGAGCACCTCGTAGCACACGTACAGCATGCCCGAGGCTTTGGGGTCAATCGCCAAGACTGCGTTGCTCGACACCGGGGCGGGATCGATGGAAAACGCCGTGGTCGCCAACAGCGCGAGCAGAAATGCGATGAGCGTCTGCTTGGCGGGGTAGCGCTTAAACCAGACGATGCGGGCCGCGTCGCGCGCAGCCGTTGTGGAGAGATCGGAATCCTTCACAGTCCAAAGAGCCTTTCTAGAAACCTGCCAAAAAGGGACAGGTTTATTTTGGCAGGTTTTATCTGGGGAAACGTTACGGTTCTGTCATCGTTGCCCAGCAAACCACCACAAAAGTGCCTGTCCCCTTTGTGGTGGTTAGGAGTCGAGGTAGATGCGCTGGGGACGGTTGCGGCGGAGGGCAAAGATGACGAGCGCCAGGCCCGCAATCACGAGCGGAAGGCTCAGCAGCTGACCCATCGTGATGACGCCGCCCAGCAGATAGCCCAGCTGGGCATCGGGCACGCGCACGAACTCGACGAGGAAGCGGACGATGCCGTAACCCATCACAAACACGCCCATAAACGTGCCCTGGGGCAGCAACGGCTTTTTGCGGCTGAGCACCTGCAGGATGCAGAAGAGCACAATGCCCTCAAGAAATGCCTCGTAGAGTTGGGAGGGGTGACGCGGCATATCGCCCGCAGTCCCGCCAAAGACTACACCCCAGGGCAGATCGGTCGGCTTGCCCCACAGCTCACCGTTGACAAAGTTGGCACAACGGCCCAGACACAAGGCCAGCGGCGCGCCGATGACAGCAAGGTCTGCCAGAGTCCATGCGTCGAGCTTATACATGCGGCAAACGATGATGCCGCCGATAATGCCGCCGACCAGGCCACCGTGGAAGCTCATGCCGCCTTCGTTGGTGGCAAAGATCTCGAGCGGATGTGCCCAGTAGTAGCCGTCGCCGTAAAAGATGACGTAGAACAGGCGGGCGCCGATGATAAGGCCAAAGACCACACCGACCACGACGCTCGTCAGGTCGTCAATCGTGATGCTAAAGCCCCAGCGACGCTGCGTGCGATACATGACGACCGCCGTGAGCAGAGCTCCGACCACATAGGCCAGACCATACCAGTAAATCGTGATGGGCCCCGCCGAGATCGCGACGGGATCAAGCATATGGTAGAAGTCGTTGAGCATGTCGACCCTCCTACTCCCTACATACAAATGCGGCCGCGGGCCTTGCGCTCGCAGCCGCATATTTGGGCGTAACGTCTATGCGGAGTATGCCGTCCGCAGCTTTCGCATCTTAGAACGGCGCGTACTCGTCGTACAGGTCGTCGGTCTCGCCGGAGGCATTAACCTGCTCGACACGGGTAACGCCGGGCACATGCTCCTTGAGGATACGCTCGATACCCATGGACAGGGTCAGCGCGCTCATAGGGCAGCCGGCGCAGGCACCCTGCAGCTCCAGTTTGACGACGCCCTCGTCGTCAACACCCACATACTCCATATCGCCGCCGTCGGCCTGCAGGTTGGGGCGAATCTCTTCAAGAACCTTCTTAAGCAGCTCTTCGTTAACAGCCACAGGGGCTCCTTTCTCACAATAACGCGGGCACGCCCGCGGACAGGGGCTATGTTACTACAGCCATGTACCCGCTCACGAGCCATCCATGCGCGCGGACACGACTTTCACGAGCAGTCAATTTGGGACGGGGATCTTTTAGCTGCCTGTTGTTACCAGCTGGCATTGTCACGCGCTACTGCTGAGCCTGCCCCTCGGTACCGATGTGAACATCGACGATAACCTGGCGGTAGCTAATACCGCAGGAGTCGAGAATGCGGCGGCTGATGCGGCCGTCGTCGGTGTCGGCGTACTTGTTGTCCAGGTAGACAACCTCGCCCACACCCACCTGCGCCAAAATCTTGGCGCAGTCGTGGCACGGGAACAGCGTGACGTAGACCGTGGAACCCTCGAGGTCCTTGAGCGAGCCACGGTAGTTGAGCACGGCGTTGGCCTCGGCATGGACCACGTAGTTGTGCTTGTCCTGCAGCGGGTCGTCGCTCGTACCCCACGGGAAAAAGTCGTCGTTGAGCGCCGAGGGCGTACCGTTGTAGCCCACCGAAAGGATACGGTGGTTGGTGCTGGCGATGCACGCACCCACCTGCGTGTTGGGGTCCTTGCTGCGGCGCTGTGCGGCGATGGCCACGCTCATAAAGAACTCGTCCCAGCTAATGACGTCCAGGCGCTTGCCTGACGAAGTTTGATGAAGATCGTCCGACATGGCAGACACCTCCGTAATCGCAATAATTTGACCCATTGTAGCAGGTGAAAGGTGGGGCTGTTTCCTCTCCCACCGATGTCCTCGGCTTTATGCGCGACGAGGCTTTTGATTGATGCGGTAGAGCTCGGCGAGACCCCGCAGCGTCAGCGCGTCATCGACCGTCAGGCTATGGCCGACCAGCGCCGCAAGTGCCTCGGCATCGTCGCCGGTAATGACGATGGGTACATTGCCCTCCCCCGCGGCCTTGGTCGCGCGCATCTCGGCAAGCACCATGTCGAGCATGCCGTCGATGCGTGCCACCTCGCCCAGAACCACGCCCGAACGCATGGCCTCGCGCGTGTTGCGGCCGATTACATGTGTGGGTGCCGAGGGCTCGACCTGCGGCAGGCGCGCCGCAGCAGCCGAAAGCGAGCGGGCGCCAAGCGCCAGACCCGGCGCGATGACGCCGCCGACAAAGGTTCCGCGCGCGTCGATGACCTCGATATTAGTCGTCGTGCCCAGGTCAATCACGATGCACGGAGAGCCGTAGACGGCGCGGGCAGCCACGGCGTCGGCGATGCGGTCGGGGCCGATCTCGGCCGGATCGTCGTAGTGCACGGGCATGCCGGTCTTGAGGCCCGGTCCCACCGTGAGCACGCGTCCCGTGCAGGTACGGGAAAGCGCCGCCTTCCACGGGCGCTCGAGCGCCGGCACCACGCAACTCAGCACTGCGCCCGCGGGAACGAGCGCGCCGGGCATGCCCGCATCGGCCGCCAGCGCGGCCATGACTTGAGCGAGACGCATACGCGCCTCGTCTGCTGTGATGCTCGACGGCGTCGTGATCTCGCACGTCGCAAGCGGGCATTCCTGCGCCG